>JBIICM010000070.1:0-11978 GCA_044238875.1 Flavobacteriales bacterium | reverse complement strand
CCGTTGAAAACTACCTTCCAGGGCGTTTTGAGTTTGCTGCAAAATGCCAGCATGCCCTGAAGTCCAGACTGATCGGGATCAAAATTATTCACCGACTCAACCAGTGATGAATGCACCGGAAGAATTTTATCGGCCAGCCTGAATGAAAGACAGGTCATCAGCCCCAGCAACTTTTTGGAGAAATTTCCATATCCCATCTGTGGAAATGAAACACAGTCAGTACCACCAGTGACAATAAATGATTTCTTGCCCGGAATCTTTGAAAAAAAACCGGGCAGTAACGCGTGGTATCCTGCAAACTGTGAAACGTAAGAAGTTGCTTTGTAATTCTTCAGTAAAAACCAGAGTTGCCTTAAAAAATATAGTGGCGTGAGAATTTTTTGGGGCGGATTAAACAAAAAAACATGCACATCATAATGCTCATTGAAGATATTGATATCCTTTTTTGCAAATGATGATAAGGATGGCGTGAAATAGGCCAGTATCTTTTTTTCAGGCATTGTACTTTCGGTAAAGCTCAATCACCTTCATCAACGCTTTCGGTCTTTTCTTTTGTTCTTTAAGGGGCTGCTTCACCGACAAAACAATCCAGTTATAATCAGGATTTTTACTGAACAACGAATAACGCTCATAAATGTCAACCATCAGCGGAGTGTCTTTAATTGCATTGGCAAGGTCATCAACGTATAGCGACTGATCAATGATTTGCAATAATTCAGGCTGATAGGTTCTCACATAATCCAGGTTAACCGGATCGGGAATATGGATGGCGAATTTGCTGCCGGGATGAATCGCCTTGCAGATATTTTTAAATATACGATTATGGTTTTCTTTGGGGATGTGTTCAAGAACATCCGGAAATACAACAAAATCAATTTTTTTATCGGGCACAAACTCCATCATATCAGTGACCTCAAAATTGATATGCATGTGCTTTGCGTTTAACTTACGGGCAATATCAATACTTTCAGGACTTATATCCGTGGCGATAATTTCCCCATTTTTTACATAAGATCCTAAAAGTCCGGTGAGGGTTCCGATACCACAACCAACCTCCAGCACTACAGCATCTTTCTTCAAACCGGCTTTTTTTAATCTGGCGAGCAGGGTAAAATGCCGCAGATGAACGCCTGTTTTTATCTGATCTTTACTGTACTTATCATAAAAGTCTGATACACCTTTTTCTTTCATGGTGCAAGTATAGTTAATCCCGAACTAATCATTCGAAAGCACAAAAGGGCTTAACCATTTCAAATGCGTGAAACTGGTTATACAAATCTAACAGATTTGAATTCCAATTATCTAAACAAAATCTCCTTGACAGATTGATTTAAATCGCTCTTTAACTGAAGTAATGACTGATTTTTTATTTTTTTGTTGCTGATGCTGCTACCCGCTGTTATCAGGCCCGCCATTTCACCCAGCAGGATCTTTAGCAGCCAGCCGGGAATCCTGATCGGCCAGAGTGGACGGTGAAGCGCTTTTGCTATCGCCTGCATAAATTCCCGGTGTGTGCAATGTTCTGTGGCCACTGCATTATAGGCGCCGTTCCATGTTTTGTTCTCAAGTGCTTCGGCATACATGCGGCAAAGGTCCACAATATGTATCCAGGGCATTTGCTGCTTGCCGCTGCCCAGCAAACATCCGGCAAACAATTTTACCGGAAGCGCCATTACAGGCAAAGCCCCACCGTCAGCCGCCAGCACAATGCCGGTTCTCAGTTTTACTACCCTGCTTCCTGTACTTAAAAAAGCGTCGGCAGCCGCCTCCCATTGCCTGCAGGTCTGTCCTAAAAAATCAGCAGCAGCAGGCTCGTCTTCGGTATGCAGTTTTTCATCGGTTACCATCCCGTACCAGCCTGTACCAGATGCTGACACAAATACATCCGGCCTGCTGTTTGCTTCGCTGAATGCCTGCAGCAACAATTTTGCCCCCTCTACCCTGCTCCTTAAAATCAAATCTTTTCTTTGTTTTGTCCATCTGCCGCCTGAAATTGGTTCACCTGCAAGATGAACAACATGGCTTACGCCCCGAAGGGCGGCAGGGTCAATGTATCCATTGAGCGGATCCCAGCGGAACACCGCATCATTGCCTTCAGTATTATTTGCCCGGCGGCTCAGCAGCCTGATTTTCCAGCCCCGCTGCTTCAGTTCAGGAATAAGGTGCCGGCCAACAAGCCCTGTTCCTCCGGTAATCACTACAGTTTTAACATTTTCCATCACAATTTAAATATAGCGTTTCAAGCGTGTATCTTTGCAACTATGAGTCAGCTAAAATATCAGAAACACATTTTTGTTTGTAACAATCAGCGCACCGAAGGCGGCCGGCCCAGTTGTGGAAATGACCACGGCCTTAGACTTGTAACCGCCTTCAAAAAGGCTATCCTCGACCGGAAACTTGACTACCCTATTCGGGCGCAGAAATCCGGTTGCCTTGATATCTGTGAACTGGGGCCAACCGTGGTGGTGTATCCCGATGGTGTTTTTTACGGAGGTGTTCAAGTATCGGATGTTGAAGAGATCGTGGATGAGCACATTGTAAATGGCCGTCCGGTTGAACGGCTTAAACTGAACTTTGTTTAGAATAAATTGAACAATTGAGCGTTCTAAGCCCATTGAACAGAAATTTCATATTGCGAACAAGCGGCTGGTCGCTGCTGACACTTTTTTTGTGCTGGCTTTTACCCGGCTGTAAAAAAGATGATTTTAACAACGACAAGAATGCCAGTCTTGGCTTTTCTGTTGACACGGTATATTTTGATACTGTATTCACCTCCCTGGGATCTGTAACCAAAAGGTTTCTGGTATATAACAACAGCAATCTTCCGGTAAAGGTATCCGACATAAGGCTTGGCGGTGGAAACAGTTCTCCTTTCAGGCTGAATGTCGACGGTATTCCCGGTAATGCAGTCAGCGATGTTGAAATAGAAGCCAACGACAGCATATTCATTTTTGCCGAAGTTACCATCAACCCCAATAATGAACAGCTTCCGTTTGTTGTACTCGACAGCGTGCAATTTAACCTGAATGGCAACCGGCAGCAGGTGATGCTGATGGCTTACGGACGAAATGCCAGATTTTACAGGCCTACCATCTCCTCCAACGGTTTCCCGCCCTATTCTGTGGCCGAATGTGATGCGCACTGGACCAAGGATATTCCGGTAGTGATCATTGGCTACCTTGCTGTTGACAGTGCGTGCAAACTGACCATTGACCCCGGCACACAGGTATATCTTTACAATAATGCAGGTATCTGGGTGTATAAAAACGGCACCATCGAGGTAAACGGCATACGCGAAGATTCAGTTGTTTTTCAGGGGGTACGAAAAGAAGAGGCTTACCGCAATGTTGCCGGGCAGTGGGACCGTATCTGGATCAATCAGGGCAATACGGTTAACAAGATCAATTATGCAGTGATAAAAAACGGAAATATTGGTATTCAGGCTGAGTATGTCCCTGAGCTCGGCCCTGGCCCAACCGGAGGGGAGCTGGTGCTCAGCAATACACGCATCCGCAATATGCGGGCGTTTGGGTTATATGGGGTAAACTACAAGATAACAACCTGCTTCAACAACATCATCAGCAACTGCGGAAATTATGCGCTTGCCCTGTTGGGCGGCAATTACAATTTCAGGCACTGTACAGTTGCCAATTACTGGAACGGAACAGTGAGAACCGAACCCTCTGTTTATCTGAGCAATGGTAAGCTCAATCCAGACCAGAGTATTACGCCTTATCCCCTCACCTTCAGATTCCGAAACGGCATTGTGTATGGCAGCAAGCAGGATGAAAATGAGCTGGAAACAGGGCAGGTGAATGACCCCTCAGTTGGCTTCGACTGGAAGTTTGAGAACTCATTGCTACGCCTTAAAAATAAAGACATTAATCAGGATGATGCCCAACATTTTTCAGGCATGATCTTCAACAAAGACCCTCATTTTGTAGACGCCTTTGAGCAGTCTTACGGTTTAAAAGCTGATTCTCCTGCAAGAAATGCAGGTAATCCGGAATTTGTAAGTAGCTTTCCACCTATACCAGAAGACATTCTCGGGCAAAACCGCCTGAGTGACCAACAGCCCGATCTCGGCGCAATAGAATTTACACCATGAACCATATCGCATTGCTGACCTCCGGAGGAGACGCTCCGGGTATGAATGCCTGCATCAGGGCCATTGTCAGAACATCTATTTTCCATTCTCTTAAGGTAACCGGTGTAATTGGCGGTTATGATGGACTTATCAACGGTGAATTCCGATTGATGGATTCTGCTTCGGTTGGAAACATCATACAGCGGGGTGGAACGATGCTGAAAACTGCGCGCAGTAAGCGTTTCTTAACCAGGGAAGGTCGTGCTGAAGCTGCTCAGAATATGCGCCGTGAAGGCATTCAGGGGCTCATTGTGATTGGCGGCGACGGATCGTTCAGGGGGGCAGAGATTTTAGCCACCGAACATCCTGACCTTAAGGTTATCGGTATTCCGGGTACCATTGACAATGACCTGATCGGCACTGATTTTACGATTGGGTACGATACAGCCATCAACACCGTGGTACAGGCGGTTGATAATATACGCGACACGGCCACTTCGCACAATCGTTTGTTTTTTGTAGAGGTAATGGGGCGCGACGCTGGACTGATTGCGCTGCGCAGCGGCATTGCCTGTGGAGCAGAAGCAATTCTCATTCCGGAAACAACAACTTATATTGACAAGCTGGTTGAAATAC
Organism: Flavobacteriales bacterium; assembly: GCA_044238875.1. Taxonomy (GTDB): domain Bacteria; phylum Bacteroidota; class Bacteroidia; order M30B66; family M30B66; genus JAIBAI01. Next base: position 7,255 of record JBIICM010000070.1, on the reverse strand, counting down.
TGGAACGCGGATGGCAGCGAAAAAAAACAGGCTGCGTAATTATCGTTGCAGAGGGTGATGATGCCGGAGGCGCTTACAAGGTGGCTGAGATCGTGCAGTCAAAGTTTGACAAGTACGAAACAAAAGTGGCCATTCTCGGACATATTCAGCGCGGCGGATCACCAACCTGTATGGATCGGGTATTGGCCACACGTCTTGGCCATGAAGCTGTTAACGCCTTACGCGAAGGAGCTACCAGGGTAATGATCGGGCAGATAGCAGGCCGGATGGAACGTACGCCTCTTTCTGGCGCGGTTAAGCATATTTCAGGGGTGAACGAACAGATCCTGCAAATGGCTGAAATCATGTCGCTCTGAGAAGCTTCACCTGCCGGCTGTAAAGATTAAAACTTCATGATCCCTGCAGGTCGAACCACTGCCGGCGCCGGTTGAGTTTCAAATCCTGTAAAACCGAGGATTTCACATTGATGGTGAAGTTGAAACTTTTCCTGAAGCCGAAGGGGATCCAGTTGAAATGCATTTCCCAGCAATGCAGATCGCGGTAGATATCAATGGTTGAAAAAGAGAAATCTTTCAGGCGGAAATCATACCCTGAAGTGAATTCAAAACGCCATTTAGAGGTAAGGCTGATGCGCCCGGTAAGGTTCAGTACCTGATTGTTCACTGTTTCCTTTCCGGTATTGGTGATGTTGATATTATAATTGGCCGAAAGTTCCCAGGGAATCGAAAAATCAACATAATTCTCCGGGTTACGCTTCACTTCCTCCCGTTGCTCAGGGGTACCTTTGTTACTTTTCTTTTCATTTTTTTTGGCGGAAGCCAGCACCGTTGTGAAGGCAAATCTGGTATTTACCATCCGCATCAACCGTCTGTTTTGCCGGAATTCACTTTTGTTGATTCGGTTTTTATTGATCGGATCAAGGGCATAGAAATCATAGGCCCCACTGTAAACAAAATCAAGCTTTTTAAAAATTTTTGTTCTTCCGGCTAAACTTAACTGCTGCCATTTCAGCGAGTCGGCGGCCAGGTTGTAACCTGTTGAAAGGTTGAAGGCCTCGAGCAACATCCGTTTCTTAAAACCCGTGCTATCGGTGAGAGAGCGAAATTTACCCTCCAGGTTGTTGTTCAGTGACAAGCCCACTGTTCCCTGCCGGCCCACCGAGGGCTGTCCGTAAAGGCTTTGCTCAAAGGGAGAATAAGCCGAAAGGGCGCCTCCTGGTCCAAAATAACCGTATTCAACTGTACTGAAGTCGGGCTGGTACCTGAAACCGACCTGTGGATTCATTACATGTCGGATGGTATTACGACCCAGTTTCAAAAAGCTGAATACACGGGTGGATGCGCTCACATTGGCGTTGTATTCAAACGCAGAACTAAATCCGGGTATGGTGTCGGTAATTACCTGTAAATCATCATCAATGCGTTTGCGGATTGAACTGAAATACCATTTCCAGGAGGTGTTGATGGATGGGCTCACCGTAATGTAATTAAACAACTGAAACGAAGTACTCACCGGTAGAATATGCTGCACGCCATTACTGAATTTCCGCTCCCATCCTGGCCGCCCGAAAAGGCTGTCGGCCATTGAGATGGTGTTTCTTCCCTGCAGGGTATAGGTGTAGCCTATGCGTTCGTACCATTTTTCTTTTCCTACCGGAACGCTGCGTTTAAAAGGGAATGACCTGTTGCGGTTTACCTGGAGTTCCGGGCCTGAAAGGGTAATGACTTTTGTAGCCGTATTTTGACTGTGCCCGGCGCTTACTACCATGCTCCAGGGAGAATTGCCAAAGTTTCTTGAATAGGAGATGGAACTTTGAAAGGTGTTGGTTACAATGGCCGATGGGTTCAGTGAATTCAGAAAATTGAAATTACTTGACCCTGCCTGCACGCTGGCTGAGAATCGTGCATTGGGGTTGGATCTGGGATCCTGGGCATGGCTCCATCTGACGAAAAAATCCTTATTTACCCTTGAGCCCAGCAGATCGGGATCGCCCTGCAGGATTTTGGAATAGCCAAGTGAAAACTTCCCGGAATACTTATACCTGACATTGTAGTTGGTGCCGGTACTTAGCCCCCAGCTGCCCCTCGAATAAATGGTTCCCTGAAGTATCGCATCGAAATAGTCGTTGATTCCGAAATAATATCCGCCATCCCTGAGAAAAAAACCCAAAGCCGGCGATTCGCCATAGGTGGGAAAAACGATACCCGATTTACGGGTGGTACTATTGGGGAATAAACCGAAAGGTACAGCCAGCGGAGTTGGAATATCTTCGATTACCAGATTGGCAGGTCCGGTTACAATTTTATCGTTTGGTATTACTTTAATTTTCGTGGCATTGATATAAAAATGCGGATGATCCGGTAAATCGCAGGTGGTATATTTCCCGTTTCGGACAAAAAAATCATTATCGGCGCCTTTTCTCACCTCCTCGCCCAGCAGGAAGCCTTCACCCTGTTTTGAATAAATTTCACGGATGCGTCCCTTGCGGCTTTTAAAGTTGTAGTCCATTTCTTCCGCCTCGAACTCCTGTCCATCCTGCGAAAATTTTGGCCTTCCGGTTACTTTTCCGGTTGAATCGGTGCTGCCTGCGGCATGAATCAGGTTGGTTTCCCAGTTGATGGTAATAAAATCAGCGTTGAGATGGATGTTTCCGTATTTCACATCCGCCTCGCCAAACAGATATATGCGCCTTGAAGCCAGGTCAAACCGCATGGAATCGCGCGCTGAATAAATCACTTTCTTGTCAATTGAACCTGGTCCGGTTTTAAGTAAACCGGCGGGTAACGTATCAATTTTGACACCTCCCTTTTCAGGCAATGTGTCAGTGCTTTTTACGTTATTCACCTGAGCAAACGAGGTGAAATGCGCGCCAAGCAATGTGAATAAAGCTGTTGTTAAATGATATAACGAAGCCCGGTATCTCAAGGTAACAGCAGATTAGTTTTGTACGGTTTTCGTTCCGGAAAGGGCACAAAACTAAATTATTTCAGGCTAATCCACCCTGATCGACCAAAGAGATGTTGCAAAAGATTCGAAAAACAGCGTTTATATTCACACTTGGGTTTCTGGTGCTGGCCCTGTCGCTGCTACTGATCGTTGAAGCCCATGCAGCTGAAAAGCCCTTCAGGGATCATAAAGTGCGAACGGTTGTGATTGATCCGGGGCACGGAGGCCATGATTCAGGTTGTCACGGATCTTCATCGTTTGAAAAAAATGTGGCACTGGCCGTTTCGTTGAAGCTGGGCAAAATGATTGAAGCCAATTTTCCGGATGTGAAGGTGATTTATACCCGGAAAACTGACGTATTTGTTGAATTGTACCGCAGGGCTCAAATTGCAAACGAGAACAAGGCTGATCTTTTTATCTGCATACATTGTAACAGCGGCCCCAAAACAGCTTATGGTGCAGAAACCTTCGTGATGGGCCTGCACAAAACCGATGACAATCTGAACGTGGCACGCCGCGAAAATGCTGTAATCCTGAAGGAAGATAATTACGAAAAACGTTACGACGGGTTTGACCCGAACAGTCCGGAAGCGAACATTATTTTTTCATTGTATCAGAACGCCTTCCTCACCCAAAGCCTTTATTTCGCCGAACGCCTGCAGCACGAATTCAAAACGAATGCAAACAGGTTTAACAGGGGGGTGAAGCAGGCCGGATTTCTTGTTCTTTACCGAACAACCATGCCGTCGGTGCTGATCGAAACCGGCTTCCTGACCAACAATGACGAAGAACGTTTTCTCCGTTCTGAAGAAGGTCAGCAAAAAATGGCCGCCTCAATGCTCAAGGCTTTTAACAGCTATAAAAATTGGGTAGATGGCGAAAGCGAGAACCGCCAGCTGATAATACCCGACGAAATGCCTGCTACGCCCCGAAAAGATGAACCGGTAGTAAAGCAAGTTACGCCGGCAGAGCAGGAACAAACCCTGGCCGATACCACCTCAAACGCAGTGATATTCAGGGTTCAGATCATCAGTTCACCTGAAAAATTGCCGCCGGGCAGCCATAAATTCAAAGGCAGAAACGATATCTGGGAATACCGGCTAAACAATTTATATAAATATACCGTAGGAAATTGCATGAAACTCGAAGATGCGGTTCGTCTGCAGGCTGAAATGAAGAAAGCGGGCTATCCGGATGCCTTTGTTGTAGCATTCAGAAAGAACCAGCGAATCAGTTTGCAGGAAGCCGCATCGAACCCACAACCTTAAAACGGAACATTGAAAATACCTTCAAAACTTACCAGAGAAGCCCGTGTGGGTATCGTTGTAATTGCAGCCATTGCCATGTTTTACTTCGGGATAAATTACCTGAAGGGCATTAACATCTTCTCTCCGGCCCGGAATTTTTATGCGGTTTTTGAGAACGCTGATTTTCTGCTGCCTTCTGCACCGGTTACCATCAATGGGTTACAAATTGGCGTGGTTGAAGATGTTTTTTTTACTGACGGCCAGCCCGACAAAGTAGTGGTGAGTTTAAGGATTTCGAACCGTGATGTTAAAATACCTGCAGGTACGAAAGCTCATATCAAAAGCGATTTGCTTGGTACGCGCACCATGTATCTCGAGGTGAGCAGTTCAGACAAATTACTGTCAAGGGGCGATACACTGCAAGGCATACTTGACAGTGCATTTACCGATCGCCTAACTACCACTATACTGCCTTTAAAAGGTCGGGTAGAATCGCTGGTAGCCTCCATTGATTCGGTGCTCACTATTTTCAGAGGGGTCTTTAACCGTAAAACGCAGGATGGGCTGGTGATGAGTTTTGAAAGTATCAACCGTTCAATTCTTAAACTGGAGCATACGGTAGGCGAGGTTGATCAGCTGGTAGGCAGCGAACGCACTAAACTGAGTGATATTTTCGGCAATATCAGGTCAATTACTGAAAACATCAGAAAGAACAATGATAAGCTCAGTAATGTATTCAGTAACATGGATAAAATCACCGATGAGCTGGCCCGTTCAAACGTGGGCAAAACAATGACCGACCTGCAACAATCTGTTTCAAGCCTTCAGCAGGTGCTGCATAAAATAGAAAAGGGGGAAGGATCAGTAGGCCAGTTGATGACCAACGACAGCCTTTACCATAACCTTGAAGGGAGTGCAAAAAACCTTGAGAAATTGCTCGAAGACATGCGGCTTCATCCTAACCGTTATGTTCATTTTTCGGTTTTTGGCCGGAAGGATAAAAAACGGTAAAGTTTATTTGTCCCCGCTACCTTCGCCAATCTGAATGTTATAGAGATAGGAAGCCTTTACAGGAATTTCGAGAATGACCTCTGAACGGTAGGCCATACCTCCCTGGGTAGCCGGAACAAATTCAAGTGAATTGAGCACGGCGGTCAGCTGCTCGTCAATACCATAACCCACCCTGCTGATGGATGTGGCCTTGCTCACTTTGCCATCAAAGTTAACCTGAAAGCTGATCATGGCCTGGCCAACAAGATTGGCATCATGGGCCTCTTTCGGAATAACGATTCTTTTATAAAGGTGTTTAAAGAGAGAATCCTCGCCCTCAAGGTAAAAGGCTTCATGGTTTTCAATATCAAAGTTCTGATCGTAATTTTTTCCCTTTTCCAGAATTTTCTGGTTGGTATCTGTTTTATTTGCCTTGTAACCGGTGGCCGGGTTTTGGGCGGATGCGAAAGAAGCCATCAGGATAAGGCACGCTGCCGGCAATACTTGAATCAGAACATTCATTGTTGCTTTTTAATGGTAAAAGTAAAAAACAATGTGAAATGGCAATGCCCTTGTTATTTTTAATTGCTACCTGTAAAGCAATAAATCGTTACTTTTATCATCCGGTATCATGTCATTCAAATCAGCTAAACTGAACAGAATGACCACAACAATTGAAACAGGCAGATTCGGAGAGGACGCTGCCAAAAAATTCCTGGAGGGTTTGGGGTACAAGATTTTACACACCAACTGGAAAACAACTTTCGGCGAAATAGACATCATTGCCCGCGATGCTGACTTTCTGGTAATCGTTGAAGTAAAAACAAGGCATAGTCTCAGGCACGGAAATCCTGAAGAGGCCGTAAATTACCGGAAACAAAAACAACTGGTGAACCTGGCTGAAGTCTTTATTCGCCGAAACAAAGTGGAAACAGAGACGCGCTTTGACATCATCTCGGTGGTTGCCTCCGGTGAAAACACGCTGATTACTCATCATATCAATGCTTTCAGCCCTTTTGACTGAGCCTGTCTGAATTTGGCTAATTTTGCCAACCGAATCAAAAAAATGGATAAAAAGACAAACAGAGCAACCGGCAGTGAGAAACGCCCTGGACGCAGCAAGGAAAAACCCGGGTACAGGTCTTCATCCGGCTCTTCAGATAAGGGGAGGCGAACAGACAGGGATCAAAGGCCAGGCAAGCCTGCAGGTAAAAAAGAATATTTCTTTGGTTCAGAAAAGAAAAGTGATAAAGGCGCGCCCAACAGGGATGAACGCACCAGGGAATCTGACGAAACATCACGCCCAGCAAGAAGACCGACCCGTTATTCAGCCCCTGAAAGTTCCGATGAGCGGAGCACCCGCCGGTCAGCACCTTACAGCAGGCCAAAACGCTCAGATGCTCCTGATAACGAACGTTCAGCACCCTACAGCCGGCGAAAACGCTCAGATGCTCCTGATAACGAACGGTCAGCACCTTACAGACGGCCAAAACGTTCAGATGCTCCTGATAACGAACGGTCAGCACCTTACAGCCGGCCAAAACGTTCAGATGCTCCTGATAACGAACGGTCAGCACCTTACAGCAGGCGAAAACGCTCAGATGCTCCTGATAACGAACGGTCAGCACCTTACAGCAGGCGAAAACGCTCAGATGCTCCTGATAACGAACGGTCAGCACCTTACAGCAGGCCAAAACGTTCAGATGCTCCTGATAACGAACGGTCAGCACCCTACAGCAGGCCAAAACGTTCAGATGCTCCTGAGAACGAACGGTCAGCACCTTACAGCAGGCGAAAACGCTCAGATGCTCCTGATAACGAACGGTCAGCACCTTACAGCCGGCCAAAACGTTCAGATGCTCCTGATAACGAACGGTCAGCACCTTACAGACGGCCAAAACGTTCAGATGCTCCTGATAACGAACGGTCAGCACCTTACAGACGGCCTAAACGCTCAGATGCTCCTGATAACGAACGGTCAGCACCTTACAGCAGGCGAAAACGCTCAGATGCTCCTGATAACGAACGGTCAGCACCTTACAGCAGGCCAAAACGTTCAGATGCTCCTGATA
>JBIICM010000220.1:0-3460 GCA_044238875.1 Flavobacteriales bacterium | reverse complement strand
TTCATCGTTGCTGAATTCCCAGACATTACGGGGTCGAGTAACAGATGGCAGGACAGGAGATCCGCTTCCCGGCACCACCGTGGTGATTAAGGGCACTACACGCGGTGCCATTTCAGATACAGAGGGTAATTTTCTGATCAGTGCGCCCGGTCAGCCGCCCTATGTGCTGGTTGCAGGCTTTCTTGGCTATAAAAGGCAGGAAATTCAGATCGTAAATCCGGAAGCTTTTATTGCAGTAAAACTACAGCCCGCCGAATCAACATTGAAAGGAGTGGAAATTGTAGATACCAGACTCACTGAAAAGCAGAGGGAATCACCGCTGACAGTAGAAGCACTTGATTTACTGGCCATTAAAGAAACACCGGCCGCCAATTTCTATGACGGGCTGGGAGCCCTGAAAGGTGTTGACCTGACCGCTGCCAGTCTGGGTTTCAAAATTATCAACACACGCGGTTTCAACAGTACTTCACCGGTACGCTCGCTGCAACTGATTGATGGTGTTGACAATCAGGCGCCCGGACTGAATTTTTCGCTCGGTAATTTTCTGGGTTCTTCAGAGCTTGATGTGCAGAAAGTTGACATTATCGTAGGCGCCAGTTCAGCCTTTTATGGCCCCAATGCCTTTAACGGCGTAATTAGCATGACCACCAAAAACCCTTTTGATTTTACCGGTTTATCAGCCCAGCTGAAAACAGGCGAGAGAAATCTGGTGGATCTGGCCCTGCGCTATGCCTGGAAATACAAGGATAAGAGCGGACAGGACCGGTTTGCTTTCAAAGTGAATCTCGCCTATATGCAGGCGCTCGACTGGATGGCCGATAACACTGATCCAACAGCGCAAAGTCTGACAGGCAAAACAAATCCGGGCGGCTATGATGCCGTAAACCGCTATGGAGATGAGGAACTGGGCGGTTTTGAGTTTAACCATTCTAAGCCCCAGCTTAAAAAAGTATTTCCCGGGTTGGGCATTATTTACCGCAATGGGTATTATGAGAAAGATCTTGTGGATTATGACACCCGTAATCTGAAGGCTGCATTGTCTGCACACTACAGAATCAAACCTGATCTTGAATTAATCCTATCAGGAAATTTTGGTACCGGCTCAACCATTTACCAGGGCGAAAACCGTTTCAGGCTTGAAAATATCCTGTTCTTTCAAAACCGGATTGAGCTGGTGAAGAAAGACCGTTTTTTCATCCGCGCCTATGCCACCCATGAAAATGCGGGAGATTCTTATGATGCCGTAGTTTCAGCCTTTGAATTGCAAAATCTTTCAAAATCGAACAATGCCTGGAAAGAGAATTACAGGCTGGGGTGGGAAGGTTTGACGGTTGGCAATAGTTCACCGTTGTTTATTGTAAAGGGTTTACCGGGCTATCCGAAAAACCCCTTCAATGAGGCGATTTACGATTCTGTAATAGCAGCAAATCAGGATTTGCTGCGCAATTTACACGGACTGGTCAGAGATTTTGCCAACAAAAAATATGGCTTAAACACCCGTGATTTCTTTGAGCCCGGAACCATCCGTTTCGACTCTGCTTTGGCGGCTGTTAAATCGAGAACGCTGGCCAACAGGGGTTCATTGTTAAAAGACCGCTCAGCACTCTATCACCTGCATGGCGAATATAAATTCAGCATCCAGCATCTGGCTGATTTTACTATAGGTGCGAATATAAGGGTGTACCGACCCAATTCAGAAGGAACCATTTTCAGCGACACAAGCGTAATTGACCGGATTGAGCAGGGCGATACCCTTTTTAAACGCAGGGTGATTACCAATGCAGAGGCCGGCGCCTATCTGGGGGTGAACCGGAAACTCATGGATGAAAAGCTAAAGCTAAGTGCCACGCTGCGGTTAGATAAAAATCAAAATTTCCGCGTAATTTCAACACAATCCATATCAGGCGTTTATACCCATCAAAACAACCACACCTTCAGGCTGGTATTTTCTTCGGCCATCCGCAATCCAACACTGGCCGATCAATACCTGTATTACAATGTTGGCAGGGCGATTCTTCTGGGTAATATTACCGGAAGGGATTCGCTTGTGAGGATTAACTCTTTTTTTAACTACCTGGAGAATCTTGATATTAGCAAATTGCAGTATTTCAATGTTGAGCGCCTGCAACCAGAGCGGGTGATGACCTTTGAAGCCGGTTACCGTTCAACACTCTTCAACAGGTTGTTTGTTGACCTGAGCGGATATTACAGCATTTATCACGACTTTATCGGATACAAAGTTGGGCTGGATCTGGACTTCACCTCAGGACTTCCCCGTTTTCAGGCTTACCGACTGGCGGCCAATACAGATGATGTAGTTTACACCATGGGGTTCTCGGGCGGCGTGAATTATTACTTTCATGAAAAGTACGCCATCACAGGCAACTATTCATACAACCGGCTCAGCAGGCCCGACAGCACCGATGAGATTATTACGGCATTCAATACCCCGCTGAATAAATTCAACATCGGTTTCAATGGGCGAACCATCAAATTGCCCGGGGTGAAAGGTGAACGATTTGGATTCAATATCAATTACAAATGGGTGCAGGGCTTCACCTTCGAAGGTTCCCCCCAGTTTACGGGAGCCATTCCGTCTTATGGACTTGTTGATGCTCAGGTTAGCTGGAATATTGTCCGGTTTAATGCCCAGTTTAAACTGGGCGCCTCTAACCTTTTGAACAATAAGGTTTACATGGTTTACGGAGGCCCGTTGATTGGCAGGCTGGCCTATGTGTCTATTCTTGTTGATTTGAAAGATTAGTTATCAGGTGCACCTGGATAAGTTCGGTGTAAAACTATGTTTTGAATTTACAGGATTGTTCAGCACATTTGCTGAAACAAATTCAAATTCACATCATGAAAAAAGTTTACCTCCTGTTTTTAACAGGCATTTTAACCTGCGCTGCATTTCAGCTGAATGCCCAGCGTTACCTCACTGAAGTATTCGCCGACAAAGATATTTCGGTTTACAGTGCTGTTAAATACGGTGAAAACATCTCTCTTGAGAAAACCATCTTATCCGCTTTGCAAGGGCAACCACCTGTTCCCCCTGATACAGCAGATTTGTTGATGGATATCTATGAGCCCAATCAGGATGCAGACACCCTTACTGCCAGGCCGCTGATCATTTATCTGCCTACCGGCAATTTCCTTCCTCCTGTTGTCAATGGGTCTCCTCTGGGCTCAAGAAAAGACAGTTCTGCCGTTAATTTTGCCAGACAAATGGCAAAAAGGGGGTATGTATGTGCGATTGTAGAATACAGAAAAGGGTGGAATCCCGTTTCACCCAATCAGATAGTCAGAACCGGCACCATTCTCAACGCTGCCTATAAAGGGCAGCAGGATTCAAAAACAGCGGTTCGCTTTTTCAGAAACGACAGGGCCACTACCAATGCCTATCGCATCGATCCCAACAGAATTGCCGTGATGGGTGAAGGCACGGGAGGCTACGTAGCCA
>JBIICM010000219.1:0-3490 GCA_044238875.1 Flavobacteriales bacterium | reverse complement strand
GCTCAAACGTGCCATGAAAGGGGATCTGGATCTGATGGGGCCGGCCATGGATGTTGCTGCTGAGTTGATGGCTGTGCCTGATTTCAGCGCACCTGAAGATGCGCCTTTTGCAGCCGAAAAAATACTGTTGAAAGGATTTAAAAAGGCGGTACTGATGGTGGCAGGCGCGGCCGTGCAGAAACTAATGATGACATTGGCCAAAGAGCAGGAGATTCTGATGCATATTGCCGATATGCTCATAGAAACTTATGTGTCGGAGTCGCTCTTGCTGCGCATTGAAAAATTGCATCGTACCAGAGGAGGGCAGGAGTCAGCTGTTTACCTCGATATGTTGCAGGTCTATATGTATGATGCAGCTGACAGGGTGCACGTTTCAGGTAAAAATGCCTTAAACGGATTTTCGGATGGCGATGAATTGCGGATGATGATGATGGGTCTCAGACGCTTTACCAAAACGCAGCCATTTAATGCCAAGGAAGCAAGAAGGCGCATTGCACAACACCTGATTGACCAGAACCGTTATTGTTTCTGACAACATTTATAAATCACCTTTTTAATCGTTTTGGTGTAGATAAATATTTATTAACAAGCACTCGTTAGCTTCTGGGATTTTTTATGTAAGTAAATTTTGAATTTTAAATTTGCACCAAAATAAGATTGTGGTAATATTGTATCAGGATTTCGATCCTTCATCCCAAGGATGAGAAAACAATAAAAAGTTAAGGTTAGGTTAATTTTATTGTTTTGCCGGTTCTGCTAGTCAGAACCGGTTTTTTTATGCCCTCTGATTACCTTTTCAACACATTGCCAAAGCCGCTCTGCCGTTTCATCCCATGAGAAATCATTTTTTCTTTTCAGCCCTTTTTCCCGCAATGTTTCCCGTAAATTTTCATTGCTGAGTACCTTCTCCATGGCCTCAGCAATACTTTCCGGGTTGAAGGGGTCAGCCAGCAGGGCCGCATCTCCGCTTACTTCAGGCATTGAAGTAACCGAAGATGTAATCACAGGTACTCCCGCAGCAAATGCTTCCAGTATGGGTATGCCAAAGCCTTCAAAAACGGGCACATAGGTAAGTGCAAGTGCCGATCCCAGCAGCCGGGCCAACTCATCGGCTCCACGACGACCGAGAAACACCACATCCTGAGCATGTTTCATGTTTTTCAGGGTAACTTCATGCTCAGCATCCCACCATTTCTTGCTGCCCACAACCAGCAATTTTACCTTACTGTTGCTACGCTCTTTCAGCAATTCGAAAGCCTGCAATAGTCTTACAAGATTTTTCCTTGGTATAATAAGCCCTATGAAAATGAAATAGGGTTGCCCATCACTCCAGGTTAATCTTGCTGTTTCCTGCTCAGCTATGCCCAGGGGGTGGTAGCGTTCATTGCAGCCATTATAGGTTACATCAATTTTATCGGGATTAACACCATACTGCTTCACAATATCAGCCTTTGTGTAGGCCGATACTGTTGCAATTCTGGCTGCCTTTTTAGCGAAACGGGGAAAAAACAGGCGGTAATACCATCTTACCAAACGCGGCAATTGCGCCGGATAATGTTCGAAATTCAAGTCGTGTATGACCGGAATCGCCGGCACCCTGCTGAGCAATGAAATATGTCCGTCAGGGCTGAGGAAAATATCAGCTTTTTCTTTGCGGAGAACGTACGGTAACAGCAATTCAAACCAGGGTATGAAAATCAGGATGTGTCTGGTCGGCACCGGAATCAATACCGGCTTTATATTGTCTGAGAAAATAAAGGAATCATCCCACGGGCGATCAAAAATGAAAATGAACTCATGCTCAGGATGATTGCTTGTAATACGCCGGAGGGTCTCAAAAGTAAACCAGCCGATTCCTTCGAGTTTGTCTTTGATCAGCAGTCGGGTATTTACCGCTATCCTCACCCTATTTTTTCGAGCTTAATTCTATTCCTGCCATGATTCGCGGCAACTCCGGGAGATTTTTCGACGGATAAAAGAAGTCAGACAAGCGATATTGCGCATAAAATGCCACACGATTGAAACCGGCTCTAAACTGAACACCATAGCCAATCCGGTTGTAATATTTTAAACGACTGGTGTAGGATCTGGTCACCGACTGATCAGGATTTTTAAACCGGGTAAACACCTGATGGGAAACATTCAAATCACCATAAACACCAAGGTCAAAATACCGTCCTATGCGGTTGCCTCTTCTGTCATAATTGAATCGTATGAAATACAGACCCCTTACCTGATGAAATATCATCCGCTGTTTTTCGTACAACAGGGTATCAGGCAACTTTTTTGATTCAACCTGACGTATTCTGAAATTCTGCATATTGTAGTTGAGATCAAATCCGGTGGAGAACACATTATTGAATCTTCGTTTATAACGAAATCCAAACCTGAATTCATCAAAAAAATGGGGTTGCCTGATTTCAGCACCCTCATCTCCCTTACCGGCAGATAAACCCATTGCGAATATTGTCTGGAAGTAATGCTGCCTGTTGGGACCCCATTTCGGAATCAGTGAATCAATGGCTGGATCCTTTTCAAAAACAACATCCTGAGCAAATCCGCTAATCGGCAACACTAAAATGGCAGCTATAATGAGTTTGTTAATCATCCTGGTTCAAAAACTTATTGCTGAATATTGATCCTTGTAAAAAATGCGCAGTTTTTCTCCCGGTGAGAACGCTGCTTTTGAAAATGAAAGGGGCCTGCTCCCGCTCACAGAAATAACATAATAACGGCTGATCAGCCCTGCAGGGTTTTGTACCTGATAATAAAGTAAATCTTCAGGCTGTTCATGGGTGTCAAATATTCCCGGACTGTCTTCTTCCTCCTTGTCTTGATCAACCGGCGGTTTGAACTTTCCCGGCATGATCTCTACAAATAATGAATCACCGGAGTCATTGCTGTTAATGCTGAAACTTGAGTCTGCATGCAGCTGTCCGGTAAGTTTCTCCGCCCTCGGTATGCCATACCCATGCGCATAGTCGTAATAAGGATAAAGATGGCCGGCCTGTTCAATTACCCTGAATAATTCCATGTTTTTCAGTTGCCTGTTGTATTGCCAGGCACAGGCAGCAAAACCTGCAACCAGCGGACTGGCAAACGAGGTTCCGCTCGATGTGCCCATGCCAAACATTTCGGCGCAGGCCACTATCGACTGTGCGCAAACATTAGGCTTAAGTCTTTTATCCCATGTTGGGCCAAAAGAGCTGAAACCACTGTGGTAATCGCAGCATGATTCAACACCTCCAACGGTCATAACACTGTCGGCATCGGCCGGAGCGCCGATGATTGACCAGGAATTACTGCCTTCATTTCCGGCAGCATTCACTACAAACATACCTTTGCTTGCGGCCCTGTTTGCCCCTCGACTCACAAACGTTGAGCGCCCATCCATCTGATACGGAAAATACCTTTTATCTGTATAACCCAGTGAGCTGTTGATGATGTCAGCACCATTTTTATCGGCCCATTCGGCAGCAGCTACCCAGTT
>JBIICM010000068.1:0-12083 GCA_044238875.1 Flavobacteriales bacterium | reverse complement strand
GCATTCAAACCTGAAAACAGGCAAATGAAAAACATAAAAAGCAACAGCCGCATTTTAAAAGCGTTGTTGCTTGCCGTGCTCATTGAAAACAAATCATTTTCGTCTGTTGAAACGGATAGATTTTGCATGGTTATTTGGTTAGGGATGATGTTTACTTTACGGTTTGGTGATTTTAAAGCATGTAAATCCCTGCGGGAATGCTGCGCGGCAGCGCCGTTTAGCATCTTTCCGGGCAGGTAGTTTGTATTGGGTAATCCGTTAAGGTTGATGGGGTACAACTTTTTCATCTTTTTAATTTTTCGTACTCAGCCTGTAACGGCTTTTCAACCTGAGGGTTTCGGGTGTTTTTGAAAGGTGTGTAATGAAAGCGTGAAATAACCAAAACAGATTCGCCGGTAAGCAAATAATTACATATCGATTGAGCCTTTGTGGAGCTGTTTTTTATAATGCCCGAAAAAAGGCGAACATTGCCAGATAAGCTAAATCGGTTATATTTCATATGTAACATTAAGTATTTAAAAATTTTCTCTGCAAAAATACACAAAAAACTTACACAAATAAAATATGCTGAAAACTTTTAGATTTTCATTTTTTTTTGAAAATAGTATTGCTGTGTAACTCCTCCTCGATTATAGGATGCTCGTTTTGACAAAATCATAAAATTCATCCGCTCGCAGGCAATAACAACCAAATGTTTTTTTACTTTTGTGCCCTCAAAAAAAGCTTCTCTTCGCCTTAGCATGGAAAGTCCCGTTAAAATATTTTCAGGTTCAGCGTCTAAATACCTGGCTGAAAAAATAGCTGAAGTTTATGGCAAAGAGTTGGGCATTATAACTTTTACCAGATTCAGCGACGGTGAATTTCAACCGGCCTTTGAAGAAAGCGTGCGCGGCAGCGATATGTTCATCATTCAAAGCACCTTTCCCCCGGCTGATAATCTGCTCGAACTGCTGCTGCTGATAGATGCCGCAAAAAGAGCCTCCGCAAGGCATATCGTGGCCGTTATCCCCTATATGGGCTATGCCCGTCAGGATCGCAAAGATAAACCCCGTGTGGCCATCGGTGCCAAGCTGGTGGCGAACCTGCTGCAGGCCGCCGGTGCTACCCGTATCATTACCATGGATCTGCACGCTGATCAGATTCAGGGTTTCTTTGATGTGCCCGTTGACCACTTGTACTCATCATCTTTGTTTATACCTGATATCGAAAGTAAAAATCTGGTAAACCTGACCATTGCCGCACCCGATATGGGCGGCAGCAAGCGGGCAAACGCATACGCCAAATACCTCAACTGTAACATGGCCATCTGTTACAAAGAACGTAAGGTTCACAATCAGGTGGCCCGCATGACCCTCATCGGCGAAGTGGAAGACCGCGATGTGGTACTCATTGACGATTTGATAGATACCGCCGGTACCATTACCATGGCAGCCGATATGATCATGGAGCGCGGAGCCCGCAGCGTTAGAGCCTTCTGCACCCACCCCGTACTTTCAGGCAGCGCCTACGATAAAATAGAGCAATCAAAACTCACCGAACTGGTGGTGACCGACACCATTCCGCTGCAAAAACAATCCGATAAGATTAAAGTACTGTCGGTGGCGCAACTGTTCGCAGATGTGGTGAGCAAAGTGCACAATTTTGAAAGCATCAGTTCAAATTTCATCTGCTGATCAACAACCCAAACACGTAACCAATTTAAAATCCAATAACCATGAAATCAGTCTTATTGAGCGGTTCGCCCAGGGCGAACGTAGGGAAAAAAGACGCCAAAGCATCCAGGGCTGCCGGACAGGTGCCCTGTGTACTCTATGGCGGTAAAACCCAGTTGCATTTTGCTGCCGATGAAGCAGCTTTTAAACCACTGATCTTTACTGATACAGTGCAAACTGTTGACCTTGAGATCGGCAATGAAAAGTTCAAGGCCATCCTGCAGGATGTACAATATCATCCGATCAGCGATAAAATTCTGCACGTTGATTTTCTTGAAATCAACGAAAGCAAACCGGTCATCATCGGCATACCGATTCAAATTACAGGTACCGCTCCCGGTGTGCGCGAAGGTGGTAAGCTGATCAAAAAACAGCGTAAATTAAAGGTAAAGGCGCTGCTGAACAACCTGCCCGATACCATTCAGGTTGATATCTCCAGCCTTGGCATTGGCAATTCTGTCAGAATTAAAGACCTCACCACCCCCAACGTTACCTTTCTCGACGGAGGCAATATAGAGGTGGTTGCTGTTTCAGCTACACGCGCAAGCCGTCAGGCCGAAGAAAGCAAGTAAACAAATTGTTATATTGATGAAGCCTGTACCTTTGGTACGGGCTTTTTTGTTTTTATTTTGAAATTATCAATTGCTTACTTATTTTTGCCCCTGTGCAAGCAAAAATGATTTTCTGGTGGTGGAGCGAAACAAATGTTTCGGGCGCTGTCATTTAATCACTTCAGCAAAAAGAAATTAACAGGCCCGTTGTATTGCAGCGGGCTTTTTTTTTATGATAAAACAAACCATTTATACCACACATATCCGGGTGCTGCCGGCTGATTTGTACACGCCGGTAGGGGTATTCCTGAAACTGCGTGATATCTTTCAGGATTCAGTGCTGCTGGAGAGTTCTGATTTTCATGCAGCCGATAACAGTTTCTCATACATCGGCCTCGACCCGCTTTCAATCTTCAGCGTTGAACATGATCAGGTGGTAATCCGCTCATTTCAGGAGCAGGGCGCTAAGCGCTTTCAGCTTGATCAGGGGCATGATCTTTTTGAACTGTTCAACATTTACCAGCATTCCTTTCAGGAGTTATCAGGAAGTACCGGTATCGCCAACGGACTGCTCGGCTATATCAGCTACAACGCCGTTAAGCATTTCGACCGTTTTGATTTCAGCGTCAATGCCCATGAAATTCCTGACCTGCGTTTCATCTTTTACCGTTATTTAATCGCGTTCAACCATTATACCGACCAGCTGGTAATTTATGAGAATGTACCCGAAGGCAATGAAAGCACGATTGACAGGCTACTGACACTGATCAAAAACCGGCATGTGGCCATTTACCCCTTCAATCCTTCACCGGAAGAAACCTCTACAATTACCGATGCCGATTATCTGCGCATGGCCGAACAGGGTATTGCCCATTGTTTGCGCGGCGATGTTTTTCAGGTGGTGTTGTCGCGAAGGTTCAGCAGGCGTTACACCGGCGACGATTTTGGGGTGTACCGCATGTTGCGCAACGTTAATCCTTCACCTTACCTGTTTTATTTTGACTATGGTGATTTCCGGATGTTTGGCTCCTCACCCGAGGCGCAGCTGGTTGTGAAAAACGGTTTGGCACGTATTAACCCCATTGCAGGCACCTTCAGACGTTCAGGAAAAGATGAGGAAGACAGGGAGATTGCCCGCAGACTGGCCGATGATCCGAAAGAGAATGCTGAACATGTAATGCTTGTTGACCTGGCCCGTAACGACCTGAGCCGTCACGCTTCAGCCGTTCAGGTTGAAAAATACCGTGAGATCCATTATTATTCGCATGTAATTCACCTTGTATCGCAGGTGAGCGGACAACTGAACGAAAAACCGAATCCGCTGCGCCTGCTGGCCGACAGTTTTCCGGCGGGTACCCTTTCAGGAGCCCCCAAACACAGGGCCATCAGCATCATTCATGAACTGGAGCCGCATCCCCGCGGTTTTTACGGAGGCTGTGCCGGTTTTATCGGTTTTAACGGAGACATCAATACTACCATCACCATACGTACTTTTCTGAGTATGAACAATACCCTGCATTATCAGGCCGGAGCCGGTGTGGTGGCGGCTTCTTCACCTGCCTCCGAACTGGCTGAGGTCGGTCATAAACTGGGCGCGTTGCGCCGGGCAATCGAACTGGCAAAAGAACTAAAGGCATGAAACGAATTCTGGTAATCGACAATTATGACTCCTTCACCTGGAACCTGGTGCACCTGCTCTATGTTTCAGGTGCAGCAAAGGTTGATGTGGTGCGGAATGATGAGGTTTTACCCGGTCAGCCCGATGAATATGACAAGCTGGTGTTCTCTCCCGGTCCCGGAATACCCGAAGAAGCCGGTATGATGTGCGACCTGATCAGGGATTATGCAGGTAAAAAGCCCATACTGGGCGTTTGTCTGGGGCATCAGGCCATCGGCGAAGTTTTCGGTAGTCGCCTGCTGAACCTGAGTAAGGTTTACCACGGCGTGGCCACCGATATATGCGTTGAGGCCTACGATTACCTTTTTACCGGTATCCCTCCCGTTTTTAAGGCCGGAAGGTACCACAGCTGGGTAGTTAACCATGAAGGTCTCTCGCCCGATCTGCTGGTTACAGCCCGCGACCGCGACGGCTGGATCATGGCCCTGGCTCACCGCCAATATGATATTCGCGGTGTGCAGTTTCACCCTGAATCCATACTGACCGAACATGCCGAACCACTGATGCGCAACTGGCTGAACCACTGAAATCATGAAGGAAACACTCAAAAGATTGTTCGACATGGAAACCCTCAGCGAGGAGGATGCCTACGCGCTTATGGCCGACATTGGCGCCGGAATGCAGCAGGAAGCCCATATTGCCGCACTGCTTTCGGTATGGATGATGCGACCGGTTAGTTTACCCGAGCTTAAAGGTTTCAGAAACGCCCTGCTTGATCTGGCTGTGCCCTTTGACCCGGAAACGCCCGTGCTCGATGTATGCGGTACAGGTGGTGATGGCAGTAATACATTTAACATCTCCACCCTCAGTGCCTTCGTGCTCGCAGGTGCCGGCTTCAAGGTGGCCAAACATGGCAATTACGGTGTTTCGTCGGTCAGCGGCTCATCAACTGTGATGGAATATTTTGGTTACCGCTTCACAAATGATGCAGTAACACTAAGGCAACAACTGCTGCAGGCAAACATCTGCTTTTTGCACGCCCCGCTCTTTCATCCCGCCCTCAGACATGTGGGGCCGGTGAGAAAACAGCTGGGCATGAAAACCATATTTAATATGCTTGGTCCGCTGGTAAATCCGGCCAGACCTGCCTACCGGCTGGCCGGGGTGTTTAACCTCGAACTGGGGCGGATGTACAATTACCTTATGCAGGATGCCGGCGTTCATTACCTGATAGTACACAGCCTCGACGGCTACGATGAGATTTCTCTCACCGGCAGGGTGAAACTATTCGGTCAGAACCTCGAGAAAGTATTCATCCCTGAAGAACTGGGCTTTCAAACCATCCTGCCCGAAACTTTATATGGCGGCGAAACGGCCGAAGCTGCCGCAGAAATTTTCATGCAGATACTCAAAGGTCACGGAACCGAACCCCAACAGGCAGCCGTTATTGCCAATGCTGCAGCGGCTATCAGGGTGGTTAATCCGGCAAAGGATGTGAAAACATCCAATGAAATTGCGCGAGAATCACTGCAGTCGGGTAAGGCCCTTCGATCTTTTAACCTGCTGGTATCATGAAAAAGATTCTTGACAACATCGTGCTGACCAAACACATGGAGGTGGAGATCAGGAAATCACTCTGCCACCCCAATGAACTTGAGCAAACCGAGTTTTTTTACCGGCAGCCGCTCTCACTGTCGGCCTCCTTGCTTGATCCCCAAAAAACCTCCATCATCGCCGAATTTAAAAGGCGCTCCCCTTCAAAAGGCATCATCAACGACAAGGTCTCTGTGATGGATGTCACAGGCGATTATTCAATGAACGGGGCTTCCGGTATTTCGGTGCTGACTGATCATGATTACTTCGGCGGCTCTGATGATGACCTCAAAGCTGTAGCGGCAAAGCGGAGTACCCCATTGCTGCGCAAAGACTTCACCATTGATCCCTATCAGGTGCTCGAAGCCCGCGCCATCGGTGCGGATGCGATTCTGCTGATTGCTGCCATTCTGGATAAAAAACAAATCCGCGATCTCAGTAAACTGGCATTCAGCCTTGGGCTTGAAGTATTGCTGGAACTGCATGCCGAGGAAGAACTCGATAAAGTGGATCCTGACATTCAGCTCATTGGAATTAACAACCGCAACCTGCAATCGTTTGAAGTTTCGCTCGAACACAGTATCCGCCTGGCGGATAAACTGCCGGAAGGGGTAGTGAAAATTGCCGAAAGCGGCATACATAGCCCGGAAACCCTTATCGAGCTTGGGAAAAACGGATTTGATGGTTTCCTGATCGGTGAATATTTTATGCGTACTGAAAATCCCGGGAAAACATTCAGCGCGTTCTGTTCAGATGTTAAAGCATTAAAACAGAAAAAGGCATGAAAGTGAAAATTTGCGGTTTGCGCGAACACAGCAATGTGATGGAACTTTCAGCACTTGATCCGGCCTGGATGGGATTTATTTTTTATCAGGGTTCAAAACGCTACATATATAACGCTGAACAATTCATCAATTTGCAGCTATTGAAGAAAACAATCAAAAGGGTAGGGGTTTTTGTAAATGAATCGGCCGAACGCATTCAGCAATTGCAGGCCCAGTTTGAACTTGATCTGATTCAGCTGCATGGCGATGAAGACCCCGCTTACTGCAGCATACTGGCCGCAAAAGGGCTGAAGCTGATCAAAGCTTTTCAGATAGCCGGCAGCGATGACTTTGAAAAAGTGGAGGCCTTTGCCCCTTACGTAGAATATTTTCTGTTTGATACAAAAGGCGATTTGCCGGGCGGAAACGGAAAACAGTTTAACTGGAGCCTCCTTATTGAACGTAGATTTTCGAAACCTTTTCTGCTCAGTGGTGGCATTGCCCCCGACATGGCTGCTGAACTGAACAGTTTTAAACATCCTGACTGCGAAGGGGTTGATATAAACAGCCGGTTTGAAGAGGCCCCCGGACTAAAAAATGTACTGCTTACCAAAACCTTTATCCAACAATTATCATGAGTTACCGTGAAACAGTGAGTGGATTTTTTGGCACATTCGGTGGGGCTTTTATCCCCGAACTGCTGCATGCCAACGTGGAAGAGCTCGACCGCCGCTACCGTGAAATCATTGAAGAACCGGCGTTCAAAACAGAGTTCAACAGACTGCTCAAAGATTACGTCGGGCGACCTTCGCCCTTATACCATGCCCGCAGACTTTCGGAACGTACAGGAGCGCAGGTGTTTCTGAAACGCGAAGACCTCAATCATACAGGTGCGCATAAGATCAATAACACCATCGGTCAAATTCTGCTGGCCGAACGTTTGGGCAAAAAGCGGATCATTGCCGAAACAGGCGCCGGACAGCATGGGGTGGCCACCGCAACCGTGTGCGCTCTCAAAGGCATTGAATGTATTGTGTACATGGGTGAAACCGATATACGCAGGCAGGCGCCAAACGTGGCACGCATGAAGATGCTCGGTGCTAAAGTGATACCTGCTACCAGCGGCAGCCGCACGCTCAAAGATGCCACCAACGAGGCCATACGCGACTGGATTAACAATCCGCATGATACACATTATATCATTGGTTCGGTAGTGGGGCCGCATCCCTATCCTGAAATGGTGATGCGTTTTCAGTCGGTAATCAGCAGCGAAATGAAAAAGCAATTACAGGAACATACCGGCCGCGATTACCCCGACTATGTGTTTGCATGCGTGGGCGGCGGCAGCAATGCAGCCGGAGCCTTTTATCATTTTCTGGATGACCTGCGGGTGAACCTCATGGCAGTGGAAGCAGCCGGCATGGGGCTTCATTCAGGTCACAGCGCCGCCACAACCTATCTGGGTAAAAAGGGCATCATTCATGGCAGTATGACCCTGCTCATGCAAACGGCTGACGGGCAAATCGAAGAACCTTATTCACTCTCAGCCGGACTTGATTATCCGGGGATTGGCCCTTTGCACGCCCACCTTTATGAGAGCGGTCGTGCACGGTTTCTTTATGTTACCGATCAGGAGGCGCTTGATGCAGCGTTCAGGCTGGCCCGCCTTGAGGGTATTATCTGCGCCCTTGAAACAGCGCATGCCTTTGCGGCACTTGATCAAATGAATTTTAAGCCCGATGATGTGGTGACCGTTTGTTTGTCAGGCCGCGGCGATAAAGACCTTGAAGCCTACATGAAATACATGGAAGAAAATGAACAGAATTGATGAACTTTTCCGGCAGAAAAAAAGCGGAATTCTCTCGGTTTATTTTACTGCAGGCTTTCCGCACCTGAACGATACCGTTACGGTAATCAGGGCACTGGAGCAGGCCGGTGTTGACCTTATTGAAATCGGCATGCCTTTTTCTGATCCGCTGGCCGATGGCCCTGTGATACAACAGAGCAGCACAGCAGCGCTGAAAAATGGCATGAACATTTGCATTTTGTTTGAACAACTCAGGCATATACGCAGCAAGGTTAACATACCGCTCGTGCTGATGGGCTATATGAATCCGGTATTGCAATATGGGGCAGAAGCTTTTTGCAGGGATGCCGCATCCTGCGGTATTGACGGACTGATACTGCCTGATATGCCGCCCGAAATTTATGAAACACAATACAGGTATTTGTTTGAACAACATGGTCTGCAAAATATCCTGCTGATTACCCCCCGCACCACTAATGAGCGAATCGGCTATATTGATGCATTGAGCAGCGGCTTTATCTATGCCGTCGCATCTTCGGCTACCACTGGCAACAGTGAAACCGATGTCGCCGCCCAGCAAGCCTACTTCAGGCGCATTGCAGCATTGAACCTCCGCAATCCGGTAATGATCGGCTTTGGTATTTCAAATCGCAACCAGTTCGAAAACGCCTGTCAATATGCCTCCGGCGCAGTCATAGGCACTGCCTTCATCAGAAAAATTGCTGATGCATCAACTGATATTGAAAATAAAATTAGTGAATTTGTAAGCGGAATTAAGGGCTGAACCAAAAAACTGAAACATCTTTCAGTAAACGCTTAGGGACTCACAAAATTCAGACTCACCTGAAAGTAGGGGGTATGACCCAAACTGTTTTTCATAGCGAAAGGCTGTTCTCCGAAGAAGCCCCTGAAAAAATCGCGGTTGCCAGACAGGTAATCCGCATCATATGAATAATTCAGGCGCATACCGGCCTGGATACCTGCCCAAAAGAATCCGGCAATGCTGAACTGGTAGTCAAACCTGAACCGTAATTCTCCGCGCCGTATTTCAAGGCTCCTGTCGGGCGTTGATAATTCCTTGATACGGTATGACTGACCTTCAACCTCATAGCCGAATAACAAGAGGTTGCGGCTGCTAAATGTGTAGCGCAGATGCGCTCTTGCGGGAAACAAAATTTCAGTGCCCCATTTGCGGCTTACACTGGTGTAGTTGAACATCAGCACCGGAATGTAGTTCATGTTACCCACACGGTAAGTGCGCGATAAACCTACGCCCCATTGCTTGCGGTCGTGCGGTCGCTTACCCCAGATCGCAGCCGCAGAATAGCGCAATGTGCTCAATGACTGCAGATCAGAGAATTTATAATTGCCGCTCAGGTCAGCCTGACCCTGAATGATGATGAACTGATATTCACTCAACGGGATATAAAAAGTATTGATCCAATTCAGATTACGAAGCCCGTTTTCTTCAAGCGAAGCGCCCAGTGAGGTTTGCCCGCTGTTAGCTGTTGATAACTTGTTCAATTTATAGGCAGTTCTCCAGTAGTTGGCTGCTGTTTGCCACAAAAAACGGTTCGAAGAAATCACCGGCACCATCACCCCGGCTCTTATACCTCCGGTTTGCAGCGCCCGGTGTTGCTCAGGTTTGGCGGGCTCTTCATCAACGCCGTAAGTACCCGGTGTTGAAAATGCCATATCATAAGGGCTTTGGTAATCATACGCCAGCGAGACAAACCGCTGTGGACTCAGTCCGAATATCTTTGGGTTCGCGTAACGCTTTGCCTCACTTCCGGCATATTCGAGCTGATCAAAGTCAATGAGTTCAGTGCTATCATTTTGCGAAGTTGCCGCTATTGAAATACCCAATAGTAAAACCAAAAAAAACGCCCTCATCCGACCTTACTTTTTCTTAAGTTCCAGCCGTTTCCAAACATCTGTGCGGCCAAAGGTCTTGATGCCAATATAACCTCTAATATCAAGTGTGTTGTTGTCGCGCATTTTGATCACGCAACTGTAGGTGCTTCCGTTTTCAGGGTCATAAATGGTGCCGTCAACCCATTCACCTGCACCTTTATAGGAAAAGTCTTTCAGGATTCTGTAGCCCTTGAGCGGCACCTGTCGCATTGATTCATCGGGATTGTTTTTATCAACCTTGGGCTGTTGGGTGGAAGGATCATTCGGTTCACGCAACCATACAATTTTTCCAAAATATTTGTCTGCTATCTTATCAATTTTAATCCGGGCTTTCCCGTGGCTGGGCTCCCAGATGCCGGTTAACCTGTCACCATCAGGGGCAGGGGCTTGCGAAAACGCATTGAAGCAAATAAGGCTGAAAAGCAGCAGCAGTGATTTCATGTTTTATTTTTTTAGTCAGTGGTCAGCTCCGCATCGAATTCAACAGTCAGAGGCAAATTCCCATTAAACGCATCAGGCAAGAGGTCGTAATCAATTACAAAAGTGATCTCCTGCCCATTAAAAAAGTCACGCAGGTCATCCTGCTCATCCGCCACCTGCAACTTTAACTGTTTGCCATTGGCAGCACCCTTGTAAAAGGCAATCTTTTTCATTTCGGTTTTCGGAGCCGCTATCTGCAGAACAAGGTTTCCGACAAAGCCTGCAAGGGTAGTATCCGGACAACTTACCGTTACCGAAGTAAAACGTGCCGAATGCACTTTGCCCGAAGCCTTAAGCTCAGGATTCCAGATGCCGGTGGCGGTGTTGGAGCCGTTAAACAACGGTCCGGCTGTAACAAGGTTTACCTGCACTTTTTTAAGTGATTTTTTTGAGCCTCCTCCACAGGCTGCTAGCCCCACTGAAAGAATTAACAGGAAAAAAGTTTTTTTTAAAATTATCTGCATCACCTATTCAACTTGAGCAAAGATAACAACAAAAGACACCAGACTGTTTAGCCGAAAAATTTGCAGGGGATTTATAAGGTTTAATAAACCATAAAAACAACTTTTAACAATATTGTAACACGAGGCCTCCCCGGGTAACAATTAGTTAATTATTAAATAATACATGTCATTCATGCATGAAAAGATGCGATTATACTTTCGCAGCAGTTTCAAATAAATCAAGACCTCAATCTGTAATCGCCTCAAAAAAATGAAAAAAATCTACAGCCTGATTGCAATTTTTTTTTCTTCGGTAAATGTTTATAGTCAAAATGGATTAGAAAATGTAATCGTTGAAAAGTATTACATATCTGACGACAATGATACATCTGTAAACGATGTTGGCGGAGCCCTTCCATCCGGTTCAACCACTTATCGTATATATATTGACATGCTGCCCGGCTATAAGCTTCAGGCAGTTTATGCAGTGCCAGGTTCTGGCGATAAACCTGCTCATAAATTGCGAATCGCCACAAGTACGCTCTTTTTTAATAATGAAGATCGTGGTGCAACAACCCCGTCTTATAATAAAACACAGGCAAGAAATAATACTGTTATGCTTGACTCATGGATATCAATGGGCGCTGCTGCCAATGGGCAGTTTGGTGTATTAAAGACTGATGATGACGGAGTTGGTACTGTTGTTAACGCCGATGGAATTCTAAATAATAACAACCCTATGGCGGGCCTGCCTCTAACACAACAAGATGGAATGGTAGCAGGAACACCTCAGCCTGTTACAACCCTGGGACTTGATAATGCCATTAAGGTGTTTGATAACCAGAATGATGGAACCAATGGTCCTGTTTTTTTTACATCTGATGGAGCATGGTCAGCCCTAAACGGAGCAATAGGTCCGGATCCTGATAAAAACCGCGTTTTGATTGCACAACTAACTACCGACGGTATTCTATCATTTGAGCTCAACCTTCAGCTGGGCACACCTACAGGTGGTGTAGAAAGATATGTAGCATCCGACCCCTCAGATGAGGAAATTTTATCGCCGCTGCTTACATATACATCCGATATTTCAACAAGTTTTCACCATTTGGCATCTGCCGGAAATTCATTTAAGTTATTTCCTAACCCGGCTGCTGAATACCTGACAATTGAGATGAATAACGAAGGCATTACACCAGCC
>JBIICM010000218.1:0-3495 GCA_044238875.1 Flavobacteriales bacterium | reverse complement strand
CCCGACTCCTATACATTTTACTGGAATACACCCTCTGACAGTTTTTTAAGCAAAATGAGCGCGGTGTATGCTGCATTTTGGAGTGATGCGCGTAAGAAGAAAGCTTCAAACCTCGGGCTGAGTGCTGAAGAAGTGGCTATTCTTGCCTCTATTGTTCAACAAGAATCAAATAAACAGGCTGAATGGCCACTGATCGCAGGAGTCTACCTGAACCGGCTTCGCAAGGGCATGAAGCTGCAGGCCGATCCAACGGTAAAATTTGCTTCAGGCAATTATGATTTGCGCAGGATCAAAGGAATTCTTGACATCAATTCACCCTACAATACATATCGGGTGCATGGACTTCCGCCCGGATTAATTTACATGCCATCCGCCAAATGTATTGATGGAGTTTTGGGAGCAGGCAAACATGAATTTTTATTTTTTTGTGCAGATCCGGATAAGCCGGGTTATCATAGATTTGCAAAAACATGGTCTGAGCATGAATTAAATGCGCGTAAATACCGGCGTTATCTTGATGCAAGAGGGATACATTAAAAAACTATGAAGAATATCAAATTTGGAACGGATGGCTGGAGAGCCATCATTGCAGATGATTTTACTGCTGAAAATGTAGCAAGGGTAACGGAGGCAACTGCCGGCTGGTTGCATGCAAATTTTAAGGAACCATCCGTTGTAATTGGTCATGACTGCCGTTTTGCCGGCGAATTGTTTGCAGAAACGGCCGCAAAGGTATTTCTGAACAAAGGGGTAAAAGTTTATCTCGCCAAAGGTTTCGTTTCTACACCTATGGTATCACTGGGCAATGTGAGGTATCAGTCAAGCCTTGGTGTGGTTATCACCGCCAGTCACAATCCGCCCGAATACAACGGATACAAGCTAAAGGGAAGTTATGGCGGTCCGCTTTTGCCCGACAAGATTGAAGAAATTGAAGCCCTGATACCTGAGCAGGCTGACCCCTCTTTCAGGCTCGTTGATCTTGAGCAGCAGACCTCAAGCGGCAAACTGGTTTGGGTTGACCTTGAAAGCGACTATTGCGCGCATGTTGAAAAACATTTTGACCTGGATGCCATTCGAAATTCAAATTTCGAATTTGCCTATGACGCTATGTTTGGGGCAGGGCAGCGGGTCATCCGGCGACTGCTACCCGATATTACCATGTTGCACTGCGATCACAATCCTTCGTTTGAAGGGCAGGCACCGGAGCCCATCGCCAGAAACCTAACAGCGTTCTCGGAGATGATCAGGCTGGCCGGAAATATTGACTGCGGACTGGCTACAGATGGTGATGCCGACCGTATCGGACTTTTCGACAGTGATGGCAACTTTGTGGATTCACACCATATTATTCTCCTGCTGATACACTATCTAAAAAAGTACAAGGGTTACGACGGAAAGGTCTGCACAGCATTTTCCTCATCAGTAAAAATTGCCCGGCTCTGCAAATACTATGGGCTGGAACTGGAAATTGTGAAAATCGGCTTTAAATATATTGCCGGCATCATGATCAGTGAAGATGTACTGCTGGGTGGAGAAGAGTCGGGAGGCATCGCCATAAAAGGGCACATTCCGGAGCGAGATGGTATCTGGATGGGGCTTGTGATCTGGGAGTTTATGGCCAAATCGGGCAAAACCCTGCGTGAGCTGATTAATGAAGTTTACGATATCACGGGGGCTTTCTGGTTTGAGCGGAACGACGTACACCTGAAAGAATCACTCAAACAGGAAATCATCAGCAATTGTGCTTCCGGCAGATACAAGGAATTCGGGCCTTACAAGGTAATTCGGACAGATGACCTCGATGGCTTTAAGTTTTTCCTTTCAGATGACGCCTGGGTGATGATCCGTGCCTCAGGTACCGAGCCGCTTTTACGCATTTATGCGGAAGGCGCTAATAAGGAAGAAGCCCTCGCTATTTTATCAGAAACCCGAAAAATACTTGGTGTTTGATTTAAAACCACAAAATTTATAAAACATGCCTGCATGTTGTCGTTTTTCTTTTCAATTTGTTAATTTAGCCCCGCTTAATCCGAAATCAAGCTCTAAACACATGATCAAAACTATCGGAACGATTTTTTGCAGCGCACTGCTGCTGTTTGCCTCCTGCAAATCAGCCCTGCTTGAAGGCGACACAAAGTACAACAACATGGAGTATTACGAGGCGCTCGACTCCTACCGCAAAGCCAGTGAGGGGAAACTCACCAAGGCTGAGAAGGCAGAGGTTATTTATAAGCAGGCGCTCTGCTACATGATGTTCAATGACACCAAAAAGGCAGAAACCTGGTTTGCCAAGGCCATCAAGGCAAAATATACAGACCCGGCAGCTATACTTTACCTTGCTGAGATGCTGAAAAAAAATGGCAAGTATGATGAGGCACTTGCCAAATTTGATGAATACGTTAAGATTAAGCCAGACGATGCCCGCGGCACAAGGGGCTCTGAAAGTTGCAAACTGGCGGTTAAATGGAAAGAAAATCCTACAAAACACAAAGTTGACAACGTTCAGCCGCTGAATACCAAGTTCGACGATTTCTCAGCTATCTATACCCGTAAAGGCTTCAAAGAAATTATCTTCACATCAAGCAGAGAAGGCTCTTCCGGTAGCGGTACTGATGGATGGACAGGTCAGGCATTTTCGGACCTTTACGAGGCCAAGGTAGATAAAAACGGAAAGTGGTCAACCCCCACTCCGCTTAAAGAACCGGTGAATACCAAGTACAACGACGGCGCTGCTTCGCTGAATGCCAAATTCGCCGTAATGTTCTTCACGCGCTGCTCTGCCGATAAGAATAAGGTGAAAGGCTGCCAGATTTACACCACAAAAAAGAAAGGAAATACCTGGGATGAACCCGTGTTGATTTCTTTTGCTGCCGATAGTTTTACTGTAGGGCATCCCTGGATCAATGACGACGAAACCCTGTTGTTTTTTGCATCCGACATGCCGGGCGGTTTTGGCGGGCGCGATATCTGGATGGCCAAATACAACAAAAAAGGTAAATCCTGGGACAATCCTGTAAATCTGGGGCCGCAGGTGAATACCCCGGGTGATGAACTTTACCCGACCCTGCGCAACGATTCAATTTTGTTTTTCTCCTCCAATGGTCACGTTGGAATGGGTGGCCTCGACATCTTTGAAGCAAAGTTAAAAGATGGTAAATGGGGAGGCGTTGCCAACATGAAATTCCCGATTAACTCGCACGGCGATGATTTCTCCATCATTTTTCAGGGAAAAGCAGAAAAAGGTTTGCTGACCTCCACCAGGGAAGGCGGAAAAGGCAATGCTGATATTTATGAATTTACGGTTCCCCCGATTCTTTTTACACTTTCAGGAATTGTATATGATATAGAGACCAAAAAGCCTGTTACAGGTGCGAAGGTTACCATGGTTGATAAAGACGGCATGAACCAGGAAATTACAACCGATCAAACCGGTTCGTATTATTTCGACAATACCAAGTTCAAGGAAGATAATACCTATAACCTCACCGTTACTGC
>JBIICM010000004.1:0-41583 GCA_044238875.1 Flavobacteriales bacterium | reverse complement strand
TAAACGGTGCTGATTACCTTACTTTCGATGGACGTCCGGGTGGAACAGGTACAAATGAATACCTTTCATTTTTGAATACGAATACGGCAGGCACAACCTTTACATTTATCAATGATGCCACCTATGACGCCCTGCGATACTGCGATATCAGGGGTGTCAATAACAGCACCGCTTCCGGTGTTGTGGTATTGAGCACCACAACCGGAACAACCGGTAATGATTATATTACAATCGACAATTGCGATATCCGTGATGGAGCGACTACCCCTGTCAATGGGATCTATGCACTTGGAACTTCAGCAAAGACAAATGATTTTGTAACAATATCAAATTCAAATATTTACAATTTCTGGGGCGCATCAACCAGCTCAACAGGTATTCTGGTTAGCACTTCTAACAGCGCCTGGACCATTACCGGAAACAAGCTATTTCAGACTTCCGTTAGAACCGGAGCAGGCGTTATTTCAGTCAGTGCCATCAGTGTAATTTCAAGTGATGGACAAAACTTTCAGATTAATAACAATTACATCGGAGGCGGGTCCCTCTCTGGCGGGATATTTACCCGGGGAGGCACCAACTGGACCCAGAATGGCACTGTTGGTGCCACATTTATGGGCATCAGAATGGATGGCTTAACGAGCGGCGCAGCAAATACCGTTTCGGGAAATACCATCGCAAACATGGCATGGACCTGCTCTTCTCTCTCAACAGCAACCGCGCCCGGTATTTTCTGCGGAATATATTCTACTTCAGGGGGTATTACAATTTCCAATGACACAATAGGCAGTCCTACCGGAACAGGAAGTATTACGGTTACATCCGGAACCTCTGGCGCAGCGAGTTTTGGAATTGCCCATGCCGGAACTTCGGGAACTATTTCCATTACAACAAACAACATTGGTGCCTTTACAGTTGCAGGATCTACCGCCGCCATCTCGCACCGCTTTGTGGGAATTTCAATTGGAACAGGAGGCGGTAGTACCCGAACTGTTTCAAACAATGTTATCGGTAGTACCCTAACAGCAAACTCTATCAACGCTTCCTCAGCTTCCACAGATGCCACCAATGCCCAATATGTTTACGGAATCACCACAAACACCGGAACCAATCCGTTGAGCATCACCGGAAATACCATTGCCAACCTGAACAACAATTATGCGAGCACTGGTGCGGCTGGACAAATTATGGGTATTACCACTACAACACAGGCCGGAGCCTCAACGATCAGCAACAACACCATCCGTAACCTCTCCAACAGTGCCCAAAACACAGGAACAACATCTTCAGCATCTGTTATTGGTATCTCATTGCTTTCTTCAACAACAGGCAACACCATCAGTCAAAACACAGTTCATAGTCTTTCCAACACTGCAGCTTCGGCCGCGGTTACATTAACCGGATTGTACTATCAAACTTCTTCTTCTACTGCAACAAGTACCATTGACCGGAACTTTGTACATTCCCTAACTGCCAGCACTTCAAGTGCCTCAGCAGTTATCAATGGAATTAATGTCAACGTAACAGCTGGTGTAGCAGCCGCCACCAACATCGCCAACAATATGGTTCGTCTGGGTATAGATCCTGCAGGCAATTCCATCACAACGGCGTTTGCAATAAATGGTTTAAATGAAACAGCCGGCACCTCAAACTATTATCACAACAGTGTGTTTATCGGAGGAACCGGTGTTGGATCCACTGCAACGAATACCTTCGCATTTTTCAGTGCCGTATCTGCCAATACAAGGGCCATTCAAAACAATATTTTTATGAATGCCCGTTCAAACAACTCCACCGGAGGGAAGCATTATGCCATCCGGGTTGGCGCCTTAACTTCCCTCACTTCCAATTACAATGTTTTGGTGGCAAGTGGAACCGGTTCTGTGCTCGGAGCCATAGCTGCTGTTGATTATCTGCTTATTTCAAACTGGAAGACCGCCGGAACGGATGCCAATTCAAACAGTGCCAATCCACAGTTCATATCACCAACATCTAATGCAGCTACTGTTGATTTGCATATCTCAGATTTGGTGGGTACTATCATTGAACAAACGGGAATAAATGTTGCGGCAGTTACTGTTGATTTTGACGGGCAAATGCGCAGTGCTTTTAGCCCTGTTGATGTTGGAGCGGATGCAGGCGATTTTCTTCCTTATCCGAATATTTCCTATTCAGTAATCCCCAATAATAATTCGTCAACAGGTTCTCCTTATAATTTCAACGGAGTAAGCATTACAAGTACCCTTACAATTAATACCACAAGCGGCACAAAACCCAGGTTATATTTTAAAAAATCAGGTGATGCAAATACCTTTTCAGACAATACTTCATCAACCAGTGGATGGAAATGGGTAGAAAGCAGCAGTAGTGGAACACCATTCTCCTTCACTTTCAATTACACGCTTTTAAATGCGGGCGGTGTTTCAGCTGGAGATGTGATTCAATATTTCGTGGTGGCGCAGGACAATGCCGGAACACCCAATGTGGGCATCAATTCCGGTAATTTCAACCTGCAGCCAGCCAATGTAGATTTAACAGCGGATGCATTTCCATTGGGTGGAATAATCAACAGTTTCGTAATTCTTCCTTCTTCCGGATTAGTAACTGTGGGAACTGGTGGAAGTTATCCTTCACTTACCACCGCTACCGGATTGTTCAAGGCGATCAATGATGCCGGGGGAATTACAGGTAACTTAACCGTGAGTGTGGTGGGTGATATGACAGAAGACGGCACCAATGCCCTCAATGCATGGGGAGGTGGGCATCGTTTAAGAATTGTACCTTCAGCTGCCGTTACCAGAACCATTTCAGCAACAGCCGTCGCCAGTTCAACACCAATGATTAACATCAACGGAGCGGACAACGTTACATTTGATGGTTCATTCAGCGGTTCAGGCCAATATTTGTTATTCAGAAACACCAATACAACCGCTGCCAATGCCGGGCCCGTAATGCAACTCACCAACAGTTGTGTTGGAGACTCAATAAAGAACTGTATGTTTGAGAGTAATGCCACCACTGCAGCTAATGGCGTTATTACTTTGGGTGCCACCGGCGCAAATACAGGTAACGTAATCAGTGGTAATGATATTGGTGGTGCTACCGCGGGCACTGCTGGTGTATTTGCCAGTGGTATTTATTCAAATAATGCATCCAACAGTTCTAATACCATCTCCAGCAATACCATCCACAATGGTACGATCACAGCAGCCATTGCGCAGAATGCCATCAACCTTGCATCTGCCGGAAGCGGAAATATCATCAGTGGCAACTTCATTGGAGGGGGCACTTCATTCTCAAGTGGATATTGGAACAACAGTGCAGGAGCAGTTTCAACAGGTATTAACCTGAGTGCTGCCACTTCAGCAGCCACTGAGATTACCGGCAATACCATCGGCAATTTCAGTCTGTCAGGTACTACAAGTGCCGGATTTACCGGTATCAACGTAGGGGCAGGATTGGTAAACATAGGTATTACCAATCTGGGTGCCGCCAGCGGAAATATCATCGGTGATGCCTCCACAGCCAATTCAATCAGAACAACCGCTGCCAATACAGGCAATATTACGGGTATATCCCTTGCATCGGCGGTAGGAAGCAACGCAGTATCCAACAATACCATTGCCAACATTGGGGCTACAGCAGGAAGCACCGGCGCATTTACCGGAATTTCCCTCACTGCAGCCACAGCAGGCAATAACAATACCGTTTCTAATAATACCATCAGAAATATCAATTGCGGAACATCCTCCAGTGCCTTTACCGGTATATCCGCAAGTGTGCCTGGATCAGGAACACCTAGTGTGGTGGACAACAACACCATCACAACCATCACCACCAATACCGGGGCATTTACCGGTATATCCGCTACCGGAGCTAGTTTGATCAACATCGGAACCACCAGTGGAAATGTCATCGGGAGCACCAGCGTTTCCAATTCAATCAATATGACTGGTGGAACAGCAACTGGAATATCCCTGAGCACCTCTGCAAACGGATCTAGTATTCGTAACAATACCATCGGGGGAATTACAACATCGGCGCTAACCTCAACCATCACAGGTATTAGTGTAACCGGAGCAGGAACTTCATCTGCAACAGTAATTGATGGCAATATTATCAGGGGTATTACCAATACCAACACCACTCCCACGCTTTATGGTATCCGTGTGACCGGTGCCGGATTGGTAAATATTGGTTCTTCGACAGGAAACACAATTGGTAGCACCTCTGTTTCCAACTCCATTACCCTGAGCAGCAATACCACACCTACCTTCCATGGTATATCCTTCACCGGAACAACGGCAGGATGCAGCATATCCAATAATACAGTAGCCGGTATTGCATCCACATTAGGTGGAACAGTTAAAATGTATGGTATATACAGTACTGGAACAGGTACCGCTTCTGCACTGACCATCAGCAACAATACCATTCAGGATATGTCTGCCGCGGCAGGCAACAATGCCAGCCAAATGGTCGGAATCCTGCACGTAACAGCAGCTGCAGCAGTACCTTTGTCGGTAAGCGGAAATACAGTGAAGAACCTTACCGGTAATGGCACAAGTACTTCAACAGCCGGTATTGAAATCACAACTGCCAATACCGCTGCCCCAATCATGGGTATCGCACTTACCACCACTGCAGGTGGCAATACAGTCAGCAGAAACACAGTGCACACCTTGAAAAACACGGGCACATCCGTATCTTCAAACTATGGTATCTTCTACAGCGGAGCTGCCACCGGAACCAATATGATTGAGCGGAATTTTGTGCATTCAAATTCAGCTGCATACACCACCAATGCAGCTACTAATGGTCTGACCGGCCTCTGGATTAATGCCGGAAACGCCAATGTACAAAACAACATGGTTCGTCTTGGACTGGATGAGAACGGAAATGCCATCACCACCGGACAAGTCATGAACGGTATTTATGAAGCAGCCGGAACCAATAATTATTACTTCAACTCTGTGTATATGGCAGGAACTGGAGTAAATACCAATACACCCAACACCTTTGCTTTCCAAAGTGCGGTTTCTTCAGGCACGAGAGAAATAGAGAACAATATCTTCTTCAATGCCCGTTCAAACTTCACAACAGGAGGAAAGCACTATGCCATTGGCATAGGCGGAACAACCGGTCTTACCTGTGATTACAATGACCTGGTTGTAAGCGGGACCGGCGGCGTATTGGGCGTGTCTGGCGGAACAGATCGCGCGAATATCAATGCATGGAGGAGCGGATTATCTTTGGATATAAATAGCATTAGCTACAATCCATTCTTCCTCACACCCAATGGTACCAATGCCACTATCGATTTGCATATTGATCCGGCAGGCACAACAATCGAAGGTATTGGAATAGCCATTGCAGGTATTACTAATGATTTCGACGGAGACAACAGGAGCAGCAATACTCCTGTGGATATCGGCGCTGATGCAGGAAATTTTGCTTATGTCGATGCGATTCCTCCTGCTATCTCTTATACTACATTACCTTCAGCTCCGGATAATATTACTGTAACACTCTCATCAGTGACCATTACCGATGCAAGCGGCATAAATACTACCGCAGGAACCAAACCAAGATTGTACTACAAGAAATCAACGGATGCCAATACCTATACAGGAAACACCTCTGCTGATAATGGTTGGAAATATGTAGAGGCCAATGGCAGTAGTTCTCCTTTCGACTTCACCATTGATTACAGCATATTAAATGGCGGAGGGGTTACCATAGGCAACATCATCCAGTATTTTGTGGTTGCGCAGGATTTGTCCGCATTGACCAATGTGGGTATCACCTCTGGCATTTTCAATAATATTCCCGCCAATGTGGATCTGACCTCTGCATCTTTTGCCTTGGCAGGAACCATCAACCAGTACAACATACTCTTCCCGCAGGGAACTACCGATATTTATGTTGGTACCGGACAAACTTACACTTCATTGACTCGCAGCGACGGTGCATTTGCGGCAATCAATGCCAGCACACTCACTGCGAACCTGAATGTGAACATTACCTCGGATCTTGCCATCGAAGATGCCACCGTGGCGCTAAATCAGTTTGCGGCACCCTATACCGTGACAATTAAATCTGATGCTGCTGTTTTGCGCACCATATCCAATTCAGGCGCCATTTCAGGTGGCTTAATTCGTTTGGATGGAGCCGACAGGGTAACCATTACCGGCTATATCTCCTCCAATAGCGACCGTTACCTGCTATTCAGGAACAATTCATCCAGAAGTCCGATTGTCCTTTTAAATGATGCAAAAAACAATGTGATCAGAAATGTCATCACTGAAGCCGGAAAACAACTCGTCGGATTAGGAAGTGATGCAAGTGATGGTGGAATATTGATCTCGGGAACAACTATTACAGCACAATCATCAT
Organism: Flavobacteriales bacterium; assembly: GCA_044238875.1. GTDB lineage: Bacteria > Bacteroidota > Bacteroidia > M30B66 > M30B66 > JAIBAI01. The sequence goes on along the minus strand of JBIICM010000004.1, from coordinate 35,190 downwards.
ATAGTGTTTCAGGTTTTTCAGCCAATTACACTTCCATTGCCGGAAATCCAAGCGCAGGTTCAGCCTCCTGGACCTCAGGTGTTGATGCCGGTGCAAATTTGACAATTGGATTTAATTTCAATTTTGAAGGCACCAATTATTCAAGTGCCAATTATAGTACCAACGGTTATTTATATTTTGGTAGTGGAGGTGCGCCTGCCAATGGTACAGATGTGTTCAGCATGTCAAGCATAGGAGCCGGCAATACCGGAGTGCTTGCAGCCGTAGGTGCGGATCTGACAAATCACACTAGTTTATCTGCCACACCCACACCCTACAGGTTATGGTACATGACCTCCGGAACAGCCCCCAACAGGGTGTTTACAGCGGAATGGGTTGGAATGAAATTAAGTTCAGCTGCTGCCAGTCCTGCAGATGCCAACCGACTTGACTTCCAAATAAAACTTTACGAAGGAAGCAACAACATTGAATACCTGTACAGAGATCAGAGCGGATTCACCAAAAACTCAGCCTGCAGTTTTGCAGCAGGCATCAGGGGGGTAAGCAATACCAATTTTGTGAATGTCACCCAAAGCAGCGGAGATCTCACAGGCAGTTCATTTACCCAGGGAACCTCTAATACAGATTTGATCACCCTTGGAGTTGGAAATGGTATCGGAGCCAATACGGGTATAAGATTTACCTATACGGCTCCCCGAACCGGAAATGATAACAACCTGATTTCATATTCCGATATCAGGAATATTTCCAGTTCACTTAGACCTAATAATGGGATTTTGGCTACAGGAACAGCTGGCGCTCCAAACGACAGCATCACCATCGACAACTGTAATATCTATAATTTCGATTATGGCACAACCGCTGCCTATGTAAGTGGTATTAACGTAGGAACTGGAACGGGTAATGGATGGACAATCACCAATAATAAAATATATCGATCAACCTCGTCCAATCAGTCTTTTGGGGCCATTTCATGTTTGAATTTCGTTCCGGGTTCTACATCCAGTGGCCACCTGATTTCCAACAATGATATCGGTACGGTGCAGGCTGGCGGAGTCAGTTACCCATGGACAACAGCTTTTCAGAATATATCGGATAGTTATGATACATATTGGTATGGAATGGTTGTAAATGTGGGTGCTACCTCGCCCACGGTGGTCAGCAACAACAGAATAGATACAGTTAATACAACAGACCCGACGGCTGTCAGAGGTATATCCATAGAAGGAAGCGGTAATGTAAATGTTATCAACAACAGCGTCATTAGGTTTATCGGTGGATGGGCAAGCAATATCTATGGAATTTACAACTCCAGCAGCGGCACAGTAAACATTGGAAATGGAACCGGAACCGGTAATACGGTTAATACGATTGTCAGTCAATCGGGTTCAAATTGCAAGGCTTATGGTATAAGCAATGAAGGAAGCGGAACATGCGGCATTAGAAACAATAATGTATTAAGCATATATCACCAAAACACCGCAAACAACACCGCTGCAATCGGTATCAGAAGCACCAGTGGTGCAGGAACCATTAACAACAACGAAGTGTATGACGTATTCTCTCCCGCAGGTTCTGCCGCAGCTGTAACACCCGATCAGGCCGGAGCCATTGGTATGTGGCTTGAAGGCAATCAAAATGCTTCGGGTAATTTTGTGCATAGGATATACGAGTCTACGTTTAGCTCTCCGCAGTCTGTAACCGGTATATATTGGCTGCCAACGGTTACAGGCAGGGTACTGGAAAACAACCTCGTAAGTGGGCTATACTTTACAGCTACTAGCAGCACCAATGCGACCATTACCGGTATAGCCATTGGTAAAGGAGGGGCAGGAACTGCTGCCGCCTCCATTGTTCGAAACAACATGGTTCGTTTGGGTCATACTTCAATAGGATTAGGTATTACAGGTAATTACCTGATCAGAGGAATCGACCAAAATGTGGATGCCGGAATGGATTACCTGCACAATAGTATATATATTGGAGGAGGCACCACGGGGCTGAATAACAACAATTCTACCAGTGCCTTTAAGCGTACACTCCGCGCAGGCACCGGTAAGGTGGATACCATCATGAACAACATTTTTGTAAACAACCGCACCTACATCAGTGGAGCTACCGGCACGGGCAAGCACCTGTGTATTGACCTTACCGGAAGTAATATCAATATCGCGCTTGATTATAACCTATACTATTTCAACGGAATCAACGGGGGTATTTATACCCAGGATGGCGGATCAAACTATAAAACCAACTTCCCGCTCTGGACGGCCGGTGGAGTGCCCGCCTCAGATTGGAACAGTGGCATCGGGGATCCAAACTTTATCAATCCCACCGGTAACGATGCACCCGGATGTGCGCCATGTCTTGACCTCCACCTTAATAATACAATCCCAACCCCCGCCGAAGATGCCGGTAACCCATCTTTCACCACCACCAATGATTATGATGGTGATGTCAGGGCCAGTAACACTCCGGTTGATATAGGTGCCGATGCGGGTAATTATACACCAAGTGATATCATCAGACCTAGTATCTCTACCACCATTGATAATGCAGTGGTAAATTTATGTACCAGTTCTACTATTACCCCGACCATCACTGCCACCATTACCGATGTAGGAACCGGAATTGATCAGTCAACCAACCCGCCTCAATTATGGGTAAGACGCTCTCTGCCAACAACTACATCATGGACAGCTTTTGCATCTTCCTCTAATACCGGAGATGCCAACAATGCAACCTATGTATTCACTCCGAGCATAACAGGCGCTGCCTATGGTGAAACCTACGAGTACTATGTTGCGGCTCAGGATATGGCTTCCACGCCTAACATTGGTTTCAGCAGGTTTGATGCCACCACACCGGTGCATTCATCTGCAAGTACTCAAACTACCGCACCAAATGCCGGTGTTCCTACCACCTTAACCACCCCTACCAATGCACCGTTGTCGGGTACAATCAATGTGGGCACAGGTCAAACCTATACCACACTAACCGGTGCAGGAGGTTTGTTCTCGGCCATCAATACCAATGGTCTTAGCGGCGACCTTACCGTCAACGTCGTATCAAACATCACCGAGACGGGTGCAAATGCCCTCAATCAATGGACAGAATACTGTGGAACAGGGTACTCAATTTTGATTCAGCCTGATGGCAGTACTGCAAGAGTATTAGAAGGATCCGTTGCTCAGCCGGTTATACGTTTCAACGGTGCGTCAAGAGTGACTATAGATGGAAACTTCAATGGTAGTCAAAACCTCACCTTTAGAAACCTGAGTACTCATGCTGCCGTTTGGTTCAATAACGGAGCTAATAACATAACGCTTAAAAACTGTTTGTTTGAAAGCAGCAACGTTTCGGGTGCAAGCGGTGCAGCGGTAATTGTTCTTGGCGGACCGAGCGGTTCAGGTCCAGGTATCAGCAATGTTACTATTGACAACAATACAATACGCTACAGAACAACCGGTAGCTTTGGCGGCTATTCAAAATTCATGATACTTTCATCGAATACAACCAACGCCAACAGTAATATTACCATAACGAATAACAATATCTCCGACTGGTCGATCTTCAGCGGTGGTAGTGGATATTCGGCAGGTATTGCCGTACAAACCAACGGCGGAAGCAACTACACTATCAGCGGAAATAGTCTTTATTCTACATTTATTGATGGAACTGGGCAACAATATGGTATTGATTTCCGTCCGGGAGCAACTTCCACAGGTAACCTGATTTCGGGTAACTATATCGGCGGTAGTGCACCACTTTGCGGTGGTGCCAATCCATGGCGAAACAATACCCTAACCGACTTAATTCCGCTCTATCTGAGTGTTGGCAATAACCCAACTGCCCCAACTGTTGTATCGGGTAACACCATCCAAAATATCTGGTCGCAAAACGGTGATGCAGGTGGGGTAACCAGTATTTATGTAAACAGCGGAAGGGTAAATATTTTGAATAATACGATAGGCCACCCGACCTTGGTCAATAGCGTCCAATCAAACGGTGGCGGAGTGCTTTCCGGTTTTAATACCGGATGGACCTATGGAGTTTACAGCTTAACCGCGGACTCACTGGTGGTAAGAGACAACCTGATTGCAGGATTATCATCAGTTGGCTCATTCAGAAGTTATACCACGGTGATTGAACATACCGGTTCAGGGCGTGCAATTATTGAAAACAATACGCTGGCTAATTCATACAATGGAGCCAATACCAGCGGATATAATACGAATGCAATTTTTATTAACAACAGCGCTACCGGCCAAATCATTCATAATAATACTATTAATTACATCGGTTCTTCTTCTTCCGGACCCAATGGAAATGAGGCCAATGGTATTGTGATGAGAGGAGCGAGCGGAGGTACTATCAGCAATAATAAATTGAACGGATTCTTTCATGCAAGTAATGGAGGCATCTCACATGGTATTGCGATAAATGGAACTGGAAACCGCAGCATTATTAATAACTCAGTGAATATGTTCAATAAGAATTGGTTAACAACCTATACAAGCCGTAAGGAGGTTTATGGTATTATGGATTTTAATACCGGTGGAACAACAAATGTTTACAACAACACGGTGCTGATTCATGGCAATCAATCCGGAACTTCAGGTGTAGATTATCCTTCCTCTTGTTTTTATAAGCTACCAAACGGAACCGGCAGCGGAAACGGCGATGTGATTGACATTAAAAACAATATCTTCATCAATGCAAGAACAGGCAATCCTACTGCCAATTCTAAACATTATGCCATTGACAGAACATCTTCATCAGGCACAGGTTGGACGAGTGATTACAACTTTCTTTCATCAGCTAACAACAGTACGCTGGGCTGGTGGACAGCCGACCGGGACTTTACCAACTGGAAAACACAATCAGGGGGCGATGCCAACAGCCAGTGGGCACAGGCATTAACAAGTGGCACTGATAACACCACCAATGGTACTGTTAATCCATATGATCTTTTTGTAGATCCTGCAAACGGTGATTTGCATATTAAAACTTCGTCAACAGCTGCTTACCAGCCATTTAACTATGTGCTTGATTTGGGTACCACCCTTGCTGCTGTAACTGCTGATATTGATAGTGAATCAAGACCTAAAGGAGCATTATATGATATGGGCAGCGATGAGTTTCTTGCTAATGACGCTGCGGTTATTTCTGTTAAGCCGGCCTGTTCAGGCAATCAGCTTGATGTTCAAATCAGAAACAATGGCACCAAAGTGATGAATACATTAACCGTTAACTGGACAGTAAACGGAGTTGCTCAGCCGCAAGTTAACCTATCTGCAATGAATCTTGGAGTTGGCGCCACACAAACCTTTACGATTGGAACCTACAGCTTTAGTTCGAATACTGCATTCAATGTTGTTGTTACCACCTCTCTGCCGAATGGAGAAGCAGATGGTAATGCATCCAACGACTCATATACAGCTAACCCGCTTTATTTCGGTATGCCCTCACCGGTTTATATCGGCACCGGTTCACCCTCATTTGCTACCTACAGTGCATTGTTTAACGCTATCAATAACAGCGTACTGACCAGCAATCTGAGTGTGATTGTGAATGCAAACACTTCTGAACCTGCAACGCCAACCTTCCTGAATGCGGTAGGTTATTGCGGCGGTACCCGAACAATTTCCATTACGCCGGCAGATGCAACAACCTACACGGCAACTGGCACCAGTGGCACCAGTGCTTTGCAGGGTATGATTGGATTTAACGGGGCTGCAAATGTTACCATCGACGGCAGCAGCAGTGGCGGTCAATACCTGCGCTTCAGAAACAACCAGGGCTCCTACCCTACTTTTGTCTTCCAGAACGATGCAAATGCCATTACGGTAACCAACTCGATAATCGAAGGTAACAACAGTACTACTTATATATCGGGTGCTATTACCAATGATCCGGGTATTGTATTCTTCGGTGATGCAGCAAGTGGCGGAAGCGGTAACCGAAATATTACCCTCACCAATAACACCATCCGCGACCGCAGCGATGCCACCGGGGTGCCGGCGAACATGATATTCAGCTATAACTCAACAAGTGGTGTAACCAATAATAACATCACCATTCAGGGTAACAACATCTTTAACTTCTCTCAAACAGGTGTTTACCTGCCTGATGTTGTTGGAAACGGTAATAGCTGGAGTATTCTCAACAATAATTTCTATTGCACAACAAATATGTCTGCCCTGCAGGGCAGTGTGCCACAACATATTGCTGTTTACCTGAAGGCATCTTCTTCATCCGGTCACAAGATTAAAAACAATGTGATAGGAGGATCGGCTGCCGGCGCATCAGGCACCTGGAGTAACAGCAACAGCAATGTTGACTTTGAAGGCATTCGTCTGGAGGTAGGTGGGGCAACTGCCGCTGATACCTCAGTTGTGAGCGGAAATACAATTAAAAACATCAACCTCAGCGGAAGCAGCCTTACCATGTTTATCGGTATCCGTGTAAAATCGGGTTGGGTTGACGTATTGAACAATACCATTGGCGATCTTACAGCTACTATCAACACGCCGAGCATTCAGGTGGACGGAACTGGAACAGCCAATGGCTCTAATGATAATGTGAGCGTTTTCGGCATCTGGAATTACAGTTCTAATCCGACCAATATCAGAGGTAACGTTATAGCCGGCATTAAAAATACCGGAGGTTATGCCTATATGACAGGTATTAGACTTGGTGCTCGTGAATATGGCACCAATTCGCTGAACACTTATGCAGGCAAGGTTACTGTAACCGGCAATGTGGTTGCCAACCTTTATTCGCGAACAAACCTCTCAAACGTTTACATGAATGGAACCAATGTGGATAAGGTATGGCCCGGAGCACTAACAGGTATTGGCATCCGCACAAACAACTACTCAGGAAACGTTGTTGACAGCAATTCTGTTTACGGGCTTCGCGCCTACGGTACATGGAACCGATGGGTTAGGGTTAACGGTATTGCCCTCAATGCCGAATCATCAACCAACGGTGCAGGAATAGTTTCACGCAACCGTATCGCAGATCTGGAGAATTACAATGGTGGTAGCGCAGGTATTAATACGTTTACCCCTTCTATTTCAGGTGTGGCGATAGGTGCCAGTGATCTTTCCGGTATTAACCTCATAGCCAACGGAAGCTTCACCCTGATAAATAATATGATTTATCTGGCGCCAGCTGTAAACGCAGGCAATGCCTATAACAACCCCGACCTGTATGGTATTCTTGATGACACCAAATCAGGCAACACAACACGCTATTACTACAACAGTATTTATATCAGCGGAGCAGGGAAAACAACCCTCCCGGGAGATGCACCTGTGTGGGGCTCTTATGCCTTACTGCGTTGTGCCTCAGGTGATGGAACAACAAATGGAGGAACGATTCATTTGAAAAACAACATTTTAATCAACGACAGAACAGGAGTAGTCAGCAACTTTGCGATTGGTAATCAGGCCAGCAATCCAGCTACCAACTGGACAGCTTCAAATACTGACTATAACCTACTTTCTACCGCCAATACATCTACTGTTGCGCAGGAAATAACCGGTTCCGGGCAAACCGGCACTGCTTATAACTTTACCAATTGGAAAAGCCGTTCCTACTCACCTGATGCAAATAGTAAATATGCCCAGACAGTAGGAGGAACTACTTCATCAGTGTATGCCAACAATCCGGCTACGGATGTTGTAAATCCAAAGACTGGTTATCTGTTTGTTGATCTTTCTGATATATCAGGTCTTGGAAAATTCATGCATATTTCAAGAGATGACAGTGAAAGTTTTAAATTCGTAGAGAACAATGGCGATGCAACAGGTTTGGTCAGTATCTCACCTGCTGACTTTGATAATGAGACACGAAGTTTAACAACATCGGATATTGGGGCAGATGAATTCGTTTCATGCACTCAACCCACTATCACATTAGATGCAAACCCCTCAGTATGTTTTACTGCCGGTTCACAAAATGCAAACCTAAGCTTTAGCGCAACCACCAATAGTCCTGATAAATACAGTATTGATTGGAATACTTCTGCCAATACAGCAGGGTTCAGCGATGTTTCATTGTCTAGTTTACCTTCAAGCCCGATTGTATTGTCGGTGCCTGCGGGAGTTGCAGCAGGAACCTATAATGCCAATTTAACGGTAACTAACAGCAGCACATCCTGCACAAGTACCAGTTACCCGATTTCAGTAACAGTAAATGCATTACCCACCATCACGTTGGGTGCTAATCCAACCGTTTGCTATTCAGCAGGCAGTCAGAATGCCAATCTGACCTTTAGCGGCACAACGCAAACCCCCGATCAGTATAGTATGGACTGGGATGCGTCTGCAGAGTCTGCAGGCTTTACTGATGTGACCAATACGGCATTTACTACCAGTCCGATTGCCCTTTCAATCCCAGCTGGTGTCGCAGCGGCAACGTATACAGGTACGTTCACAGTACAAAATACCACTACAGGATGTGTCAGCACCGGTGTTTCAAAAAGTGTTACTGTAAATCCTTCAACTGCCATTCTCACATACAGCCCCGACGGTGGAGCTTCATCTGTGAACTTCATCAATAACGTTTGTGCCGGCAGTAATACGGGTTTTGGAGTCACCACCAATGATGCGACTGCCACCTACCAGTGGCAGATATTCTCATTAGGAAACTGGATTACCACCGGATTAGAAAGTGCGCCATACACCGGAGCAACTACCAGCACACTCAATATCAGCAATACCCCTGCCGGATTAAATGGCAACCAATACAGGGTAGTTGTAACTGGCTCTTGCGGAACCGTTAACTCCGATGCAGGTACGTTGAATGTTGGTTCTGTTAATATTGGCACCCAGCCGCCGGCATCAACCGCAGTATGTGATGGCGCAGGCACATCTATTTCAGTTTCAGCTACAGGAAATAACCTTACCTACCAGTGGCAGTTAAGCACCAATGGAGGCGCATCTTACAGTGCGTTAAGTAACGGTGGCATCTACAGCGGAACAACTACTACTTCGTTATCTATCAGTACAGTAAGTTCAGGTATAAATGGTTACAGATATCGGGTTATTGTGGGCACTACTGCCTGCTCACCTGCAACATCTACCGCATCAGTATTAACTGTAAATGCGATTCCAAGCATTACCGGAACCACACCCGGTTCGCGCTGCGATGCCGGAACCGTGAATCTGGAAGCAACTGCCAGTGCCGGAACTATCAATTGGTATGACGCTTCAACAGGTGGCTCTTCGCTGGGAACTGGAACATCCTTCACCACCGGCTCAATCAGCGCAACCGCCAGCTACTGGGTAGATGCAACAGCCAATGGATGTACCTCAGCTTCAAGAACTGAGGTAATTGCAACCGTTAATACCACCCCAAGTATTGCGGGTATCACACCCGGTTCGCGCTGCGATGCCGGAACCGTGAATCTGGGAGCAACTGCCAGTGCCGGAACCATCAATTGGTATGACGCTTCAACAGGTGGCTCTTCGCTGGGAACTGGAACATCCTTCACCACCGGCTCAATCAGCGCAACCACCAGTTACTGGGTAGATGCAACAGCCAACGGATGTACCTCAGCTTCAAGAACTGAAGTGGTTGCCACGGTTAATACGACCCCAAGCATTACCGGAACTACACCTGCAACTTTCTCAAGGTCTGTTTGTGAAGGCAGTAATACATCATTTGCGGTCACTGCTGCTGGAACGAGCCTTAACTATGCATGGCAGGTTTCATCTGATGGCGGAAGTAACTGGAATGCACTTATAAATGATGCGATTTATTCGGGCGTTTCAACAAATACTCTCAATCTGACTGCTGTACCCGCAAGTTTGAATAATTACCAATTCAGGGTTATAGTTGGAGGCACCTGCTCTCCTGCTGCCACCTCTTCTGCAGGACTCTTATCAGTCAGTTCAGACCCTACTGTTGCTGATGAGCCCGACAATAAGACCATATGCGTTGGAACTTCCACTAACATTGATGCTATAATCAATGCCACAGGAACGATTACCTATACATGGGAATATTTCAACGGCACCGCCTGGGAGATTGTAAATAATGGAACTCCGGCCGGAACGACCTATTCAGGTATAAATGGCTCTTCATTAAATGTTACCAGCACTGCAGGTACTACTCCACCCGGGGTTTATCAATACAGGCTGAAATACAACACATTGTGCAATGCGGGCAATCCTTACAACTCTGGCACGGCAAACCTCACTATTCAGGTAACTGGCACTTGGACCGGTGTTGTATCTGATGACTGGAATGTTAATGGCAACTGGTGCGGCATTGTCCCGACCAGCTCGGTAAATGTGGTAATCCCTTCATCCCCTGAGTCGGGCCGTTACCCGCATGTTTACAGCCTGGCTCCGGCAGCCGCCAGCAACCTGTTCCTCTTTACAGGTTCCTCTCTTACCATTGAGAACGGCGGTGAATTAACACTCGCCGGAACACTTACCAACAACGGACTGACTGAAATCCTTTCCGGCGGTGTAATGACTGTTTCCGGAAGCATTGGAAATCAGACAGGTGCTATCATCAATATCCATTCAGGTGCAGAAATGGAATTATTAGGCAACCTGACCAATAACGGCACCGGAAGTCTTGGAAGCGGAACGCTCCGTTTATTGGGATCGAATGCTCAGCAGATTGGCGGCTCAGCAGCTTCAGAGGTAGGCCAGCTCATTATCGCCAGCAGTTACAACGGGGTGGCCCTTACACTCCAGAGTAACCTTGTTGTTTCAGATGAGCTCAATATGCAGAATATCAATGGAAAACTTGACCTGAACGGTTACGAGATCGACCTGGGTGCTTCGGGAACGGTAACAAATGAAACCAACTCCAACAGGATTTTCTGCAACCTTGGCACCGGAACCATCAGGGCCGAACGTACGCTCGCTGCGAATATCACCTATACAAATGCGGATTTGGGCGGTATCGGTCTTACCATGATTACAAGGCCTTCGGGTGCAGCTCCGGGTATTACTGAGTTTGTGCGCCACCATGAAGCAGTAACTGTGGCAACCAATAATAGCATAGAAAGATATTTTGAAATTCATCCAACGGTGAATGCAGGTCTGAATGTAAAAATGGGTATCGGCTATTTTGAGGATGAGCTAGCAACAGGTTCTCATATAGAAGCAGACCTTATTCCATGGCGACTTCCTGACAATGAAACTGAATGGCTTGGCCAGTTCTATCCTTCTCGTATCTCGCGTGATGTAGCCACTACAACTGCCACCAATTGGGTGATGCTCGACTCTGTGCCGGCTTTCTCAACATGGACACTCAGCGACTGGAACACCGAGCCACTGCCTGTGGAGCTTCTAAACTTTACTGCGACAGCCAATTACAACAGTATGCAGGTTGATCTTGCCTGGCAAACGGCTACCGAAATCAACAATGATTACTTTACCGTGCAGCGCAGTGTGAACGGTGTTGACTTTGAAGATGTTTTCGAACAGGATGGTGCCGGCAACAGCAATAGTATCAGAAGTTACAACGGTATTGATCCTTCTCCTTACGGGGGTGTTTCATATTACAGACTGAAACAAACTGATTTCAATGGCACATTCACCTACAGCGAAATAGTTCCTGTTGTATTCAACGGTGTTCAAAACCTTTATGCCACCGCATGGGTCAATCAGGATCGCAATATTCAGGTGCTGATCAATGCCAGCAAACGCGGCACTTATAACCTGAGATTATTTGATGCAGCCGGAAAGCTGGTGCTGAGTGAGCAATTCAATTCAGGCAAGGGCGAAAATAACCATCTGATTTATAATCCTGGTCTGGCGCCGGGTATATATCTGCTAAGAATGGAGGGCGATCAAAACAATTATGTTCAGAAATTACTGATCAGGTAATTTCTGACGATTGACTGAAAAACAGGTTACTTCAAAAAAGTAACCTGTTTTTTTTTTATAATCTTTCCAGCCATCGGCCAAGAAACCTGTCATAGCAATAATAACGGCCCTGCTCCTCAAATACCAGCTGTTTGTCGAGCAGTCCTTTCAAAATATTTCTGACTGAACCCGGAGACCCAATATTGTATGTTTTAATAAAGCGCCCGGAAAAAAGTTTCGAAGCCCCTTCCTGTTCTTTTGCGATACCGGTCAGCAAATTCCATTGTGCATGTGGTATGATCAGTTTGTATGTATTGAAAATACTCTCCTGTTCAGTAAGAATCCGCAAAGCCATCAAACGGGCGTCCCCTTCAGAAACTGACATTACGCCGGTTGCAAACAAACGATTGCAGAAATACTGCACATAATAGGTATGCCCCCAGGTCCATTGAAAAATAAAGTCAAGTGCCGTTGGCGCTATTGTTCGTCCGGCTTTTTTAAAGTGTGCAGTAATAAAAGCCTTGTACTTTTCAGCTGGGACGGGCTCCAGGCTCATAGGTTCTGCACTTTGGTAGAAAGGTCGTTTGGCATAACTAAACATTTGAGCCAGTACATGCTTTTCTGAACCAGAAAAGATAAAACGAATGTTGCCATGTTTCTGGCTGAGAGATCGCAAGGTGGCTTCAAATGATCCTTCTGCATAAGCGGCAACCTGCTGAAACTCATCCAGCGCCAGAACGATCGGTTTCTGCTGCCGGCCCAAAAAGGTCATAATTTCCTCAAGCGTTTGAACTGCCAAAGATGGCTTGCTTAGTTTCAATTCAAGCGAAGGCTGGCCAGAAAGGTTATCGAAGGTTATTACCGGCACTAAGTTTCTGAATAGCGTTGAGATTTGCCTTGCCCATTTTTCAGTTGGTTTTTCAAGCTTACCGATTACCTCACGAGCCAGTGCCAATGTAAAATCCTCAGCAGAACTGCCTGACAACAAGTCAAGATAAAAGCAAGCATCTCCTCTTTTTTTCAGTTTTTCAAGTACATGAAACAATAAGCCTGTTTTACCCATTCTCCGCAGTGATATGAGCAACAGGTTGCGACCATTGTCAACCGCTTCAAGAATCCTCCTAGTCTCCTCTTCCCGGTCACAAAACCGGTCCGGACCGTCGTAGGTACCCAGCGAAAACGGATTGCTGCTTCTCTTTCCCATGCCACAAAAATAAAGGCATTTTTAAGATTATGCAAATTGAATAATGCAAATTGAATAATGCAAATTGAATAATGCAATACTACCTAAAATTCAGACCTATGAAAAGGTAGCGCGGAATAGAGACGCACAATTGTGCGTCTTTATCGGCCAGTGGCCTCCTACCATTTGCTGGGGGAGGCGCTTTAAATACCAAACCGATTTAGCGAGGGAGGGAATTCACTGTAAAACCCAATGACCGGCCTCGGGATAATCTGACGAGACCAATTAGTCGGTTATTAGGGATTATTTTTTCAACAATCACAATTGCCAATTGGTTAATAATCATATATTTGTCAGAACCTTTAAACCTACACACAATGAAAAAAGTTTTACTCCCCTTCTTTGCGTTGGCGATTCAATTTGCCGGTTATTCGCAGTACGGGCATCGTATTCATGAAGTGAACGCCAGCTCATTTGAGCAGTTCAACGACGGACTGATTACGGATGTAGTGCTGTCAGGCGGATTACCGGTTTATGCTTCAGCCGGCGCAGCAACGCTACCTGCCACTACTGCAGGCTCTCAATTTACAAGATCAAGATTCAACACCAGTTCATTTGCCGGAGCGCAGTTGGCTGGCAGGTATTATTTCCTGTTCAGCAATGGTGCTGAATGGCAGAATCGCCTTAACTCAATTGTTGAACGGGGTACAGCAGGATATGCTATGTCGGGTGCTGTTTACAATTCGAATTCTGCAGGAGATGTACTGCTCATGAATGTTGGAACAAATGGAACACCAACTGCTACAGGTCTGCGCCGTATTGACCTTGGTGGCTTTGACGAAGCCTTTTGCACCAGAAGATCGCTGAACAATACTGCCCGGTATTATACCTGTGGATCGAGTATAGCTCCGAACAGCACTACAGGTAGCAGTCAGGTTTTTCTGATGAAGCATAATGAAGATGGTTCCACCATTGACTGGGTGCGGAAGTTCAATGTTCCCTGCGGAAATTCAAATACATCACCTGCTGAAGCAGTGGCTGTTTTGGATGACGGACAAACAGGTAACGTAATACTTGTCGGGAATATCAGATCTACGTCAACTGCTGCACCGGCCTGCCAGCAGGCATTTATTGCAAAGTTCAGTGCAGCAGGCGCTTTAATTTGGTTCCGGATTTTAACATCAACAGGTCTTTCGAACATTAGCCTTCAAAATATACGCCCAACCAATACCCCGCAGGAATATGCCATTGTTGGTTCTGCTGTATCTTCTTCGCTTGCGGGCAGACGTCAGGTGCTTTTTCTTCGGGTAAATACTTCAGGCGCCAATCCGGTGAACTCACCCGGCACTCCACGCCTTATCAGGTCAAATGGTCCTACGCCCAACTATCCGGTGCAAAATCAGGAAGGCTTTGATGTTGTAACGCGGGTTAATGCAGCAGGAAGTCTCAGCTACTACATCGCAGGTTCAACCCAGCTTACCAGCAGTAGCAAGGATGGTCTTTTAATCAGGCTGAACAACACCACAGCACCCGTATTTTTGCGTCATTATACCGGAAGTGGAAACGAATCGCTATTCGCCATTGATATGGTGCAAAATACAGCCAGTGGTCAGGGTCTTGCCGCATTCGGCGTTTTTGGCTCCATCGCAACACTGGCAACTCCGGCAATTAACAAATCGTGGCTTGCGAAAACATATTTCAATCTTGTTTCCGGCTGCAATGAGGTAATTGATTCTCCCCTGAGCACCAATCCGCCTGTTACCTACACAGCGTTTATACCAACCATTACCAATACATTTACGTCAGGCACGCTGACAGGTCAGTTTGGCACAACTCTTCAAAAAACAATTTGCTGGAACACCACCATCACCGGTGGGTCAAATGCAAGATTGGCAGAAGAGGAAACCGCTGGCGCTTTTAACGCTATTGAAAGTATTTCGGTATTTCCCAATCCGGTGAGCAGCAATGATCTCAATTTCCGCTTAATTTCTGCAAATAATCAGACCGTAAGGGTTCAATTATGTGATGTTGCAGGCAGATTACACAGTGACAATTCACAGGAATTTACTTCAGGTGAAAATACCGGAACCATCTCTGTCAGAGACCTTCCAAAAGGTATTTATATCCTTCGTTTGATTTCATCCGATGGAGCCGCGAAAAATATACGCTTTGTGAAAGACTGATATTTTTATTTGCAATGGTCTGGTTTAATCTTTCAGGCCTGCGTAAATAGCTTTTAAATTCAATGCCGCAGCTGTTTTTAAAACTCCTGCGGCATTTTTCTTTTTTCGAGCAGCACCACATTTTCCACATGGGTAGTTTGCGGAAACATGTCAACCGGCTGGATGCTAACCACGCGGTAACTGGCATCAAGCAGGTTAAGGTCGCGCGCCTGAGTGGCCGGATTGCAGCTCACATAAACAATACGCGAAGCGCCTGATTCGGCAATGCGTTTACAAACATCTTCATGCATGCCGGCCCTCGGTGGATCGGTAATGATAACATCCGGCTTGCCCTGTGTTTCAAAAAAACCTTCTACCAGAATATTTTTCATATCGCCGGAAAAGAAGGATGTGTTTTGAATCCTGTTCAATTGAGCATTCAATTTCGCATCGTTTACCGCATCTTCAACATATTCAATTCCAATTACCTTTTTGGCCATGCCGGCAACAAATAGCGCTATGGTTCCGGCTCCGGTATAAAGGTCATAAACTGTATCAGTAGCGGAGATACCGGCAAAGTCTCTTGCAACCTTATACAGCTCATAGGCCTGAACAGGGTTGGTTTGATAGAATGATTTCGGACCAATATTGAATTTAATGCCCTCCATCTCTTCTGTTATGTAAGGCAAACCCTTATAGGTGATTACCTCAAGTGCTTCGAGGGTATCATTTCGTTTTGTATTAATGGCATAAAGCAATGATGTTATCTCAGGAAATTGTGCCAGAAGTGCATCAAGCAGTAAAAACAACGCATCCTGCTTCTCCGTTACGCTCAGGCAAACCATCCACTCCCCTGCCCTTGTGTTTCTTAAAATCAACGTTCTTAAAAAGCCTGTTTGCTTTATCAGGTTGAAGAAAGTGAGCTGGTGTTTAACCGCATATTGCTTTATAAAATTCCGGATGGCATTACCGGGATCAGGTTGCAGGTAACATTTATGGATATCAAGTACCTTATCAAACCGCCCCGGAATATGAAATCCAAGGGCGTTGCGGTCGGCAAAATCCTTTCCGCTCCGAATTTCTTCATCAGTAAGCCAACCACTATCAGAAAACGTGTATTCTAATTTGTTCCGATAGAAATAAGGTTCAGGCGCTCCGATCATCGGACGGATTTCAGGGAGCTCAATCTTACCGATCCGGTGCAGGGTATCGTGCACCTGCCTTACTTTGTGTTCAAGCTGATCAGCATAGCTGATGATCTGCCATTTGCAGCCCCCACAAATACCAAAATGATCACATACCGGTTTTATTCTAATCGGACTGTAACGGTGAAAAAATACAGGTTTGCCCTGCCTGAATCCAGTCTTCTTACGGGTAATACGAACATCAACTATATCTCCGGTTACGGTTTGCTCCACAAAAATCACAAGGCCTTCATGCCGTGCAATACCCATCCCTTCTGAAGCTATTGCGGTAATCTCCAGCTTTTCATACACCTGAACCTTTTCTGATCTGCCCATAGCGTGCGAAAATAACGGATTATGCTTCTGTTTTTTTAAAGCAGTAATAGATAAAAATAAACGCTGTAAATTTGATTACAGGTTCATCAATCAATTTTTCGGTTATTATGAGAAACACTCCACATTTATCGCTCGCGCTCTTTCTTCTGTTTTTGGCCGCATGCTTATTTTTTGAGGGCTGTAAAAAAGATAAAAAAGAAGAATTACCCGACAATACCACATGGGATATAGACAACAAGCCTCTTCCAAAGTTCATCAATTTTTTTCCGATTGAGATGGATAAGATTGGCCGGATTTCAAAATTCAGATCCAGTGTTGGCCATGATTACGCTGATTTTACCGAGCATTGCCGCAGTATGAAACATTATTTCGAACCCAAAAGTACGGTTGACTGGCAACAGGTTAAACTTTATTCTCCGGTTGACGGCAAAATCACACGTGTTGAAAATGAGTGGTCGGGTGTAAAAATCGAGATTGAATGTAAAGATTATCCGGCTTTCAGGATTTCAATTTTCCATATCACCCCCAACAAGACATACAGTATTGGTGAAACGCTGAGTAAGGGGCAATTCATTGGTTATCATGTTGGCAGCTCAACCTATTCTGATGTAAGCTGCATAGCAAACGACCCCACCAAACAGGGTCGGATGGTTTCTTTTTTCAACCTGATCACCGATGATCTTTTTAACATATTTAAGGCACGAGGCGTTAATACCAGAGATGATTTGATTATTTCGAAAGCCGAAAGGGACGCGCATCCCTTAACCTGTAACGGTGATCAGTTTGCGCCGGGAGATTCCTTGCCTGCATGGGTGGTGTTAAACTGATTCTTCGATTGAATCACGTTATCAGGGTCGCATCAGGTTGTACCTTTGCAGCATGGTTTTTGAAAAAAAAGACAATCATTACTGGATAGCCCTCGAAGCGGCTTATTCGGCACACAACTATCACCCGCTTCCGGTAGTACTCGAAAAAGGTGAAGGTGTTTATTTATGGGATGTAGAGGGCAAGCGTTATATTGATTGCCTTTCCGCCTATTCTGCTGTAAATCAAGGGCACTGCCATCCGAAAATAACCGAAGCACTGATTCAACAGGCACGGCAACTCAGCCTTACCTCACGGGCATTTCACAACAGGCGCTTTGCAGCATTTACCGAATATATCACGGCTTATTTCGGGTACGACCGCTTTTTACCGGCCAATACAGGTGTTGAAGCTGTAGAAGCCGCCATTAAACTTTGCCGGAAATGGGCCTATCAAAAAAAAGGGATCAAAGAAAACGAAGCCAAAATAATTGTTTGTGAGCGCAACTTTCACGGCCGGACCATCTCCGTGGTGAGTGCTTCGAGCGATGAATCTGCACGCAAAGAGTTTGGTCCGTTTACCCCCGGTTTTGTACAGATACCTTTCAATGACCTTACAGCACTGGAGGCAGCACTGGAAGACAGCAATACTGCGGGCTTTTTATTTGAACCCATACAGGG
Source organism: Flavobacteriales bacterium (assembly GCA_044238875.1). GTDB lineage: Bacteria > Bacteroidota > Bacteroidia > M30B66 > M30B66 > JAIBAI01. Next base: position 17,001 of record JBIICM010000004.1, on the reverse strand, counting down.
AGAAGCAGGTGTTATCATTCCGGATGAAGGGTACATCAGCGCCTGTGCTGCACTTTGCCGCCGGAAGAATGTGTTGCTGATTGCTGATGAAATACAGACAGGTATCGGCAGAACGGGAAAATTACTTGCCTGCGACCACGAATCTGTGAAACCTGACCTGCTGATCCTCGGTAAAGCCTTAAGCGGCGGGATGTACCCCGTTTCAGGTGTGTTGGGCAGTGACGAAATCCTCCTTTGCCTCAAGCCGGGTGAACATGGTTCAACCTACGGAGGAAACCCGCTGGCATGTGCTGTTGCAGAGGCTGCACTTGAAGTAATACAAGAGGAACAACTGGCCGCAAATGCCGAAAAAATGGGGCTGCTCTTTCGTGATGCACTGAATGCCATTCAAAGTAAAGCGCTCAGGCTGGTAAGGGGTAAAGGACTCATGAACGCCATCGTTATTGATTCCGATTCAGGAAAAACAGCATACGATGTTTGTATCCGTATGATGCAGCTTGGAGTATTGGCTAAACCCACGCATGGTGATACGATAAGACTTGCGCCGCCACTGGTGATTCGGGAAGAGCAGATTTTACAGATCGCTGCCGTAATCGGGCAGGCGTTATCCGAAGATTAAATGCCTGTCACGGTTACTGCTTCACCAAACGCAGATTAAGTCGTTCGGTTTCGTTAACAGAAGCTTCAATCAGGTAAACTCCTGGTTTCAGCGCTGAAACATCAACCGGCTGTCCAGCCTGAAAATATCCAGCATAATCGCTGATGACTGCTCCTGTTATACTCATGATTCTGATATTCCTGACAGCACGGTTCAGCCTGAAATAATTATCTGCCGGATTCGGATAAACTAAGGCACTCTGTTCTATAGTTAGATCATTAGCCGAAAGCGGCAGGCATTCGACCACAACCGCATTGAGTTTACCGGTAGTGCCGGATGTTTCATAGCAATCGCTTTGGGTCACATTTAAGATATCAACCGTTTGCGGACCTGTGCTGCTCTTGGTAAACAACATGTTGGTACGGGCGATCTGATTAAAGGTAAAGCTGTAATAACCCTGTGCATCAGGCCCTGCCATGGCCTTACCCGGCCAGGCAGATGAAGGATATGACCCGGTTGTAAGAACATTCCAGTAATGGAGGTAAAAAGGAGGGTTACCCCATGCAGTGGGCGGACGGAAACGGATGGTGATATCCTGCAAAGGCAGAAAATCAAATACTGCAGTTACCACGGCTGATTTAAGCCCCTCTGAATCCTTAACCAGGGCCTTTAGTGTTGTATTGCCTGTAATGCTCAAACTGCCTGAATAAACCATTGAAGATTCGGAAGGCTCAGACCCGTCAGTAGTATAATAAATGGTTGTACCACTTTTATCGTCAAGCGCGGTTAAGGTGACCTGCACAGGAGAACCACTGACAAATGTGCCACCTGCAGGACTCATGGTCAATGTTGGAGCAGTATTGATTTCCGTTTTCGACCAAACTGCATAATCATTACCGGAAGTGTTGAGTATCCAACCTGCGCCTGAAGGGCTCCAGTTACCGGGTCCGATTTTCACAGCTACTTTTCCGTCAATGATGGCAGCATAAAATCCGGTTGAATTCTGCACGCTGATCTGACTGTAGGCATTGATGCCATTGGCTTTCCTAACGGCCATCAATTTTTTAATGGCCGTTTCATTTGAAGTATAGGTAACCGTTACGCCATCTTTGCGGAAAGTACCACCGAAATAATGCGGGAAGAATACGCAGGGTATCCCGTGGTGAGTAAGGATATAGGCATACCCCTTCATAATGTTGTCGTTACTGACAAAACTTCCGGGCTTCACAAAAGTATCGTGGTTATCGAGAAAGGTAACGGCCTTATCCGCAAATCCGAACTGACCGGCAAGACCGGTAAAACCGTTGTTTTGAGCGAGCACACCATAGTTTCCGCTGTTGAATGCCGGCTGCAGGATGTCATAATACATATTAAAGTCGAATATGGCGGATTTACCCCCGGTACCATTGATCCAGCCTTTTAGGGCATTCATATTTCCGTCCCAGTATTCACCAACGGATGCATATGGATTTGAAGCGTTGATGTATTCTCCAAAATAAACAGGAGCAAAACCTTTGGCCACGTCCCAGCGCCAGCTATCGAAACCGAGCGCCTTCAGGCGGGTTAAAAATTCTTTTGAACCATTGCGTACTGTTGTATTGGTATGATCAAGATCGCGCGCTCCACTGAAATCTTCACCTGTATCATTGGCGCCGGTTGGCCGGCAACCGGTATAAGGGGCTGTTTGGGCGTTACCACCATCATCATTGAAACAAATGGTTTCGCAGCCCCAGTTGGGATTGGTAAAATCTGTCCAGCCGGTGGTGCCGCCCCTGTGATTGAGTACGATATCGGCCATGGGATGCACCTTGGGATTGAATGAATTGAATTTGCTGAGCAAGGCTTTCAGCTGGGCTTCTGAACCGAAGGCTGTTTGACTGAAGTCGTACAACTGCGTTGGTATGTATCCCATACCACCGGTTGATTTACTTGCCGGCGGCAGCCATACTACATTAAAACCTGCTGCAGCCAGTCCGTCGGCCCTGTTCAGCATGTAATTGTAAAATCCGCCCTCGGCAGAAACAAAGGAACGATCGTGTATATCCCAGCCGAAAGACTGAAAATAAATATCGTTCACATTTGCCGCTGTTTGAGCATGGGCTGTTGGAAACCAGATAAGGAATATCAACATCGCAGAAAGCCGGACAGCTTGTTTCTTGGAAAATTTTAACATGGCGCAGTTTTTAAACAATTCATTAAACATTGATATGAAGCAGAAGTTTGAGTTGAAATACAAATTTAAGCATTAAGTGTCATTTCAACACTAATTTTTTCAGGAAAACATCTGATTCTATTTAGAGCTATGGATGAAGCGGTTATCTTTATTGATACTTTTGAATGCTAATTTTTCTTTTTGATATGTTTTCATTCAAAACATATTTCTATACAACCCTTGCTTTTTTCTCACTGACATTGAGCCTTAACGCTCAGTTTAAGTATCTTTTTACGAGCGACAGGTGGATTGGAGAAACTTATGCCGTAAGCCGTGAAACCAAGCAGGGATTGAAATTGAAAGGCAATCCGCTTATCACAGCCGACAAACCCTGGGAAGGCGGGGTAAATTGTTTTGGCTCCGTTCTGTATGATGAAGGCAAGTTCAGAATGTGGTATCAGATATACAATGGTAAAGAAAAGAAAGACCTGCGTTTTGCGACCATGGTTGGATATGCCGAAAGCACTGACGGGATTAACTGGATTAAGCCTGAATTAGGCCTGCATGAATACCTGGGCAGCAAGAATAATAACATCGTGTTGCCCAGCGCCACAACCCGGCATGACGATTCGCGTGCCTATCACCGCGAAAATTCAATTGGTCTGGCCACCATGAGGCTTGATGGGTTTGCAGCAATGGAAGCAAAGTTCTTCCAAGGATTCCTGAAGACCCTTCCGGTTCAGTTTTCAAAAAGATTATTCGTAAATGCCGACGCAAAAAAAGGATTTCTGCAATGCGAACTGATTGATCCTGAAACGGGCAAGTCAGTAGCGACATCAAAAAAACTTGCACATTTTGATTCAGTAAAGCAAGGAATAGAATGGGAGAACAATTTTAAACCGGAGGATAAAAAGTATATCCTTAAATTCAATCTGCAAAAGGCAGGTATTTACGCTTTCTGGTTTGAATGAGCGCGGATCAAAACTTAGCTCATCCGGTTAGGCCGCATTCAATCAGTGATAACTAATTTATCAGTCCACAGACCCTTATTGCCCCTGTTTATTTTCACAAAATACAACCCAGCCCTAAGCCGGCTCAGATTTATTGCCATTTTTTGCCCTGATAACTGGGATAACATGCATACCACTCCGGCCGAATTATAAATCTCAACTGTGCCCAACAGGCTATTATCGCAATTGATATGAAGCACCGAGGAAGCAGGATTCGGGAATATGTTAATATCGGCCTGCCCTGCAATCTGCCCGGGAGTCAGTAAAGGTCCTGAAACCTCTTTCACAGGAATACCTGACCAGGGGCAAAAGCGTCCGATGTTGCCAATCCAGTATGCCGTATCGGCGTCAAGGTCAGTATACGGACAACCATCACACACCTCCATGGCCAGTTCAACAAGGTCCCACTGATCCGGAATAAAATGCCATTTAAACCAGTGGTTTGCATTGCTGTTAAAACCTCCATCTCCACCGGTGATTTTACCGTTAATGAATTTGCGCTGACTGATCGGCCTATTCAGATTGGCCATTACGGTATCAATCAGAACGGCATCTGAGGCAGCAGCAACAAATGATGAATCCTGCCAATTGCCATGACCGCAATTGGTTTTGAACTGAAAATATCTTACAGGTTGGGCTTTGGTAATAAAGCATATCAACAAACCAACCATTAGTAAAGAGTTCTTTATCATCATTTTATTCATTTATGAGTTATCATCCAGTTCCACCTCACCTGCGCCGCGACGTAACAGCAAAGGTTCGTCGCCTGTGCAATCAATAATGGTTGAAGGGGTATTTAAACCGTAACCACCGTCAATCACCAGATCAACCTGATCGTTGTATCTTTCATGAATCAGACTGGGATCGGTTGTGTATTCAATGATTTCATCTTCATCATGCACAGAGGAGGAAATTAACGGATTTCCGAGTTCGCGTGCCAGTGTGCGGCAGATATTGTTATCGGGAATTCGTATGCCGATGGTCTTTTTATTGTTCCTGAATAATTTAGGCACATTTGTATTGGCATTCAGGATAAAAGTATAGGGCCCCGGCAAACACGACTTCATGAGCTTGAACGTTCGGGTATCAACCGGTCTGGTAAAGTCTGACAGGTGGCTCAAATCGGCAAATACCAGCGAGAAGTCAGCCTTCTCAGGCTTTATCCCTTTCAATCGGGCTACCCTTTCAACCGCTCGCTGACGGGTGGCATCACATCCAAACGCGTAAACACCATCAGTTGGGTAAATGATTACACCTCCATCACGCAGCACCTCAAGTGCTCGTGCCAACTGCCTCAGGTCAGGATTATCCGGATGAATGCGGACCAGCATCAGCCGTTCACCTTGCGGTAATCAGCCAGAAATTTCTCCAGTCCGATATCGGTAAGCGGATGCTTCAGCAGATCGAGAATAGCGCTCAGCGGACAGGTTGCGACGTCGGCTCCGGCCAGTGCGCAATCAATTATATGCATGGTATGCCGGATGGATGCCGCCAGTATCTGCGTTTCAAATCCATAGTTATCATAGATCTGCCGGATATTTTCAATCAGTTCAACCCCACTGGTACTTACATCATCGAGGCGGCCGATAAAGGGTGAAACATAGGTTGCTCCTGCCTTGGCTGCCAATAGCGCCTGACCCGGAGAAAACACAAGTGTGCAGTTGGTGCGGATACCCCGCTGGGAGAAATACCTGATGGCTTTTACACCCTCACGTATCATGGGCACCTTTACCACAATTTGGGGATGAAGAGCGGCGAGGTTCTCGCCTTCGCGGATGATCCCATCAAAATCAGTGGCAATTACTTCGGCGCTGACGTCTCCGTCAACGATCTCACAGATGTCAACATAATGCTTCAGGATTCGGTCGGTTCCGCTGATGCCTTCCTTGGCCATCAGGCTGGGATTGGTGGTTACACCATCGAGAACACCAAGATCCTGCGCTTCTTTGATCTGGTTGAGGTTTGCGGTATCAATAAAGAATTTCATAGGCAGAAAGAAAGCATGCAAATGTAGACATTCAGAATGAAGCCTGCCGATATGTTGAAAAATCATTAGGTTTGGGACCGAAAAAATTAAAACATGAAACTTTTACAGGATAAGGTCGCTATTGTAACGGGTGCCACGCGTGGTATCGGAAGAGGCATCGCCCTTAAATTCGCAGCGCAGGGTGCCCACGTGGCGTTTACCTATTTATCAAGCGAACAAAAGGCCAGGGAGCTTGAAAAAGAGCTGGAAGCATTTGGTGTCAAAGCGAAAGGCTATCACTCAGATGCGGCAGTTTTCAGTTCGGCAGAAAAGCTTGTGAATGATGTACTGGAAGCCTTTGGCGATCTGCATATTGTGGTGAACAATGCGGGCATTACCAAGGACGGATTGCTGATGCGTATGAGCGAGGAACAATGGGATACGGTGATCCGCACAAATCTTAATTCAGTTTTTAATCTCACAAAGGCAGCCATCAGGCCCATGCTGAAAAACAAGTATGGCTCATTCATTAACATGAGTTCAGTAGTTGGTGGCAGCGGCAATGCCGGTCAAGCCAACTACGCTGCCTCAAAGGCCGGCATCGAAGGCTTTACCAAGTCGGTGGCCCAGGAACTGGGATCGCGTAACATCCGCAGTAATGCCATTGCACCGGGTTTTATCGCCACTGAAATGACGGCAGAATTGGGTGAAGCGGTGATGGAAAAATGGCTGGAAGGTATCCCCATGAAGCGCGCAGGTTCTCCTGAAGACGTTGCCAATGCAGCACTGTTTCTTGCTTCAGATCTTTCGGCCTATGTAAACGGACAGGTACTGAACGTTTGCGGCGGTATGCGTACCTAAGGCCTTGGGGTTATTTCCTGGCCAAGCCAACAAGGTAGCGCAGCACCAGCTCTTCTGATTTGCTGTCAAGCCGGGCTTTCTTGGCCATTCGGGGAACAATTTCACGCCATTCTGCTTCAGGCTCATCCCAGGGTTGATGCAATTTATGGCAGCGGCCGCAATTTGCATCATTGATTTTCTTGCCCTCCTGCAATTGCGCAAGTGTGAGGTCAGGAAACTTTTGCACTGCGCGGTCAAGCTCAGCCTGACCCAATTCGTCAGTCTTTGCCGCATCGGGAACTGTTTTCTTGCTGCAGGCTATGGCAGCCATCAGCAGCACTGGAACGAGCATCTTTTTCATGGGTGCAAAGTATTAACTATTTTCAAAAAATGGAACGAATAAAGAAAAGGCTTGTTTTAATGCCTGACAATTATCTTTTGAAAAACTACCGATTTTTTACTCATAATCTTTAACCAATAAATTCCAGGATGGAGATCGGCAACATACATCACCATTTGATTTGTATTTTGTTGTATTGGTGTTGCGATTGCTTTACCAAGCTGATCATATAAAATTACTTCATCCTCCGGATTGCAATGTGCAAAAAGATAATCGGAAACCGGATTGGGATAAATAGATGGTTTGACAGTAAAATTATAATTTCCTGTAACAATCGGACAATCTGTTATTTTAAATGCGCACGGAAAACCATTGAGGTATGCCTTAACAGTATTCATTTCAATTTTGCAATTAACCGAATTAATGATGTTGAATCTGATTAACAGAAGCGGCACCTGATTGGAATATGGATTAAAATCATTTGATGTAAAGCGCAGGAATAAATCACCCTGATTGAAATGCGAAAGGTGCTGAAGATTGCCGGTAAGATCAATAATTGAATTAAATGCGTAATCAGTAATGTTAAACTGAAAGGAGAAATCAAGTGAATACACACTATCGTCAGCATTGATCATAACTGGAAATTCAAAATAATCATCCGCAATTGATGCTGATGACAAATCAAAAATTACTGTATCACCAATATCAATATCCCGTTTTATATTTTGAGACTCCGGAAAATTAATTACGGAAGTATCATGGCAATATTTTTTCGATCCCAGTAATGAATATGCATCCGAAGCTTTCAAAGCAGAAAAGCAAAAGAATCCTGCCATAAAAAATATAATAAAGGCAATTTTTGTATTCACTGAATACGCATCAAACAGCCCCGAAAAAACGGGGAAATATTATCGCTGAATTATAAAACGATCATAATTGACAGCACCATCTGCCAATGTCCTGAGAAAATAAATGCCCTCTTCGAGATGACCAATAACTAAATCTTTAGCATTACCTGCTGAAGCGTTGAAAGTTTCAGAAACTTTTCTTCCGTTGATGTCATAAATTTCAAACCGGCTGTTATATGCTGGTTCAATAGTAATTTTATCATTGGCGGGATTGGGAAAAACAGGCTTAACAAGCACTTTATTGACATTATTTGTGCCGGTTGAAACGTTCTCAATAAATTTTAAACTGCAGGGCTCTCCATTGGGCAGGGCATTTTTAATCACGAAATCTTCAGCCCGGAGATCTCTGCCATTCAACGCTTTAAAATGCAGATAAATGATAGGTTCTGAGGTGTTGTATTTACCTGGAAATGTATTTGAAGAATAAGAGACTACAGAGTCGGTTGCAATGCGATCTTTCAGCAAGGTTTGCAAGCCGCTCATCGGGTTTTTAAAGGTGATGGTATCGAATTCAAAATCAATGCGGTTAAACTTAAAGGAAAAATCAAAGGAGACAATTACATCATCAGTGATTAATGATACAGGAACAAGTATGCGCTGGTTTTGAAGGATGATATCTTTTAAATTAATTACAACGGTATCGCCGGCATCAATAATATGTACAATTCTTTTTTCCTGTTTATCGGTGAAAAAAGAATGGACGGGGCCTGTCATTTCCAGCTCATTAAAATGGATAGTTGATTTAGCAAAAAATGGATAAATCAGCAGACAGAAGGCAATAAAAATATGCTTGAACATGGTTTTTTTGGTTAAATGGCAAAATTAACTTTACAAGGGGGCTGAACATTTTTAGTATATTAAATTTTCTTAATCCCTATATTAAATAAATGTGTTTATCCGAATATCGGAAAATAAAAGAAGGGCTCCGGAAAACCGGAACCCTTCTGTAGGATTAATTGATCGAATTATTTATTTACAATAACTTTCTTCATGGCTGTAAAATTGTCGTTGGTGATGTGCAGGAAGTAAACTCCTGAAGCGAGATCACTTGTTTCAATTTTATGCGTTTGACCAGCCATTACACGAACAGAAGGAGCAACAACTCTTCCGTTGATATCCATAACCTGCACATTAACTGTTTCAGGTGAAACAACCTGTACAAATTGACGCGCCGGATTCGGGAATACCGAAATAGCATCAGCTATGTTTGCGTCGTTGATGGCAGTTGGCAGCTCACCGGTAAAGGCAACACCCGCTAATTCTCCATCAAGATAAGAAACAGCACTCATGAAATCAGCATTTGAAATATTACCTGAAATTACATTGAATTTTACGTAAGCTACAGGATTGTTATTGTCAATAGCAGAAAGGCTGTTTGAGGTAAAGCGGAGTTTTCTGTCATCAGCGTTGAAGTGATGCATTGCATCAAGACCTTCGGCGATGTTAGAAACTGAATTGAACGACAACTTTTGCTCATTAAAGCTCAATGCAAAGTCAACAGCATTGATCGCTTCAGGAGAAACCGCCGTTACCGGAATGGTTACCGTGTTGTTGCTCACCATAGCATTACCGAGGTTAAAAACAACTTTGTAACGCTCATCGAGTCTGAAGGCGTTGTTTGGTGAAGCGGTAGCATAGTTACCATTTACATCACCGATCAAAACACCTTTGTATGATTCAACTGAATATGCAGGACAAACTGCGAAATCAGATACAGCCACCGGTAAACAGAAAGGAACCTGTGGTACGCGGGCCTTGGAGAAACCAACACCATCATTGAGTGGGAAGGTTGATGAAATAGCATACGCGGCTGAGGTAACTACTCTGTTTGAATCAATAAACAACCAGTCTTTTGAAGGCTGCCCGTTTGAAACACCTGCGATGTTGTAGTTCCATGCCTGCTTAAATTCAGGTATTGACAATACAGCACGCTGGTTGATTTGAGAAACGTCACCTGAAGAAACAACACCATCAAGGTTTACATCCATAGCCACTACCTGATAAACAGATGGCACCAGGGCTACATCATTGGAAAGGAGTCTTCTGGTGAGCACTGCATCAAAACCATTGATTACAGCCTGCACGTCAGTTGTTGAAAGGATGTTTTTATCAATGTTGATATTCACACCATTATTTACATTATAGCTGAAAGCACCTTGCAGGTTTGGCTGAACAGCCGCAGCTGAAGGATTTGCGCAGCTTGCATCTGTTCCCCTGATATTGGTTGCCAGATATTCGTTGGGGTTTGCAGGATTGTAGCGGATCGGAGAACTGTCGAGCCAGAAGTTCAGCTTACTGTTGAAGGTTGAATCCTTGAAAGTAGTGTATGTACCGGCCTGAGCGAGTTTGGCCGTTACACCGGTAAAATAACTTTCCTGCAGCGATGAAATGCTGAATGATGTCTGATCAGCTGAACCAAAACCGGCTGTTTTATTAAACTCAACACAAAGTAGTTCGCCTGTTCCGCTAAAGCGTGCAGAAGCAGGAGCATTTGAGTTAAAGAACACAGAAATGGCAATGGTACCTGCCGCTGCATTGATTGTATTATCAGTACTTACAAATGAGGGGGTAATTAAATCTCCGGCAACAGTAATTACACCAGTGGGTGTAACTTTTGCAGCATCGTAGGTGAGCACTAAATCGTAACCGATAACATTTGAAACTGTATTTACTGCACGAACCGGTAAACAGAATGAAGTTCCGTTACAAGTAGCTACAGCAGACTGAACTTTGTATGGCAAAGCATTTGGATCAGCAATTTCTAATACCAAAGGAGCAGTACTTGTAGCAGCGCCTCGGTTATCGGTAGCACGGGCAACAATTGAAGCATTACCAACAACGCTGGTCCAGTTAAAGGTATAAGGAGCAGCATTGTCAGTATTAACAACTGTACCGTTAACCAGAAATTCAACCTGTGTAATGGTACCATCGGGATCATTGGCACTGGCAGCGAATGTAACCACAGCAGGCGCAGTAAACAAGGCACCGGCAGTTGGTGAAGTTAGGTTAACTGTCGGAGGCACATTGTTTAATACTGAAATAGATACTGGAGTAGAAGTTGTTTGTAAACCAGCATTGTCAGTAGCACGGGCGGTGAGGGTATGGTTACCCAAAGCCGCTGTGTAAACTGCCGTATAAGGCGCTGAATTATCAGTTGACAATAATGTACCATTTACAAAGAATTCAACCTGGGTAACAGAACCGTTATCAGAAGCAGTGGCTGAGATATTCACTGCATCACCGGTAATGAAAGAAGCACCTGAAGTGGGTGATGTGATTGAAACACTTGGAGGAGGATTACTGGCAATATTAATAGTAACCGCAGTTGATGTTTTTGTACCGCCCTGGTCGTCGGTAGCAACAGCTGTTAAAACATCAGTACCCACAGATCCAACATAAGAAGCGGTGTAGGGTGCGGTGTTATCTGTAGATAACAAAACACCATCAACAAAGAATGCAACAGAAGCAACTGAACCATCTGCATCGGCAGCAGTGGCAGCAATGTTAATGGTAGATCCGGTAATGAAACCGGTACCATCAGCTGGCGAAGTAATCGATACAGTAGGCAATGTGTTTGGAGCACCTAATGTTCCCGACAATGAAGGAATGTCGATTTCAGAACCTGTAGCACCTGTATGCACATAACGCTCAACACCACCGGTTGGCGTACCAATCTGGATGTTCAACGCATACGTAAGGACACCATCAGTAGTAATCTGTGCAATCAATACACGGTTTGATGCAGTTGGGCCCTGAGCACCTGCCAAAGATGACCATGCACCGTCGGTAAGGGTAAATACGCCTCCCGCCTGACTGGTGGCATCAAATACTGCCCCTGCCTGTGCATCAGTCTGACCAACAGTTGTAACTGCTGAAGGTGATCCGGTCCATAAACCATCATGGGTAGTAAGCGGTATGCCTGCAGAGGGATCTGCATTTTGAAGGATTGGAGGCACTGAATTGTTCACTACAGTGGCGCCACCTGAAGCAACATCATCTTCTGACTTCAATACACCAAAATTGCCTGAAGCAGCAGCTCCTGCAGAAATGTAGGAGTCAAGTATTACAGTGTTGCTGCGTGCCTGTGTTTTTGTAAATGTTGGCGTAACAGCACCACGGTCTTCATTGTTGAAGAATGAAGTTGTTGTGCTGAAAGTAAGCACATGACTGCCTACAGGTGAACCATACGCTGCCTGGAATTTGTATCCCGGCAACATGTCAACATAAAAGCGATAGGTTACTGATCCGGCAGGAAGTGTACCTATTGAACCGGATGCATCAGCTGCATTTGAAACGTAGTATTTCTCTACGATTATGCTTTCGAGGCCATTTTGAGCCTGAAGACCAAGGCCTGAAATGAACAGACCAAGGAAAAAGATTATTTTTTTCATTTTCAATTTGATTATGAATGATTTAGAAAATTAATCGCAAGACTGACCAAACTGACCAACAAGATCCAAGAAGTCGGCAGTGTTGGTAGTACCATCACCAGTGATGTCTGTAGGACAAGGAACCAATCCATTGGTAGCATCCAACAATGCAGAATATGCCCAGTTAGATAACCACGATTTCTTGTTCAATTCGAATGCACCGCGGTAGTTTGTAGGAACGAAGAAACCATCAGATGGAGGAGTACAAGTTGATGCAACAGCCGGGTTTGGAACAGCATTGTACTGATCGGTTACTGTTGTTCCAGAAGCAGCAAAGGTGAAATCTAAACCAGATAATGTAGCAGCTACAACGTTACCATCAGCAGTGAATTTTGCATCATCACCAGCTACAAGGTTAGCAGTTGAACCACCTACTGTTAAACCAGCAGTGTTACCTACGAATGTATTGCACTCAACAATTAAAGTAGGAGTAATTGCAGCACCTGTATTGTCAAGACCACGCCAGTTGTGGTAAGATTCAACAGTACCGGATCTTGTTCCTAAAGATTTAATCAGGTTCATACCTGAACGGTAGTTAGCAAAGATTGAGCTGCGGATTGTACCTTGAACTTTTTCTTTTGCGTTGATCGCCCAAGGTCCAGAACCACCACCAGTTGGCTGTACATTAGAACCATTGCCGATGAAAGTAGAATTGTAGATAGTTGCATTAGAAAGCACAGCAGGATTTGCTTTGTTATCGTCACCATCAATTTCTAATCCGCTATCTCCACCTGTGAAAGTAGCAGCATCAAGCTTAACAGAAAGCATGAATTGAACTTTTCCACTATATCCTTGGTCGTAGTCAAAATTGTCGTCGTTGTTGAACATCAATGATAGATATTTCATGTTCACTGAACCACCAAATGGCTCAACACCATCATCGTCATTCGATACTACTTCAAGGTTTTCGATTGTGGTTCCGCGACCAACTGAACCTAAAGTAAGACCGTTCAACTCGTTGTTAGCTCCTACAGAAGCTCCAGCATGACGAATAGAAACATAACGAAGAATACCAGAGTTATCGTTATCGTCTGCTTGGCCTGGAGGCATACCGTATAAGTTACGAGCATCAGCCGCTGTAAATCCTTCGATGAATCCGATACCATCGCCACCAGCAATTGAATTTACACCACCAACTTGAGCTGTACCGAAGAAACCAGCCGCGCCAGTTGCGCTGTAGTTAGCAGCCGTAGTTAGGTTGTTGAATGCTTTACCAAGAATTACGATACCACCCCACTGACCTTTGTTAGTCAAAGCGTAAGTACCATCGAGTGGATCTGCTTGAGCTGTGAAAATGATTGGGCAGCTTTCGGTTCCGCTAGCGAAAATTTTACCATCGCGCATTACAAGAATAGCGTTAGCAGCCAAAGTAGTTCCTGTTGGAACACCTTTAATTACAGTACCTGGCTGAATGGTTAGTGTCTTACCGGCTGGAACATAGATTTTATTGTCCAACAAATAGGTTTTGTCGCACGTTAAAATCGTGTTTGTAGCAGTCAAGTCTCCGTCGTTGGCACCGCCAATAACGGCAAGTGTCGACATAGAAACTGTTGGACGAGAAGCTACCGGAGGGCAGCCACATGAAGCACCGAGGTTTTGCTGCGAAGCAAGTTGCGCAGAAGCCTCATTTCCAGCTGACATTGCGATTAGGGCAAGTGCAGCCAATTTTGTGAAGTTTGTTTTCATAAAAGATTTTAGTGGTTTTAATGCTGCAAACTTGCTGTAGGCACCTTACCTGAATTGTAACGTTTTATTAAGATTGTTTTAACTAACCGGCAACTGTTTGTTACCTAAATTAAATTATCAATAATTAATAGATTGGATAAATGGATTAATGATCTCAATGACTAATGTTTTGAGGATAAATAAACCACCTTTAAAATTATTTGTTTTTTACGCAGCGAACGCTCATGCCATAGCGTTTGTCAACATAAAATCTAAATACACCTGAATGTTTATAATCAAGATTCCTGAAAAATGCGTTCTGCAGATCGCGTTCGCTGGATGTCCACCAAAACCCGGTATAATTCAATCCAGGGTTAGACCAATTGCCGTTCCATAGCCGACAACCGCCTGCAAGCGCTGTAAAACCAGAGCTATTGTTTCCCCACACATTTTGTATCTGTAGCCAACCGGTGGGTCCTTCAATTTTTAGTTTATCGCCACAATTACCTGTTAAACGCCAATTAACCAGTTCAATTTCATTATTTACCATTCCCAGGTATTTTTCCAGCTCCTGCCATTCAGCTTCGCTGGCAATATGCCATCCCTTGGGCGCTAAACCTGCAGGATGATTTACTGACGCCCAATTATACAATAGTCCGGGGGCTTTATCATTGTTATCATATCGGCAAACAGCCGGTTTTCCACCCGCCCATAAAGTCTGATCGTTTTGAATAAATTCAATCGGAGATCCATCACTGTAGCTGGCTACTGCAAGATTCTCCGCCATCCACCAGGTTTCGCCAATCTTCACTGTTTTATAAGTGCGGCCTTCAATATCCGTTACAGTGCCCGTTTGATAGACCATTTCATTTTTTTCTTCCTTTTTACAGGCTGAAAAAAACAGAAGAAAATAAAACCCAAAGAGATAATTAATCTGCCCGGCGGATGACAGCCGGCAGACAGCATTTTTTACAACTTTTAGCGTTGATTTCATTCTCTGATCCAATAGGCGTAAAATATCCTGTTTTTTTGTTGCATGCTCAGCAGATAAATGCCGGATGCGCAATGCAGCGACTGAATTAAAAGTGTGTTGCCGGCCGAAGGCATTAATTTTTCAGCCTTATAAACAAGCGCACCCACACTGTTTGTTATGGTTACATCTACAGGTAAGGCAGGATCAAAACCGGCACTCACTGATATAATATCCTGACCCGGATTGGGATAAACAAGCACCTGCTGCGCTGATAATTCATTGATTGCTAATTGCGGGCATACATCAGCAATATTCAGGTCATTGCAGTTGCCAATATAACAACAGATTTCAGGAACATTAAGATTGGCTTCCGGTTTAAAATTGCAGGCCAAACGATCCATGCATCCTAATACAACCAATTGCTTGCAGGCATTGACATCATTACAGGCATAGCCGGGTTTAAACTCCAGATATTCAGGATCTTTGCAGCCACAAACCGGTGGGTAGGTTAATAACGGACTCAGCATTTCATCCTGAAGTAAAACTGAATCACGCGCCACATATTTAAACGTTTTAAAACCCGTTGCTGTTTTTACTTCAATCTCAAGATTTATTTCAAAAGAAATCTCGCCTAATGTGGTAAGCTGAGCGATTAAAACATGATTCTGAACAGTATCAACACCAACGGTACCGGTATTGAATAAAGCTGCATTACGACTTTCAAATTTTTTACCGGATATAATTGAACCAAAAATTGTTGAGTCCAGCTGGTTCAGCGGATTTAAAATACCAAATGAATTCGGATTATCAGGAATAACCGGCAAGTTATCATTGCCATCTGCTTTGGAAAGAGGAATTCCTGCGAGCGGATTATCGTTATTCAGAAGACCTTCGGGAATACCGGCACTTCCGCCATCGTTTACACCTGGGCCAGCAATGAATGAACCATTGGCGTCAAACTGCTTCAAGAGCCCCCCTTGTTTAGCTGTACTTTTAGTGGTTTGGCCCAGAGTTAACCATGTGTCAAGTGCAACAGTGTTTTCACGGAGCCGGTTTTTTGCAAAATTAAATCCAAAGGATTCGCCGTCAGCCTTGTTATTGAAAAATGTTTCAGTACTCTCAAAACGAATGGGATGGTTGGCATTGCCATAAATTCTTTTCAGTCTGGCGCCCTGACTTAGATCAGCGAATACGCGATACGTTTTACTGCCACGCGGAAGAAAACCTCCCGTAGTATCTGTTGCATCAAGGCTGTCAGTAACATAATACAACTCCACCATAATACTGTCGAGCTGAGCAAAAGCGCAGGTGCCGTTCAATGCGAATAACAGCAACAGCGTAAAGTGAAACAACCGGCTATTAAGTTTTTTCCTGCTCATAAACGATATAAAACACCCACCTGATAAAATGTGCCAAATCTGAAACTATCGAAATCAATGCGGGTACCATCAGAAAAGTTGTAGGTTCTGCGAATGGCAGTATTCAGCAAATCACGAATGGTGAGAGAGATGCTGAAATGCTTACCAAGGTTTTTATTTAACTTAATATCTATCATGTCTCGCGGCACCTCATAAACATCAGGTATACCCAAACCATTGGTGATCACCAGCCTTTTACCCTGACGGTTGTATGAAACTGTAGCAGTAAAGCCCAATGAATCAGAAGTGTATGATAAAATACCATTAAGCACATACGGTGCCTGACCAAACATAGGCCTTCGCACATTTTCAATCGGCAGGTATGTTTTCACACCATTATCAAGTTGCATTACTGTTTGCGTAAATTCTGTAACCGAAGAAGTAAAAGTGATATTAGCCCTGAACTCCAGATTTTTTATTATTTTCTTTCTGCCTTCGATTTCAATGCCGGATGCACTTGACTTATCCACATTTTGCCAGCTGAAGCCAAAGCTGGAATTGGTGAGCTCAATGTGGTTTTTAAAATCTTTATGAAACAGACTTACCGAAATATTATCGCCTGATCTAAAATAGTTTTCAATTCTGAAATCATAATTTCTGATGTTCACCATTTTTAATGTTGAATTACCAAAAACAGGTACCCTCAATTCGTAATCAAAAACAATAATTTCTGAGAGTTCGCGTAAACTTGGACGCGCAAC
>JBIICM010000067.1:0-12102 GCA_044238875.1 Flavobacteriales bacterium | reverse complement strand
GAGAAAGGCCCGGGGAGAAAAGTTTCCCGACCAGGTTATTGACATCGGTTCGGCGGATATACAATTGGGAGATACCTGTCCGCGTGGCTCCCAGTTAAGGCCTCATATCGTATGGTTTGGCGAGGAAGTTCCTATGATTAACGATGCTGCTGAAATTGTAAGAAGGGCGACCCATCTGCTGGTAATCGGTACATCGCTGAATGTTTATCCTGCCGCCGGACTTGCCTTTGAAGCCCCTTATGGTGCAGAGAAGATTTTAATTGATCCGGATGGGTTCGATGCTGACCTTTTTCATCGTTTCAGGCATATACGTGAGCAGGCCGGAAAAGGTGTGCCGCAAATTGTGGGTGAATTAATTGAAGCGCTCAACAGAAATCAAGCTGAACAAGCATAATCAGTCGGGGAAGCAGTCCAGAATCTCAAGATAAATATGATTTCTTTTTTGATTGAGGCGATCGGCAGCGATCTTCTCAGCCCTTTTATATCCGCCCATATAATAGCGCTGAAACCAGGGTGCTATGGCAATGATGGCATCAATGGGCGTGTAGAAAAACAACGCATAAATACCCAGTGAAAGCAATCCTCCGGTTAAAAGCAGTGAATTGATCCCATTTTTCACATCACCGGCATAAAACTGCCCAAGGCCGGGAACAAAGATGCTGAGTAACCTGGCCAACCTTGGCCGGGGATGGCTCATCTGATGCAGTTCGCGGAAAAGGCTGTCGATTTTAACTCTGGACTTTTGATCTAGCGGGTTCACAGCAGACAGGAAGGCCCGATGGCTTTCTTCAAAATTCAGCTCCATAAAATAGGCTACACCCTTTAGAAAGGAGCCGTAATACAGCAATGAATCAGGTATATTTTCAGGAATGCCGAGCAGAAACATCAAACCCATTTTGGGATCGTTCTGTTTCAGGTAAGCGGCAGCACATTGAAGATCAAACCAGGCTCTTTCCTGATCAGAAACAGCGATGGCCGAGGCCCTCCTGAACCAGCCGGTAGCCTCATTCAGCCGGCCTTCATGTGTTGCAATCAGGCCCAGTTGTTTCATTGAGCCCAGCAGGAATGAATCCTGTTCAAAAAATAGCAGCCGCTCAAAGGCAAGTCGCGCAAGCGAATAATGCTGCATTTCAATGGCCTGCAGGCCCAATCTGAAAGTTTCCTCCGGACGCTGAGCTCTTATGGAGAATGCTGAAAAGAAAACCAGACTAATGACGAAGCATAAACGTTTCATCAACTTTCGATTTTATTTTTTCAAGCTTACGCCGGTTGCTGCGTTTGGCAGAGGCAAATGAGCCATAAATATTGCCGAGGTAAAATCCGGTACCCAGGCTGGCATAGATCCAGCCGTAGGTACTGCCGCTTCCCTGTCTGCTGAAACCCCTGTAAGCCTGAAAACCAGTCAGACCAATGGTAACCAGGCTGATCAGGGCGTCTTTCCATTCGCCTGTATAAAATTTTCCTGAACCAGGAACCACCATTGACAGGGAGGCCGCAAGCCAGGGGCTTTTGTAACGGATGGCGGCTCCTTCAGCGGCAAGTGTCTTTACCTTCAACAGCGATGGAGGCAGTGTATCGGTTTTTGCGAATTGAGCCAACGCTTTTTTGTACTGATGGGTGCTCATTTGCGCATACCCTTTGTACCATAAAAGGTGATTTTCGGTCAAGAGCTGGTTTTCGCTGAGCATTTTCATTGCTGAATCAGGTTTACCTGAGGCAATTAGGTTATAAGCACAAAGCGTAGAAAAGGGCAGGGGCAGGGGCCGTGTTTCTGGATAAAGCCTGCCGATGGTTCTTAAGGCAGCATCGTGAGACTTGTTGAGCGAATAAGCCCTTACAAGGGTTGCTTTCAGCGAATCATCAGACGGATGCATAAACTGCAGGCGCTCAAGCTCAATGGCTGCCAGCTGATATTGCCCTGATTTGAAGAGGTAATCAGCAAAGCGCCTTGAATGGGTGGTATCATAAAGGTCCTGAGCCTGCCCTGAAAGGTTGCCGAGAAGGAATAAAAACAACAAACAGCGCATCAGGGTTGATCAATGAGTAGTTTTCGCCGGATATCAATCTGGTAAAGTTCCGGACTCAGGCCATTACAGCGCTGAAGCCTGTCAACTGTTGCGAGCATCCCGAGTAGGGTACCATGTTTCTTTACCGCAATCATACCGTATTCAGAGCAGGAAGGATGGAAATTACACCGGTTGTCATCCTGTGATGAGAAGGCATATTTGTAAAAAAGAAACAATCCTGAGAACAGGTACTGCCATTCATTCCGGTTGTTTTTAGCAATATCATAGGTGGTTTTAGGGGTTTCGGGCCTGAAACAGTTTTGCATTTCAGCGGCCCTGAAACTACTGTTAAGTTGAGCAAAAGCTACGGTTTCAGCGAACGCCAGGAACAGAAAAATTATACTTTGCTTCATTTTTCATATTGTTCACAATCAGGTTCTTATAGGTGGTGACCTTGGTTTCTTTGCCTGCTTTTTTATAGCTGAGCTCGGTAAGTTCGGCGGGGAAAGCAACGCCCGCAGCCCGGATGTAATTCTTAAAAAACTGTTTCTTGATCAGTTCGCCCGACGGACTGTAAAATGCCACACCGAACAGTTTGTTGTTTTTTTTCGAAACCAGAATCTTTCCGAGGGCCTTCTGCATCCGTGCATCGGGCAGCCAGGTTGAGATCACCAGATCTGCTTCCTTTCCCACCTTTTCCAGCTTGTAAAATGAATTTTCAAGTCCGAAGTTATCGAGGTTATTGATCAGCGCAAATTCATACACCGTTGAACTGGGTAGCATAGGCACTGACATTTTTGAGATCAGTTTGCCCCCTGCAACCTTGTAAAACATGGTATCCATTACAACCCATGTCTCCTTTTCAGGAAATTTCACCTCATACACCAACTTCTTAAAGGTACGGTCATAATAAACAGTACCCATGGTCAGCGACATCTTACCATCCGTGAATTTCTCCTTGATGGTAAAATCTGCCTGTAACCTAAAATAATGTTGCCCAATTAAAAAATTGGGCAACACAAATTGAAAGCTTAGAAATAGGGAGAAAAAAAATCTTCTCCTCCGTTGAAACCGATTAGCCAAGGAATAGGAATGCGTTTCCTAAAACAAGAACATATACAACCCAGAATACGATATAGATACCACCTGCGATAGCACAACCAATGAACGCTTTTTTGGTTTCTTCTCGATCATCTGACACAAAATAAACTACGGCAATACCAACTACGCCAAAGCAAAATCCCCAAAGAATTGATGGAATTCCGAGTGGTGGATCACTAAGGGTGCCAAGGATTCCCAAAATGTCAGCGGCATTGCCCACATTGGCAAGCAGCGGATTTGCTGCGCTGATTTCAGAAAGCGTAATGCCTTCATTCGCATTTACAAATTGCTCGAGTTCGCTGAGTTGAGCGAACTCTGCATTAATTTCCTGTTCATCCAGGTTAAAGACCTCGGCATTGCCCGCCATTGAAGCAAAGCAGGAAGCTGTAGTAAGTAAAAGAGAAAGTAAGATTTTTTTCATTTCTATTGTTTGATGGTTTGGGCAAATATAATAGACTGAATTATAAAATACATCCTTTCAGATTAATTTATTCTTCATTTATTACCTTTTATTTAGAAAGGATTACCGTTCAGGTTCAAAATCGAGACTGATGGAGTTCATGCAAAACCGCTTGTAGGTGGGCGGTGGGCCATCGTCAAAAATATGGCCGAGATGGCTATCGCAGCGGCCGCAGAGCACTTCGGTTCGAATCATACCATGGGAGCGGTCTGCAATATATTTTACTGAGTTGGGTCTTATACTTTCAAAGAAGGAAGGCCATCCGCAACTGCTGGCAAACTTAGCCTCCGATTTAAAGAGATGATTACCGCAAGCCGCGCAGAAATAATCCCCCTTAAGGTCTTGATTCCAGTACTTACCTGAAAACGCATATTCGGTGGCCTTGTTGCGGGCAATCTGGTAAAGGCTGTCAGGCAGCACTTTTTTCCATTCGGCATCCGACACATTCAGATGAGCGGTATCGGTGCGCGAGTAATAAGGGTTGGTTTTGTTTTCCATGGTGATGAGATTCTTTCCGGGTACGACTTGTTGACCATTACAGCCGGTGAAAAATAGCTGTAAGGCTAATATTGTGCAGATCAGCTGAATTGATTTCATATTTTTGAAAACCATTACCTGATCAGCGTTATAAATCCGTGCTTTTCAAAAACCTGCTGACCTGAGCCTTTTGCCTTTAAAACATAATAATAAACACCCGCCGAGGCTGCTGTTCCGCTAAATGTACCATCCCAGCTATCGGCCGTTTCACTCAATTCTTTTATACGAGATCCCCAGCGGTTAAAAATTGTACATTCCAGCTCCTTTACCCCCGTACCTTTAATGGTGAACCACTCATTGTAACCATCACCGTTAGGCGTAAATGAGTTGGGTACTTCAACACTTAGCTTACCTGAAACAGTAACTTCAATACTTAAGGTATCGGCACAGCCGCCGGTTCCGGTTACAATTTGCGTGATGGTATATTTACCTTCCTCCTGCAGTGTGATCTTATTGTCTTGAAGTTCTGCAGGATTGCCATTGAGCAAATATGTTATTGCAGTGTCATTCGAACTTTGACTGGTCACGGTAACAATAAGCGGAGCATCACCCTGAGTGGGCACCACCTGAAATCCGGCCTTTACGCTGTCCTTAAAAACCAGCACCGTATCATAAACTGTGTTGCAAATGCCTATGACTTTCAGGTAATAAACCCCGGCATTCTGAATGGTAATGGCAGCCGTTGAGTCGCCGGTTGACCAGTAATTACCGGTTGAAGCAGTTGATGCAAGTTGAATCACTTCAGCGGCGCATAAATACAAAGGGCCTTCCGGTTGAATGGAAGCGCTGATCAATGGAGTCTGCTCAAGCCTTATCTTTTTGGCAGCGCTTTCACAGCTGCCTGTTGTATTGGTAACATAATAAACCTTGATGGAAGCATTGGACGGCTGAAAGTTTGGTCCCTGCGCAAGTTGGTTACTCAATGTTGAATCAGCATACCAGGTTAATGTGCCTGAGCCTGCTGCCGTTATTGCCGGAAGCGCTGAGCCTGCACAATAAGAAACAGTATCAGCGGCCTCCGGTATACCAGGTACCGGATTGAACGTAACCTTTACAGGGAATGGCGGAGCTGCGCAATCGTTGAGCACCTGTGTTACATAATAGGTTCGGGTAATGCCGGAGTCCGGTTTGAATGAATTACCTTTTAGCAAGCCATCGGTAAGCAAACTATCACCATACCAGCGCACCTCGGCTCCTTGCAGTGGTTCAACAGTAAGCGGGCTTATGGTTTCACCGCAATATTCCTTTTTGCCGTTCACATTTGAAATAAGCGGAGGCGATACTTTCACGGTGATTGATTGTTTAGAAAAGCTTTGGCAGGCACCGGTTCCGATGGTATAGGTGATCTCAATACTTCCCTGTAAGCCGGCAGGATTGAAAATAGAATCTGTGACCCCATTGCCTGACCATATTCCTCCCTTCGCACCGGTGATCAGTTTATTCAGGTTCAATGAACTGGCACCGGAACAAATATTTCCGGGGCTTGTCCATTCGGCGCTTCCGGCATTGCTCACCGTAATTTGTTTGGTTGTGTTTACTGAACAGGTTCCATTACCAACGGTATAAGTAATGTTAACCGATCCTGATAATCCGGCCGGATCAAAAGTGTTTCCTGAAACACCCTGCCCGCTGAATGTGCCGCCGGATGTTCCGGTTACCAGCAAAGCAAGATTAACCGCAGCACAAACAGTTCCCGGACTGGTCCATTCGGCGCTGAGCGGCGCAAATGGCACACTGCAGCCGTTGTTAAAATAATTTGGGGTGCCATCAGCGTTATATGAAACAGCTGCCCCGTTTCCACCGATGAGTTTTGAGCGATCATAGTCAACCTGATCAGCGCAATTTTGCGGATTGCTGAACGACATAAGCAATGTTCGGATGCCTGAGCCTGAATTGGCAAAATTCCCTGTTCCGGGTGCTGCGCAGTTAAATATGATATAAACAGTATCGGTAAGTCCGGCAAAAGAATTATTCGAGGGCTCAAAGTCAAACCCACTGATCAGCAAAACCTTACTTTTGGCCGGAAGCACCCCGCCAATCGGCTCTTTCAGGTAACCGCAGGCCTGTATGGTACTATTGAGCTGCGCTACTTTTTGCGCCGTTGAGCTATTTTGGCATACCCCTCCCCATGGATTACTTACAGTAGCCCAGGTAACCTGCAGGTCGCCCGTATTTAGCGGAGCCGGACCCACAAGAAAACGCACCATTTCATTGTTACCTTCATCATTGCCGCAAGCATCAACAAGTATTCCCTCAATATCGAAACAGGAACTGGTAACCTGCGCCCGAAGAATTTCAGGTTGAAATAACAAAACAGCAAGCACGGTGAATAAAATTTTTTTCAGCATGACAATCCTTATTATTGGCCTCAAAACTAATGATTCTATAGCATGAGCGGTTAAGTTAATGTTAACAGTTTGCCGCATCAGCCTATATTTGCGCATGCAGGAAACGATTTTCATTATTGATTTCGGCTCTCAGTACACGCAGCTGATAGCCAGACGAATACGCGAGTTAAATGTTTATTGTGAAATACATCCTTACAACCATTTGCCTGCGAACATCTCAGCCGCGAAAGGAATTATTCTTTCCGGAAGCCCTCATTCGGTGAAGGAAAACAATGCGCCCGAAATTAATCTTGATGGTTTGCTTGGCCGCATACCGCTGCTTGGGGTGTGTTACGGGGCGCAGTATTTTGCTGAAAAACTTGGCGGAAGGGTAAACCGTTCTGATCGCCGCGAATATGGTCGATCATACCTGCATCCCGTTCACAAGAGCCGGCTGCTGAACCGGATACCTGAAAAATCGCAGGTCTGGATGTCGCATGGGGATACCATTGCTGAGGTACCCCCTGAATACCTTATAACAGCTGAAACTGTTGACATACCCGTGGCGGCGTTTGAGCACAGTAATCTGCCCGTTTTTGGTATTCAGTTTCATCCGGAGGTGACCCATTCGGCGGATGGAAAGCAGTTGCTCAAAAATTTTGTGCTGGATATTTGTGGGTGCACTGCCAACTGGACACCGGAATCATTCATCGGGACAACCATTGCTGAACTGCGTGAAAAAATTGGTGCAGAGCGCGTTGTACTTGGCCTGAGTGGTGGTGTCGATTCAAGTGTTGCAGCCTTGCTGCTCAATGAAGCTATCGGAGATCAGTTATACTGCATTTTTGTTGATAACGGCCTGCTGCGCAAAGATGAATTTTCCCAGGTGCTGCATGATTACCGTGAAATGGGACTCAATATTCACGGTATAAATGCATCAGCAAGGTTTCTGCACGAACTTCAGGGAGTAAGCGATCCTGAGGCAAAACGGAAGATCATTGGCCGCACATTTATTGAAGTATTTGAAGAGGAAGCGCATAAAATCAGCGCCGTAAAATGGTTGGGGCAGGGTACTATCTATCCGGATGTTATTGAATCTGTTTCGGTGAAAGGCCCGTCTGCCACCATCAAATCGCACCATAATGTGGGCGGTTTGCCCGAGCTGATGAATCTGAAAGTGGTTGAGCCGCTCCGTCCCCTCTTCAAGGATGAGGTGCGGCAGGTAGGAAAAGCCCTCGGGCTGAGCCCACATATTTTGAACCGGCATCCATTTCCGGGTCCGGGTCTGGCCATCAGAATTCTTGGGGAGATTACGGCTGAGAAGGTCAGTATTCTTCAGGAAGCAGATGCAATATTCATTGAAAACCTGAAGAACAGTGGCGAATACGACAAGGTATGGCAGGCAGGCGCAGTTTTTCTTCCGGTAAAAAGTGTGGGTGTTATGGGCGATGAACGCAGTTATGAGCATGTAATATGTCTTCGCGCTGTGACTTCCCATGACGGCATGACGGCCGATTTCTGCCATTTGCCATACGCTCTGCTGGCGAAAATATCAAATGAGATTATCAACAAGGTACGCGGTATTAACCGTGTAGTTTACGACATCAGTTCAAAACCCCCGGCAACCATCGAATGGGAATAAAAAATTCAGCGCTGCTTCTCTTGCTCTTGCTATCCTGTGGCATTTATGCCCAGCAAGACACCTCGCGCATTTACAACTGGAAAGGGCGGCAGGTACGTTACCTGAAAATTGAAAAAGGAAAAACCCTCTACAGCATTTCAAAACAATATGAAGTTGCGCAGGATACCTTGATTTCATGTAATCCCGGCCTTGAAAACGGCCTTAAAACCGGCATGATACTCCGAATTCCATTACCGGTAAAGCCGCCTGCTGAAGTTGTAAAAACAGAAATACCGGCAACAAAAAAGCCGGCCTTGCCTGTTGAAAATAAAGAAAATAAAAAACCTGAAAAAGAAAACAAAACCGAAACTTCTGTTGAAAAAGAAGCTGAATGCAAGTTGCCCGAAAAAGGATTCAATAAAAGTGAGCTCAAAATCGCTCTTTTTCTGCCATTTTATTTGAGTGACGATGGCAAACGCAATCCCAAATCAGATATCGGACTTGACTTTTACAGTGGCGTCAGACTGGCTCTTGATTCACTGTCGAAAAGCGGCATCAGCGCAAAGGTTTATGTTTTTGATACGCGTAACGATACGGCTGCAGTTTTCGAAGCGCTGCGCAAGCCTGAATGCCGAGAGGCTGATCTGATCATTGGCCCGCTGTACACCTCAGGTTTTAAGCCTGTTGCTGAATTTGCAAGAAAAAATAACATCTGCGCCATCAGTCCATTTTCACAAAGCGATGCTATTCTGCAATCATTTGCCAATGTGGTTAAAATTACACCCGACCAGGAATCCTTGCTGTTCAACCTTTATTCAAAGATGCTGGATAAAAAACCGAATGCAAATTTTGTTTTACTGCGCAATAACAATGATAAAGACAAGGAACTTGCGAATCAGCTTTCCGCAGCGCTAAAAAGCAAGGATAAGGGTAAAAAAATCCACGATATTACCCTTGCAAGTGCTGCTGCATTGATTGATTCACTGCATGAAGTAAAAGAGAATATAATCTTTTTTCCTTCTTCTGTGCAGGTGCAGGTTATTGATCTGGTGGCGCGACTGAGCAACATGCGCGGCAATAAAGTGATCACCCTGGTGGGACTTCAGGAATGGAATAATTATGAGAACATTGATTTTGATCAACTTAACAATCTTAATTACACCTATGCAACATCATTTTTTCCGGATTATGAAGCGCCGGAAAGCAAAAAATTCAACAGGGTGTTTAAGGATGAATTCAAAGCAGAGCCCGGTAGTTATGCCATTCAGGGTTATGATGTTACGTTGTATTTTGTGGGTTTAGCAGCTGCTTACGGAAAAGATTTTTACCGGTGTCTGGAAAAAATAAAGCCGCATTGCGGGCTTGGGGCCTGCTACAGTTTTACCCGTGCAGGAAAGAACTCCGGCTCTGAGAACCAGGCCATAAAAATTATTCGCTTGGATAATTATAAAGCAACACCAATGAAATAGAGCAGGATATGGTTAATAAGGAAATGATTGCAGAACGATTCCGTGAGATACAAGCTTCAATTGTTGATGCCCTCGAACTTACAGATGGCAGAGGGAAGTTCAGGTCAGATAACTGGGAGCGACCCGGTGGCGGCGGCGGTCTGACCCGCGTGCTTGAAAATGGCAACATCATCGAAAAAGGCGGGGTAAATTTTTCGGCTGTTTATGGTGCTCTGCCGGCGAACATCAGCAAAGCATTGCAGGTTGAAACAGAGGGTTTCTATGCAACGGGTGTTTCCATCGTGCTGCATCCGCACAATCCGCATGTTCCGATTATTCACATGAATATCCGTTACTTTGAACTCGACAACGGGAATTACTGGTTTGGCGGCGGCATAGATCTTACCCCCCATTATATTGTTGACGAGGATGCCCGGTTTTTTCATCACGCCCTGAAGTCGGTCTGTGATCGTCATCATCCTTCATTTTATGAAAGTTTTCGCCAATGGGCTGATGACTATTTCTTTATAAAGCACAGAGATGAAACCAGGGGTATTGGAGGCGTTTTTTTTGACCGCCTCGATGAAAAAACCCATGGATTATCGAAATCTGAGCTGTTTGCTTTTGTTTACGAAATCGGTGAAGCCTTTGCGCCTATATATACCAGCCTGATGAAAAAAAATGCCGGAAAGACATTCGATACCAGCGAGCGTCACTGGCAATTGCTGCGCCGGGGCCGCTATGTTGAGTTTAATCTGGTATATGATAAAGGTACACGTTTCGGGCTGGATACCGGGGGCAGAATTGAATCAATATTGATGAGTTTACCAACGATGGCCGCATGGGAGTACGATGTAAAGCCGCTACCCGATAGCCCCGAGTATTATACCCTTAAAAATCTGGTTAAGGGAAAAAATTGGATTGATTAAAACATTACTTTTGCACTCCCCCGCCCAGGTGGTGGAACTGGTAGACACGCAGGACTTAAAATCCTGTTGCCATTGCGGCAGTACGGGTTCGATTCCCGTCTTGGGCACTCGTTTAGTTAGTATGTTTTCAGGCGTTTAGTCCTGTAAATCAGTAATTTAGTTATGAAGTTTATTAGTGCCGGAGAGAACTGACTTATTCTCAGGATAAACTTGTAAATTCACAAAAAAATCTGTCATGGAAAATTCAGGTCGAAAAGCTTTGAAAGGCGGAGAGTTTCTCATCCGCGACATTGATGCCGCTGAAATTTTTATTCCCGAAGAATGGAATGAAGAACAACAAATGATCATCAGCAGTACGCGTGATTTTCTTGATGCTGAAGTGTTTCCGCATCTTGACCGGATTGATGCGCTTGAACCCGGGCTGATGCCGGCATTGCTCACAAAAGCGGGAAACCTGGGTCTGCTGGGTGTTTCTGTGCCTGAAGCCTACGGCGGCTTTGGGAAGAACTTCAATACATCAATGCTGGTTTCAGAGGTCACGGGCTCCGGTTTTTCATTTGCAGTAGCGCTTTCAGCCCATACAGGTATTGGCACGCTGCCTATTTTGTACTACGGTACCGATGATCAGAAAAATAAATACATCCCCAAACTTGCTTCCGGTGAATGGAAGGCCGCTTATTGCCTCACCGAGCCGGGGTCTGGTTCTGACGCCAACAGTGCCAAAACCAGAGCTGTTTTAAGTGCAGATGGTAAGCACTATATCCTTAACGGACAAAAAATGTGGATTACCAATGGGGGATTTGCTGATGTTTATACCGTATTTGCAAAGATTGATAATGATGAAAACCTGAGTGCCTTTATCGTTGAACGTAATTATCCCGGTTTATCGCTCAATGAAGAAGAGAAAAAAATGGGCATCAAGGGATCTTCAACCGTACAGGTTTTCTTTAACGACTGTCAGGTACCGGTCGAAAATTTACTATCAGAGCGCCAGAACGGATTTAAAATAGCCGTAAACATCCTCAACATCGGCAGAATCAAGCTGGCCGCTGCTGCTATAGGTGGTTGCAAGCAGTCAATTGGCACAGCGGTTAAATATGCCAACGAGCGTGAACAGTTTGGGCGGCCTATATCGAAATACGGTGCCATCAGGCATAAACTGGCCGAAATGGTGATCAGAACCTATGCGTCAGAATCGGCAGCCTACCGGATCGGACAAAACATTGATGATGCTTTTGATCAATTGGTGGCAGAGGGTATTGAAAGTGGAAAGGCAAGGCTGAAAAGTGTCGAACAGTTTGCTGTTGAATGTGCCATGATGAAAGTACATGCTTCTGAAGCGCTGGATTTTGTCGTAGATGAGGGTGTGCAGATTTTCGGGGGCATGGGTTATTCAGCTGAAGCGCCAATGGACAGGGCTTACAGGGATGCCAGAATCAACCGGATATTTGAAGGGACCAATGAAATCAACCGCATGCTTGCCGTGGATATGATGCTCAAACGTGCCATGAAAGGGGATCTGGATCTGATGGGGCCGGCCATGGATGTTGCTGCTGAGTTGATGGCTGTGCCTGATTTCAGCGCACCTGAAGATGCGCCTTTTGCAGCCGAAAAAATACTGCTGAAAGGATTTAAAAAGGCGGTACTGATGGTGGCAGGCGCGGCCGTGCAGA
>JBIICM010000248.1:0-12200 GCA_044238875.1 Flavobacteriales bacterium | reverse complement strand
ATCCCAGCTATGGTTTGAAGGGTTCTCAACCGAGATTTGTCCATCGTTCTGCTTACAGCTTTCAGCCTTGCTGTTTACAGCAACTGGCTGGCCGAGATGCAGGAAGAAACGATTCTTGCAGGTTCCTGTTTTCAAATCAAGTGGCAGGGTATTGACAACACGCAGGTTGTGGAACACTCCTTTTTCACGGTCTTCAAGATAAACCTGCACGGTTGGATCAAAGTTCACAAGCTCAGCTACCTCAAGGGTGTGAGAACCGCTATGTGTAATTACAATATCCAGTGGTATTTCCTTGTCAGCAGTAAGCTCGCTGATCGCATTGATCGACAGATTATCATCACTTGCACGGGTGTAGAGGTTGGGCATGCCCTGACGGGTTGCGAGCATCTTCACCGCATCTATTTTACTGTCATAATGATCGCTTGCCGCCTTGTCAATGTAAACAACAGCCTCATCGCCTCCAATCTCACCAAGTACTTTCAGACGGATGAGACTATTGGGAGCCGCGGGTGGAGCCTCTTCGAAGAATCCGGCAGCAGGCTCGGCTCTTCTAACCGTATTCTGCATAACCATAGTGGAAGCTCCTAGTAGCGCTTTCACAAAGAAAGCCTGGCCCAATGCAATGTTATCATTTGCTCCATTGGTACCCACCACGCCATTCCAGTCTGCATATTGCCCACCATAAATGGTTGTGCTTGAGAAACGTTTCACCACAGCTGAAATTTGTCCGGTATTTCCAGCCAATCCAATTATCGCATTCCAACTAACAGGAGATGGATAGGGGTTTCCAATCAGATTGAAACCATCTGCACTCGGATTTAAAGATGGAGTATTTGTGATGGGAATACTGAATGATCCGGTATTGGGCGGACCTGTGAACGAAAGGGTCTGCGCACCGCTGATGATAACAGCATAGCCTTTCATGGCTTGCAATAATGTAGCCGATGTGGTGGCCGATACCCAACCATATTGCGGATTACCAGATATAGTTTCCTCGTTATATATCCAGCAGGTGGGGAAATTGGTGGGCCCATAGGTTTGATTTGGGTTAAACACCACCCCGGTAGGACCGCTCACCGAAGGACCAAAGTTTAGCACGGTTAGGCCAGCTGACTGGTTAATTGGGTTGGACAAATACCTGTAGCCACGGCCTCCCGCAATATGACGGTTCACTGTTACATTGCCGGTGATGATGCCAGGGAAATAGCCTGGGCTGAAATTATCAATCAGGGCTGTATTGGTTGCATCAGAGCGAAGTGTAAGCCTGCCGTTGGTTATAAGATTGCCCCTTTGCAGCCCCAGCACCCTGGTAATGGTTGTTGTACTGCCTGCTGTTTGAAGTCGAACATCATTTTGATTGTTGATTATTAACCGCGGGAAGGTGGTACTACCAAGGATGTCTACTGCATTAAAGCCTGCATTAATAACCACCGAACCCTCGCCCTGAATCACCGCCGCGGTCTGGGCTGTCCAGTTGCCGGCTACATTGAGCACTTTGCCGGTTTCTATAGTGAGGTTGGCCCCTGTGTAAAGGTAAATGGTACGGCAATTACCGTTAAGACCTCCAGTTATAATTACAGGATCAACCCCCGGTTGTGGAGTCTGGGCGGCCAGGGATGCAGTACCTGGAATAAACACGTTGTCAAACAGTGTAGGCGGAGCAGACGGTGGAACTCCTGCATCATTCAGCCAGTTGCCTGCAACATTCCATTCACTGTTAATAACACCAGACCAGGTAAGGTTACAGAAATCAATATTGGTATTGATTGACTTCACATCAAAACACCCGCTTGCGTTCTCCTTGCGTATCCAGATGGTAGTTGGATCATCCTGCGTAACAAGATTAGGGTTAAAGGGTGATAGCGGGTTCACTGCTGCATTGGCATCAGCTGAACTTCCATAGTAACTGTAGGTTCCTGTTGCATTGCTGCCCAGACCATCTCTGGTGTCACTCACCAGACCTGCTCCCTGGCTGATGTTGATGGTTGCAGGAGCACAGGTCACAGCCGGAGCTGTAATACTCAAAACAGGCTTGGGATCAAGTGCAACCACAATTTCAGCCACATCAAAACAACCGCCGATTGTGGTGGTTTTACGCACCCAGTATGAGCCTGAGGTGGTCACCGTGGCCGGAATTGTCAATGCATTTGTATTGTCGGTGGCATCGCTCAGTGTAGTATGGTATGAAAGCGTACCCGTGGTAGCATTCAGGTCAGTAACTGTCACTGAATTCAGGTTGAGCGAAGTATTGTTACAATTGAGTGCTGGCTGGGTCACCGACAAATCAGGCAACAAACCGTTTGTAATGGTGTTAGAAGCGTAAGTCGGCCCACCTGTTCTGCACAACTCAGTGCTGGTCATCACCACCTGAATCTGGTCACCCGGATTAAGCGCATTGTTTGCGTATGTAGTGGCATTGGCAGGAATACCTGTTACCGGAACACCATTGAGGCGCCACTGGTAGGTTGGTGCACAACCACCATTGGTTGGGGTGGCTGTAACAACAGCACCCGGCTCGCTACACAAGGGTGATGGAACAGAGCTCAATGCTACAGAAGGTGTCACCGTTGGATTGGTAGTCACCAGCGTAACCGAAGAGGCTGCGCCAAGGCCGCATGAATTAATGGTGCGTGCCACATAACGTCCTGGTGTGGTAACCCCGGTTAAGGTGCGTGCTATACCTGTTGGTCCCGGTATTGCAACACCATCAAGGTACCACTGGTAGGTAATGCCTGCCGATGCGGTAAGATCTACGCTTCCTGAGGGACAAAGATCTGTTGAGCCGGAAGCAGTAATTACTGTCTTGCCGGTGACACAACTAGAACTAGGATCGTAAGTTATACTTGACCAATCATTTAGATATGGAGCATTCAGGAATGAAGAACTAAATTGTATACCCTGATTGTTTGCTGTCATAGCTGAATTATTAAACACATTCCCTAATACGTAGGCACCTGATACAGCAGAGGTGGTGCGACGCCCGGTAAAATCAGCATTGGTGGCACCGCGGAAACCAACCTGAATCAATGCCTGCTGAGATGTTACCAAAATTGGGGACTGATCATCATAAATAAACTGAACCCTGTTTGGATTGGTGCCTGCTCCATCACTTTCACTCAATACAATCTGGAAGCGCAGGAACTCTGATCCAGCCGACTGCACCTGGGCATCACTCCAATCTACAACAAGTCTTCTGTTGGGTGCAGTACCATTAATGGCATAACGGATGGTGCCACCATTCCTGGCTTTCAGATCTGTGCCAAAGGCTGAAATCATACCATCGCTGGCTGCAGTTGAAGCGATTGGCGCTGTAGTATTAACCGGAGGTGCTGCCCCAAAATACAGGAATCCATTGGGGTTCACTCCAATATTGTTGTAATCTATGCCCAGGAAATTAAAATTGAATGCGGGCGACAAAGCGCTCAGGTCGATGTTGTAATTTGAAGGGAATTCAAAGTTATTGGTCGTAGCAGTTGCAAGGGTCACCGCACCTGTCATTGAAACGAAATAACTTGCAAAATTATTCCAGAAACCGGCTGGACCTAAATAAGTGCTGACAACTGTTGAGGGTGTTACCGGAGAAGTTGGAACAGAGGGGTCCTCAACACTCACGGTGCCACTTGCGGTAGCTGAACAGCCATTGGCATCGTAAACTGTTACAGTGTATGTAGTGGTGCCCTGTGGCGTGGCTGTTGGGTTGGCAACCGTTGAAGAACTTAGTGAAGAACAGGGATTCCAGGCATAGGTAACAGGCCCTAAAGCATTGGTGACCGATGCCGTTAACACTTGTGTCGCCCCCAGATTGATGGTTGATGTTGCCGGAGAAACCGTAACCCCAATAATTCTTGCAGTTACGCTGGTATTGAACAAACAGCCGCTAATGGTACCCACCACATTGTAGGTGGTTGTGACGGTCGGACTGTGCGTACCTCCTGCTGTAGCTGCAGTAAAGCCGGCCGGTGTTGAAGTCCATGAATAAGAACCCGCTCCAGCGGCAAGTAAGGTTACAGTTTCGCCAGAGCACACATTGATTGGACCCGGTCCGGCAGGATTCAGGGCAGAGGCAATGGTGGCCGTTAAGGTGTTTTGAACCAGCGTTACTGCTGCTACCGTTGAATTGGTGGTATTGCCTGAACAAGTCACCGCTGCATAATACCAGGTGTCCTGACTGATAATACCAGTTGTTAGCCCGGGAAGCACTGTGGTTCCGAGTGAGGTCCATGGCCCGCCAGATCCGGTTGTTGAAGAAAACCATTCAAATGAAAGACCCGCAATACTGGTAAGCCCTGTCAAATTGATTGAAACTGTACCCGGCACACAGAGTGCAGACGCCGATGGGGTGGCGGTTGCAACAGGAGGCGCACCCGAACAGAGCGGAATTTCCTGAATACCTATCGTTGGACCCGACGGCGGTGTTGATGTTGAACGTGGATTATTATCAAAATCAACCGTAACAGCAACGGGTATGCCTTTACCTGCCACCAAAGCAAATGGATAAGGACTTGCAGGCGGTGTGAGGTTCAGATGCAGGTCATTGTCCAGGTTAACGAACAGTTCAGAGGCCCGCACAGTTGTAGCTGTTGAACTGCCTGTCACAACCGATTGTGCAGAAACACTATTGGCATCGCCCCCGCTGTTTGTTTGCCAGGTTGCAAAATTTGTGCTTGTTCCCAGCCAATTGCCAATTTGCGAGGTTGATCTTGCCGCCAGGAAGTTATGGTTAGCATTCCATCCGGTTGCGCCAAACGTACCTTCGCATGATACCGCATTGTGAACAGCTGAACCACCGCTGTTTGTTCGTGAATTAAGGAAGATGTTATTGCTAATATTCAGTGTGGCAGCACCGGTATTTGAAAGCCTGCGGAAAGCCGCACTTGGCCTGTCAGCGACTTCGCCTCCCTTGATATGCACGGTGTTATAGAAAATGTTAAGCGTGGCCCCGCCATTGTTTTCTTCATAAATACCGAACTTCACCTTACGACTTGTGCTGGTTGCAGGATCACTGTCACCAAATGATAACTGATTGTTGCTTACGGTAAATGTACCCTGATCATTATTCAGTATTTCTATTCCATGGGTACCATAAGTCTCCTCGTCAGAATACATGTCAAAAATCCTATTATTTGAAATCACACCGGTGAATCTTCCGGAGAAAGATATCCCTCTTGAACGCAATCCTCCGCCGCTGAATAGGGCTCCGCCAAGAATCCATGGGCCGTTGATCAGGTTATTCGATATGATGTTGCCTGATACAACCGACGGAAGACTGGTGTTTGCAATTCTGAAAGCAAACGAAGACTCTGTAGTGTTGGCACCATTCGCAACGTTTTGGGGTCCATTGACAGTATTGCCGGTGATGACCACATTACCTGATCCTGTATGGTCAACACATCGAACATAACTACCATAACCAAATGCATTGGATCCCAAGCAAGTGAGGTATCCAAAGTAGTTATTTGTAACCGTTAAGGTTGAACTTGTTGCACTGCGGATGCCACGCAACTGACCCATCTGGGCTGTGTTACCATTCACCTGAATGGAATTCACACCTAAAACGCCACCGATAGTGTTGTTATTGATTACAGCGGCTGTACTGCCATAAATATCAATACCCACAAAGAAACTGTTTGAAGAATTTGACATAAGAATACCCTGAATGGTATTGTTGCTGATGGTGGCGGTGCCCACGTTCAGCAGGATGCCATAGGTTTCCTGGCCGTTTGAAGAGTTTGTCCAGGTACCAGTTGCAAGTGGTGCATTACCCCCTATGAAATTGCCGGTAACATTTACATTATTGACCGTGGCTCCGGGGATGGCATAAATTGAAACCGTACCACCTGAACTATTGGTAATTGTATTGTAAAGGCTGTTTCCGGTAATGTTCCAATTACTACCGGTACCGCCAAGAATACTGATACCCTGCGAATAACCCGAACCTCCAAAATTGAAGATGTTGTTATTGCTGATAGTATTATTTTGATTTGGTGATGTTGCTGAGCCCGATGCAAGAATACAATTCCTTGAGAATCCGCTTCCTCCTATGTTATTGTTGTCGATCAGCAGATTGCTGTTGCCGGTACCTGCGGCTGTGGCACCACCGATATGCACAATACCAGACGAATTATTACTGTTGGAAGCCACAAGCACGCAATTCTTAATGGTTACGTTACTTGCATTTTCACGCAGCATAATTACGCTGTTTGAAGTTGATGTATTCTCAAAGCGAAGCCACCTGTTGGCGGGCACACCCAAACTACCGTCAATAATTACATTAGAAGCCCCGTTCAATCCGATCAACCCAGGAGCTCCGGTATTACCTGTAGCACCTGTAACAGTGTAGGTGGTTGCCGTTGCTGGTTGGATAGTTAGTGTAAACGGACCGCCCGTGCAATAGGTAATACTGTTTAGGAAGGTAGGATTGGCCGGTTCAGTGATAGATGTATTTTGAACAATAACGGTTGTATTGGCATTTATAGCCGAACCATTGAGTGCTGCAAAAAGATCACTGAATGTAGCAAACTGATCAACGCCCGGCGTTCCGCCCGGCCCTGACCCAACATAGAGCGTGTTAGGCAAAGGAGGGTTAATTATATAAGAATCTGCATTCGAAGGTCCTGTACCGGGTGGTATGCCTGTATTTACATTTACAAAGCCGGATGGTGTTGTAGCATTGTATCTGTTATAACCGATATTGGGTACTGTACCCTGATCCTCTGCTACAACAAAGTATTCCCAGGTTTCACCTATGTTCGGTGTATAGGTGTAAGTAAATGCCCATGTACCATTGTTACCCGTACCACTGGTGTTCACGCCGGCTGCCGATGACCAGGCTGTGGCAGAGGGCAGTATTCTCCTGAAGTATATCCGTGGAACATTACCACCGGTAAGCGGAACGCCTGTACCGACATCAGTGATGGTGGCGTTAAGGGTTCCTGTAACTGCTGTGCCGCATCCACCCTGACCTGTAATCGGGGTGTAGGTGATCACCGGACGGATAATGTCTTCAGGGGTGTATAAGCCTGCATCAGCGCCTATATCAGTTGGGGTATTGGTTGACCTCACATCGCCTTCTCTGTCATCAGTAACCGTTGCAATCAGAACACCTGCTGCTTCAGCCGGTGAGGGGTTGTTCAGCTTGAGGCTAACTGTTGCGCTGTTACCGTCAGGCAGCACAAAATTCGGATTGCCTGAGCCTGAATTGACATCGAGCGTAGCAGTGAAGTTCAGCGCCTGTAATGTGGATAGCAATGTGGTACCTCCGTCAACAGAAGCTATGCTGCCGCCGGTGCCCGGCGTATGGTAAATATTGTAATCACTCACAATATTGCTGTTGGTATTCAGCACCAAACCAAAATGACGACCCGTACCGGTACCAGTATTAGAGCGGGTGTTTGAGAAGATGTTGTTTCTCACATCGTCATTGCCTGAAGCCGGCTGTAATATCCGGTTAAGGGCAAAAGTATTGGCAGCTGTTGCACTTGGGGCCCCTCCGATATGTACGCTGTTGTGGAAGAAGTTAACCGCCGCATTCAGGTTTTTCTCGATACCTGCTATGTATAGGCCCTGGTTTACACCTGCACCTGCGGCATCTACACCCAAACGCACCATGTTATTGCGCAGCGTTGCCGAAGCACCTGTAGTATTCGAAGCACTGCCCAGCACGATACCTTTCATATAAGCATTGGCACTCGGCCTGCCGAGACTGAATGAATGTACAAAACTTTTCTCAAGTACAGCCCCTGCATTGGTAGGCCTGAAATAAATACCGGTGATGCCGTAATCTCTGGGTGATGCGAAAACAAAGGAACTGGTAAGGTTGTACACCGTATTACCAGAGGCATTCACATTGCCTTCGAGCGACATACCGAGTGCTATCGAACGGGTTGGATCTCCGCCGGGAGCTGTTCCCATGTAATCATCATCAACAGAGTTCAACGTATGCACTGTATTGGTATTGGCGGTAACAGCTGCCGTGCTGTTGCTTACAATACCTGCGACCGGCATTGAACTGGAAAGTCCCGAAACTGTATTGTTGCTCAAATTAACCGCATTCGCGCTGGTGTTGCGAATACCTGTAATCACATAGTTTGCGGCCGCAAGCCTGAAGTTTTGTCCTGTAACGGCATTGGTAGCAGTGGCCGTAAGCGTCAACTGGGTATTGCTGGTTACCGAAGCTACGATACCAATGGCCGTACCGGTTGAGGTTTCAATAATATCTCCGGGAGAAAGTTGCGTTAAGAATGAGGTACCTGTTCCGGTGATTGACGAACCGCTTGATGTTATCGTACCGGCCCTGTTAATCGGACCGCCCAGCAAGCTGGCCGAAACATTACTTACAGTATTTCCGGTGGTATTGCCCAGATTTACAGATCCTCCGTTGATTGTAATACCCGTGAACCGGCAACCATTCTGAACGCCCGGATTAGAGGGATACAGGTTGAAGTTAGAAATGGTGTTGCCCTGCACCGATGTAGCATTAGCTGCCGTACCGGCATTTACCACAATACCTTTTACAAATGGGAAGTTGCCCTGATCAATGTTGATCCAGGGAGAACCGCCTGCATTGGCAGCCGAACCTCCGATGAAGTTTCCGCTGATGGTATTACCGATTGAAGCAGAACCGGGTGAGAAATTGATGGCTGTTTGCGCACCAATTGTTTGGGCTGCAGCAAGATTATAATAGAAATGGTTGTTGCTGATGTTCCAGTTTATACCAGGTGAGGTAACATTTATACCATTGGAAACATCACCATGACCAAAGTTGAAAATGTTACAATTGGTAATGGCAATATTATCATTTGCAATAGTTCCGGAAACATTCACGCTGTTAATAGCGGCTCTGTTGAAGGCGCTGTTTCCAAGATCGCAATTGTTTATGGTAATGTTGTCGTTACCTGTGGTTCCGGTGGCAGACGAAATATTTATCGTTCCATTGCTGCCGCCATTGTTGTATCCGCTTAACCACCATACGCCATTGCTGAAACGGCAGTTATTGAAACTATTGTTGGTAGCATCGTTCAGCAGGTGCAACACGCCACCACCACTATTTTCATCATTATTGATGAACACCAGGTTGCGTTCTGTTCCCGAACCGCCGTTAAAGGTAACTCGATCGGCTCCGTTCAGACGAATCATACCTTCGGTGCCATTAGCATAGATACCGCTCACTGTTCTCACAGTAGCGGCCGGACTTGCCTGCAGATTCAGCGTAAACGAAGAAGCAAACTGATTCAGACCGGCAAAACCATCTTCAATCGTGATATTGTTCACAATGTCTACCTGCAAGTTTGAGGTAAGTGTGCTGTTATTGATAGCCTGGAAGATACCGCGGGCAGTAGTTAGGGCCGGGTAGTTGGCTCCGGGCTGATCTCCAACCGTAAGCACAGTTGTGCCTGACGGAATCAGTATCTGGTATTCGTTAATTGTACCTGTAAGCGGAAATGCAGCAGAGGTAAGGGCTACACCGGCAGGAACCAGCGTGAACGAGCCGGAGTTGAGCGCAATATTGGGGACCAATGCATTGTCTTGTGCTACAACAAAATACTGTATAAAGTCTCCGGTTTGAACTCCGCCACCGGTGAGCAGGCTGTAGTCAATGCTGAAACTCCAGATGCCATTGGTATTTGTTCCGCTGGCCAGGGTACCCTCAACAAATTTCCATCCATTATTGGCGGATGTGTTGCCTGCAAAAGTATTGTTGTCGTAATGTTTTTTGTAATAAATCCGCGGGCGCGCCCCTACAGTTGTGCTTACTCCGAGGAAGTAGTCGGTGATGGTGGCAAAACTGGTTAAGGTTCTGCTGGCCTGCGAAGTGGTATTGGTGAGCGGGGTGTATGTAATCACCGGCGGGAACAGGTCTTTCGGATAGAAGTCACCTTCATCTGCTCCGGCATCCGGTGCAAAACCTCCGCCGTTGGAAGCTGCAATAGGATATGGACCAGTACGTGTACCTGTAGCATCGTAATCATCAGTAATTGCAGCAGGCAGGGTGAGTACAGCACCGATTGATTCAACCGGACTAGGGCTGGCAACCGTTGAAGATATATGCAGATCAACAGCTGAGGCATTGCCTGTTGCACTTACAAACTGGGGGTCATCGCTGCCGCTGAGGGCGTCAAAGCCGGTGGTTTTCCAATTTGTAATGGAAACAAAGTCGCTTGCTCCATTGTTTCCAACCACCCCATCAGTACCTGGTGCATACAACAAGTTGTTGTTTGATGTGAGGAAGGTAGCAGTACCGGTACCGATGGCGTAATGCCTTGAAGCACCTGAAACGTTGTTTGAACGAGCGTTAAAGAACACGTTGCTGGATACAACATCGGCCGTTCCTGAAGCTTGTACAGTTTGTCTTCTGAATGCAAAGGTATTGGCGGAAGAAGCATTTACACCCAAACCTCCGATATACACTGAGTTATAATAATAATTGTCAACGGTGGTCTGGCTTTTATTGATACCCACAAAGGTTAATCCGGTGGTGATGTCGGCACCGGTTGAATCAATACCCAAACGGATCATGTTGTTGTGATAGGTGGCGAAGCCTCCTGTTTTATTGATTCCAAATACGCTTGCAGCAGCATCTGAGGCCGAGAGTGAGTGTATAAAGTTTCTGCCCACATAACTGAAAGGAGCAGTAGCAGCAGTACTTCCCGAATACTGAATTCCAATTACAGATGTAGCTGCAGCGCTTGTGTTCACCAGCGACTGAACCGTATTCTGCATAACCACATTGCCCTGTACGTTGGCCGAAATGTTAATACCCACCAGCGAAGCATTGGCTCCGGTACCAGCATTCAGATTCGATGAAACCAGATTTTTAACAGTATTGGCTGTTACAGTGGCTATCGTTGATCCATGATTGATACCACGCATTTGCGATGTGGTATTTGTACTATTAGTGTTTGATCGCATACAAGCCACTGTATTGCCAACCACAGTTGAACCTACAGATGGATTGCTATTGATACCGATGATTGAACCGATTGTGGCGATATCAATATCATTTGCAACTGCCGGATTACCAATAATATTACCGTTACCGGCTGTGCCGATATCATAGCGGCCGGTGGCGGCATTAATACCGGTGAAGGTGGCCAATCCGTTCGGGCTGGTCATACTCACACGGCGCACCCTGTTATTGGTTACTGCAGTAGCAGTGGTTGCACCGGCACTTTGCAAATTGATACCTGTGAATGGCCCCTGACCAGTTATGCTGAACCCTGCCACGGTATTGTTATTCAATGTATTGGCATTGGCTGTAGTGGCAATCAGGTTGATGCCGTTGTTGGCTCCTCCTCCCGCATTTTGTATGCTATTTGCTACAGCAGGATCACCGATGGTGTTATTATTAATGGTGAGCTGATGGGTTGAACCGGTTGAAATTTCTATTCCGCTGAAAATACCGCTAATATTATTAGTACCTGAGAGTGTAACTGCTCTGATTGTATTGTTGTTCAGGGTACTGCTCATTGAGGCACCGGTGAGACCGGCCACAATACCACGGAAGTTATGCGATACACTTATCGAATTACTTGTACCGGAGAAATCACTCACTGTATTGTTTGAAATCAGTGAACTGAAGGCTGATGTTACACTAATACCGGTTAAGTTATAGCTAGATCCGGTGCCGCCAAAAATGATCTGACGATTGGATGCTCCACCAATGGTGTTGCCGGCGGCAGTGGTGCCATTCTGACGAACCCCTACATACACATTTCCTGCTGTTACACTGATTCCGTTGAATCCAACTCCTGCTGTACTTCCGTTATGGGTTATTGTTTGAACCCTGTTGTTGGCGATTTCAGTCGGACTTGCAGTTCCTGCTGAAGCACTGATACCATTGAATACCGAAGTATTAAGCGTATTTGAGATCGTGACCCCTCCGATATTGTTGTCAGAAATAATGTTTCCTGAAGCCGTGGGGGTAGCGGTAATTCCTGTAAATGCACCTGTACCCGCATGTTGGATGCTGGTTGCATTGGTGGCGTCTCCAATGGTATTACCGGATATATTCAATACATGCGTCGAAGCCGCTGCGCTGATTCCGGTTATGGTACCTGCACCTGTTGCGGCGTTGTTCAGGCTCCTGATTGTATTGTTCCGGATTGAACTTGTTCCGGTAGCTACTGTAAGTGCTGCCGTAATTCCATTCAGTGTTCTCGGCTGCGCAATGGCATTGAAATTCAGGTTGGCGATGGTATTGT
>JBIICM010000217.1:0-3548 GCA_044238875.1 Flavobacteriales bacterium | reverse complement strand
AATTCGCAGTACTCATCAATCATTCCGGGCAGATCATTTTGCTTGCTGTACAACTTTGCCAGTTCAAGGTTGTAACGGTATCCGCCCATTATAGCTTTCCGTGCAGAAAGGTAAGTGGCAATAGCCCTGGCAGGCTGTCCGCGCTGCTCAAAAGCCGCGGCAAGATCAATAACCTGTCGCTGATCTTCAGGTTCAAGCGCCTTCAATGCCTTTTCGTATTGTTTTTCCGCTTTTTGATCTTCACCGGTTTTCTGGTACACGTATGCAAGATCTACCAGGTAGTTCAGCTGCCTGTTGTTTCTGCGTATTTGTTTCTGTACAAGCTTTTCGGCAGACTTGCCATCGCTCAGGTTGATGTAGCAGTTCAGTAATTGTGTATAGTAAAAAGCGGCAGGAGATATTTCAAACAGTTTTTCGTAAAGGTCGGCCGCTTTTGCCCATTGAGATCCTCCGTAATACTGACCGGCCAGCTGCTCATCGGTATCGGGCCGTGTTGCAGCCTCTTCAGGTGTTTCCTGCGCATGAATTACTGCGGCAGATAAAAGCAGGCTTATAACGATCAGCAGGTATTTCATTTCCAAATATAACGCAATCTCTTTCAAAAACGTTTCCGGCGTTTTGCAAAGGAATGGTTTTTTGGGTAACGCTGATCAATAAGGCAAATCAACCCGGATCTGGGCAAGTACACTTATTGGGCTCCTCGCGAAGTTTCAAAAGAATCAAAAGTGTCCTCAGTAAATATAACACTCGAATGCTTTAACCAGGATGCGTTTATCAGCGTGTCAAATTGAATGGTGCCAATGATGTATTGTTCACCTTTACTGCAAAACTGTTCATCCACCGTCATAAAGTCATTGGCAGGAAGTTCACCGGCAGGATGGCTCACAAAAACTTTTACGGGGAACGTTGTGGTTATTTTCAGTCCGCTGCTGCTTTTTGTTTTTTTGTATTCATACCTGTAATCGTAGGTAAGCGCCGACAAATCGCTCAAAACAGCTGATGCTGTTGGGAAGGCCCCTGCCCCTTTACCCTCTATAAACTGCTTATCCGCAAAAAAACTTTCAACCAGCACGCCATTATACTCTTCATTGGTGAAATAAAGTTTACTGCGCGGACTCACAAACTGGGGCGCCACAAATGTGATGAGGCGATCATTCATTTTTCGCGCCTGGGCAACCAGTTTAATCCTGAGCCCCTTTTCTTTCGCATATCGTGCGTCAAGGCTGCCTATCCGCTGAATCCCGAGGGTCCAGATCTGATCAGGAGTGGCTTTTATACCAAAGGCATGAAGCAACAGCAGGAGCAGCTTGTATTTGGCATCAAAACCCTCTACATCAAGGCGGGGATCACTTTCGGCAAACCCTTTCTGCTGCGCCTGTTCAAGTGCCTCCTGGTAGGTCTGGTTCTGGTCGAACATTTTCGAAAGAATATAATTGGTGCTGCCGTTTACTATACCCTGAACTGATCGCAGTAAATCATTGTCGTAGTATTCTTCCAGGTTTCTGATCACCGGCAGGGATGCACAACAGGCGGCTTCATAAAGCAGGGGGACATTATGCCGGTTTTGCAATTCAATCAGGGTTTCGAGATGCTCTGCCACCAGTTTTTTATTGGCGGTAACAACCGCCTTGCCGCGACTTAATGCCTTGGATACAAATTCGAAGGCAGCGTCTGCGTCATCAATCAGCTCAACAACAACATTTATTTCAGGATCGCTCAGAATTTCTTCAGGATCATAACTAAAATGTGAAGTGGGCAGCGCCCTCGGTTTGTTACGGTTTTTAACCACTATTTTACGGATATCAATGCGCAGGTCGCGCGTTATCTGCAGCGCATCATACAAACCTTTGCCTACGGTACCAAAGCCGAATAAGCCAAGGGTGAGGTGTTTTCTTGACATGAATGATTTTTTATAAAAAATGGTTGTTTAAAATGAGCTTGCTGAGTTGATTAAACTCAAGTAAAAAGCCGTCATGGCCATAAAGCGAGTCAATGATTTCAAGCCTTGAGCCCTTAACGTGTGTTGCCAGAAATTGCTGATCGGCCGGCGGAAACAGCTGATCTGTTGAAATACCGATGACGAGTGTCTGGGCCTTTATGCTTCCAAGGGCGACTTCAATACTTTCACGGTGCCGGCCTGCATGGTGAGCATCCATTGCCAGACTCAGCTGGTAATAGCTGAATGCGTTGAAACGTTTAGAGAGCTTTTCTCCCTGGTATTTCTGGTAAGATTCGGCTTTGTAGTGTTGCAACTGTTCAGAATCATCTTGTTGTGAGGAACCATAAGCCTCATAACTACGGTATGAAATCAGCGCTATACTTCTGGCTACCTTCATTCCTTCGATGCCTGCCTGATCTGTTCGTTGCATCCATGTATGATCGGCTTCAATGGCCATTC
This sequence comes from Flavobacteriales bacterium, assembly GCA_044238875.1. GTDB lineage: Bacteria > Bacteroidota > Bacteroidia > M30B66 > M30B66 > JAIBAI01. Next base: position 1,150 of record JBIICM010000217.1, on the reverse strand, counting down.
TTTGGGAAGCATTGAATGCGATGCCCCAGGGACTGTGCCGCGCGCTGGTGGCTATGAGTACCAGCTTTCGGATGAAATCAGGTTCCTGGATGGCCCATTCAAGCGCCTGCATGCCGCCGGTTGAGCCACCAACGGCCAGCTCCACCGACTTGATGCCTAATTGGTCGCGCAATTGCCGGTAGGCCTTTACCATATCACTGATGGTGAATAGCGGAAAATCATGGTGCCATGGCTTTCCTGTATCGGGATTGGTATCAAGCGGCCCTGAGCTACCATAACATGAACCGGGCATGTTCACACAAATGATAAAATATTTATGTGGATCAAACACACAGCCCTCTCCCACCATGCCGGGCCACCATTCAGCCGGATCGCTGTTGGCTGTAAGCGCATGAAACACCCAGATCACATTGGTTTTTTGTTCATTGAGTGTTCCATGCACTGTATAGGCCAGCCGGAGACCTTGAAAATCAAAGCCCGACTCCGTTCTGAATTTCCCTTTCAGGTTAAAATGGTTAAGCGGCATCTTCTTAGCTGGGTCAGGCTTCCTGTAGCGCAAAAACCTTGTCGAAAGCCTGACTGAAATCGGCGGTAATATCGTCAATATATTCAATGCCTACACTCACCCTGAGTACACCCGGAACAACACCGGCGGCAATTTGTTCGGCCTCACTCAATTGTTCGTGTGTAGTAGTGGCCGGATGGATGATCAATGTTTTGGCATCACCCACATTGGCAAGATGGCTTACCAGTTTAAGGTTGTTTACCACGGCATCAGCGTTATCCTTTCCGCCTTTTACCTTGAAACTGAGTACCCCGCCAAATCCGTTCCGGAGGTATTTCAGGGCCAGTTGATGGTATGGACTTTCTTCCAAACCCGGATAATTCACACTTTCAACCGCGGGTTGTGCTTTGAGCCATTTCGCAAGTTTTAGTGCATTGTCAACATGCCGCTGCACACGCAACGAAAGCGTTTCAAGCCCCTGAAGCAATAAAAAGCTGTTGAACGGACTGAGTGAGGGACCCAAATCTCTGAGGCCTTCCACCCTTGCCTTGATTATGAATGCTATATTGGGCAGCCCCAGCGGATTGCCCTCTCCGAAAACATCCCAGAATTTAAGTCCGTGGTAGCCCTCGCTGGGTTCAGTGA
>JBIICM010000066.1:0-12287 GCA_044238875.1 Flavobacteriales bacterium | reverse complement strand
AGTAATTTTGCGCGCCTGAATTAAATGTAAATCCGACATGATTAAGACCATCGCCTCCCTGTTTGGAAAAATACTTGGCAGCAAAGCCGAGCGTGATCTCAGGGAAATCAACCCGCTGCTGGACCAGATACGGCAGATATATCCCGGTATGCAGGCGCTCAGCAACGACGAGCTACGCGCCAAAACCGGCCAGTTCAGGGAGCGCATAGCTGCCGGTATCAAAGCTGAAAAAGATGAGATAGCAGGCCTGCAGGCCGAGCTGAATGCCAATCCGGATATGGACTTTCTGGAGAAAGAGCAGCGTTATGATGCCATTGACAGGCTCAAGAAAAAAATCCGGGAAAAAACAGAAGATATTTTGGTGGAATTGCTTCCCGAAGCATTTGCTGTAATCAGAGAGACGGCTCGTCGCTTCAAGGAAAACGAGACCATAACCGTTACCGCCACGGCCCTTGATAAGGATTTTGCTGTGAACCGCGATTACCTGCACATAGAAGGCGAAACAGCTGTTTACCAAAACACCTGGGAGGCGGCAGGTAACACGATTACCTGGGACATGGTGCATTATGACGTACAGCTGATTGGCGGTATCATGTTGCACAAGGGTAAGATATCAGAAATGGCAACAGGTGAAGGTAAAACCCTTGTGGCCACCCTGCCCGTTTATCTCAACGCGCTGCCTGGCGAGGGGGTGCATCTGATTACAGTAAACGATTACCTCGCAAGGCGTGACTCAGAGTGGATGGGGCCCCTTTATGAATTTCATGGTCTGCGCGTTGACTGTATTGACAAACATGAGCCAAACTCAGTGGAACGGCGCAATGCCTATGCTGCCGACATTACTTTTGGCACCAACAATGAGTTTGGCTTCGATTACCTGCGCGATAATATGTCGAGAAGCCCTGAGGATCTGGTACAACGTGGCCATAACTATGCCATTGTTGATGAGGTTGACTCGGTACTGATTGATGACGCACGAACGCCGCTGATTATTTCAGGGCCCACCCCAAAAGGTGAAAACCAGGAGTTCTTTGCCCTGAAGCCCCGGATAGAAAAGTTGGTAAACGCGCAAAAAAACTACATCAACACCATTCTGGCCGATGCGAAAAAACAATTCGGACAGAACGAAAAAGAAGCCGGCATGGCCGTGCTCAGGGCACACAGAGGGCTCCCAAAGAACAAGGCCCTGATTAAATTCCTCAGCGAGCCGGGGGTAAGATTGCTGCTGCAGAAAACCGAGAATTTTTATTTGCAGGATCAGTCGAAGGAGATGCACAAGGTTGATCAGGAACTCTTCTTTGTGATTGATGAAAAAAACAACACCATTGAACTTACCGAAAAGGGAATTGAACTGATTACAGGCGTAAGTGAAGACCCTGAATTCTTTGTTCTGCCCGATGTGGGTTCTGAAATTGCTTCCATCGAAAAAAATATCAGTGACCAGCAGGAGAAGATTCAGAAAAAGGACGAGTTGCTTCGTGATTTCGCCGTGAAATCCGAACGAATCCACACCATCAATCAGTTACTGAAGGCTTACACACTATTCGAGATAGATGTTGAATATGTGGTGATGGATGGTAAGGTTAAGATCGTGGACGAACAAACCGGCCGTATCCTCGACGGGAGGCGCTATAGCGACGGCCTGCATCAGGCCATTGAAGCCAAGGAAAATGTGAAGATTGAGGCGGCCACACAAACCTATGCCACCGTAACCCTTCAGAATTATTTCAGGATGTATGGCAAGCTGGCGGGTATGACCGGAACAGCAGAAACAGAGGCAGGGGAGTTCTGGGATATTTACAAACTGGATGTTGCTGTTATTCCTACGAATAAATCAATTTCAAGGAAAGACCATGAAGATCTGGTTTACAAGACCAAAAGGGAAAAATACAATGCGGTAATTGACACCATTGTTGGTGAAACCGGCAAGGGGCGTCCGGTGCTCGTGGGTACAACATCTGTTGAAATATCAGAGTTACTTAGCCGGATGCTCAAACTAAAGGGCATCCGACACAATGTGCTGAATGCCAAACTACACCAGCGTGAAGCAGAGATTGTTGCAGAGGCCGGACAAACCGGAACCGTTACCATCGCCACCAACATGGCAGGCCGGGGTACCGACATTAAGTTGGGGCCGGGTGTAAGGGAGGCCGGAGGGCTCGCCATCATCGGCACCGAAAGGCATGAGTCACGCCGGGTTGACCGACAGCTGCGCGGACGCGCCGGAAGGCAGGGTGACCCCGGCTCTTCGCAGTTTTTTGTCTCGCTTGAAGATGATCTGATGCGCCTTTTTGGTTCTGAACGAATCGCCCGCATCATGGACAGATTGGGCATGAAGGAGGGAGAGGTAATTCAGAGTGGAATGATTACCAGTTCCATTGAAAGGGCCCAGCGAAAAGTTGAGGAAAACAATTTTGGAATCAGAAAGCGGCTGCTTGAGTACGACGATGTGATGAACGCTCAGCGGGAGGTGGTTTATAAGCGCCGCAGAAATGCCCTTTACGGCGACAGGCTTGCCGTTGACATTGCCAACATGATGGTGGAGGCAGCAGAGAGCATTGCGCAGGAGTATCAGGACACACGTGATTATGATGGTTTTAGGCTGGAGGTAATCCGCATATTTTCAATTGATACAGGAATTTCTGAGGATGATTTTCTGAAAAAGAAGCCGGAAGAGCTGGCTGATTTACTCTACCATGAAGCAGCCGATTATTATGCCCGCAAATCAGCTGCGATTGCCGCCAACGTTTTGCCGGTAATCACTGATGTATATGAAAAACAATCAGCTACATACGAAAATATATTGATACCCCTTACAGACGGTATCAAAGGCGTTCAGGTGCTTGTTAATCTGAAAAAAGGGATTGAAACAGGTGGTAAGGAAGTTATTGCCGCACTGGAAAAAAGTATAACGCTGCTCAATATCGACGAAGCCTGGAAAGAACACCTCCGCGAGATGGATGAGTTGAAGCAGAGTGTTCAAAATGCTGTATATGAGCAAAAAGACCCTCTGCTGATTTACAAGCTTGAATCATTTAATCTGTTTAAGCAAATGTTGGGTAGGGTTGGTAAAGAGATCACCGCTTTTCTGATGAAGGCCAATTTGCCGCACCAAAATGCAAATGCGCCTCAGGTTCAGGCAAGGCCTGCCATGCAGACCCCTCCCAGACCAGCCCCGCAGATCAGAACAGGAAGGTCTGAATTAGCAGCTCCGGGACCTCAGACTCCGCAAAAAGCCCAACCGGTAAAGGCTGAACAAAAGGTTGGGAGAAATGATCCCTGCCCATGTGGAAGCGGAAAGAAATTTAAAAACTGCCATGGAATCATGGCAGAACAATAAATGGAAATAAGCAGGCTGCAGGAAGAAGTTGACCGCTGGATCAGCACCATGGGGGTGCGCTATTTCAGCGAATTAACCAATACGGCCCTCCTGATGGAAGAGGTTGGCGAACTTGCCCGAATCATGGCAAGGCGTTTTGGAGAGCAGTCATTCAAGGCAGGTGAGAATCAGGATGCCATGGCCGACGAGATGGCAGATGTGCTTTTTGTGCTGGTCTGTCTTGCAAACCAGACCGGGGTTGATCTTGAGAAGGCCATTGCCTGCAATCTGCAAAAGAAAACAAACCGCGATAAAGACCGCCATCTTAATAACCCGAAGTTGAAGGAGCAGAAAGGCGAGGATTCAGGGTGTCGGCTAAATTCATAAAAGCTTAACATGTCAGCTATCAGTGCAACAGCAATACCTTTCCTACGATAGTTCTGGTTACCTTATCGGGCCCTTTTAATTTAATCTGGTATATGTAAATGTCAACAGGAGCCATGTTTTTTCCTCCTGAGGCGGTACCATCCCAGTCTTGTTGGGGATTTCTGGTTGAAAATATTTCCTCACCCCAACGGCTGTAAATACTGAATAGGAAATCCGTGAAACCCTCTCCGCGCGGCCCAAAAGTATCGTTGATGCCATCGCCGTCAGGGGTGAAGGTATTGGGTACATATACAGCAAATACAGGGTTTATACGTACAATGACCGAAGCGGTATCGTAGCAACCCGCATCATTTACTGCGACCAAAAAAGCCTTGTACGATCCGGTATCTGAATAGGTGTAGAGTGTGTCGGCTTCTTCAAGCATGATGCCGTCGCCCGGATTGAGCCAGGTGTCAATTGATTCAGTACTCAAATCGTTAAATCTGATTTCAGGACTGAGGATACTATTTTGTGCAGGATCGGCGCTTAAAGCGGCTATTGGCCGTGGTTTCACATGAATATAATCGGGGTATGCCTGATAGAAACTATCTCTGCAACCAAGGGTATTGTTTACACGGAGCTTTAGTGTATATATTCCCGGTAAATTGTAAACATGGCCGGGTGATGGTTCAGAAGAGGTTGTGCCATCTCCGAAATCCCAAAGGTAAATTGCTCCCGGGCTTACCAGGGAAGAATCGTTTATCCTTACAATCGCGGGTACACAACTGCTAAGCTTATCAATCTCAAAATTCACTTTCAGCGGCGGGTAAACAATAACCCGTGAAGAGTCTGCGCCTTCACAGACCGGGGTTCGAATGCGCAGCTTAACTGAAAAACGACCGGTATCTGCCCAAACCACTTTCCCGGGTGCGGGGAGCGTTGATCCAGATGGGGTGGCAGGGCCGTCAAAACGCCATGTGTAATCAGCATCATTCGGTATTGAGCCTTCAAGGGTGAATAAGGCTTCGTGCTTTGCCAGGCAAAGTGCATCAGGCGCTTTAATTTTAAACTGAAGCGCCCTGAAAAGAGCTACTTCGAGTGTTGCTGTATCTCCGCATGAATAGCCCGGATTGGTAATCAGTCTAACGGTGTAACGGCCTGTATCAGGATAAATAAAAATCGGATTTACCAGATTACTTCGGTCTGATTCGGTGCCTGGTACACCAAAATCCCAAAGATAGGTAGCCGCATTTGAACTCTGATTTAAAAAATTTACTTCGAGGCCTTTGCAAGGCGCCAGCCCATTTTCAATGATCGCTTCCGGGGCATCAAAATCGGCAACGGAAGCGCCTGTGCACATGAGTACATTGAACTGAAAATCGCGCAGGTTTCTGCTCAACAGTGCGCCTTTACGATACTCGTAAACACAAACAGCCATAACATACTGCCCGAGTCCGCCGGGTTTGCCGGTGATCAGTCCGCTCTTGGCATCTATGCTGATCGGGGGATTTGAAGCGATGGGAAGCAATGCACTGAACGGTGGTTTAAAATTAACGTATCCATAGGGTGGGGCAGCAGAAGGAACAGGCATCGGGTCAACGGTCGAGGCACCGTCATGCGGTTCGCAAAAGGCATACACAAGCGAATCGCCATCCGGGTCAGTGGCTGAGTTGTTAAAATTTATCGGATCGTTGGCACAAAGAATAATCGGGGGAAGCTGATTGTAACGTGGGCTCGAATTACATTCAGACCAGGCCGAACCAGGTATCGAAGTAGTATAAGTACTGCCGGTATCCCCGGGTTGAAAAATGTTCAGGATAGACTCATTTCTGCAGCATCGCTGATAAGCGAGCTGATAGCCTCCCTCGATGTAGGGGAGGGTTACCTCCTGACTGTAAACCGCTTCTTCCACACAAACTTTGGCGTTATCGCGATAACATGGATTCAGATTTTGCAGGGGTACCAGTCGGCTGCCCGGAAGGGGCATCACAATATTTCTGATGAACCTGCCCTGTGCATCAAACACTGAAACATTAAGTGGATCGTCAAATGGCGCCTGCCCGTTCAGACAATCGCGGTAAACCTTCAGGGTGATTTTGAACCGGCCATTCCCCAGGCAATCATAATAGATTTCTCCACCAATGATGTGGGTAGCTTTTGCAGTTCCGCAAATTATTTGAGAAAGCAGGATAAGCAAAAAGCTTAATTTTGGGATACCGGTCATTTTTTTAAAGGCAACCCTAAAAGTAGCAAAGGCGTTTCAGAAATCCTGACTTATTTATTTTTTCAACTTTTCCTTAAAGGCCTTTCTGAATTTCTCCATTTTGGGCCTGATCACATAAGAGCAATAAGGTTGATCAGGATTCTGGCTGAAATAATCTTGGTGATAATCTTCTGCTTTATAGAAATTACCGTCAAACGGGGTAATTTCGGTTACAATTTTGCCGGAGAAAACAGCGTTTTCATCCAACTTCTGTTTATAAAACTGGGCTTCCTTTTGCTGGGCTTCATTCAGATAGAAAATAGCCGACCTATATTGTGTTCCGGCATCAGCGCCTTGCCTGTTTAGTGTAGTTGGATCATGCGTTTGCCAGAAAACTTCAAGCAACTCCCTGTAGCTGATTTTTTGAGGGTTATATAGGATGCTCACAGCCTCGGCGTGGCCGGTAAGACCTGTACAGATTTCTTTGTAGGTGGGTTGTTTAACGGTTCCTCCGGTGTAACCAGATTCAACAGATAACACACCATTTAATTCCTGAAAAACTGCTTCAACGCACCAGAAACAACCCGCTGCAAATATAGCGGTATCGGTGTCTGACGGATATGATGCTGACTCCATTTCAGCCGACATGTTTTTGATTCCTTTTCCTGAATTACAATTACACCAGCTAAAGCTGAAAACAAAAACAGGAGCGATTAACGAAACTAATTTACGCATCCTGAAATAACCTTCAGCCGGCCATGTTGGTTCATTAAAACCAAAAAAACATGGTCGGCTGAAGGAAGTTAATTATAAACTCAATCAATTTACAACTTCATGAATAGCCTGAGGCACCTTTTCATCAATGGAACCCAGACCTAACAAAATCAATTTGATGAGCATGCGTGTTTCCTTTTCAATTTTGGCATAATCCGGCTCGTCGTAAGTGTCCTTCTTATTGTAAATTATTTCATCATGCTTGATTCCATCGGCCGATGAAATAATGAGGGCTGCGATTTTTTCCAGTTGCCCGGCATCAATCGTTATCGTAAACGCCTTTAGTTGCTCGGTGATAAAAGTGATTTCTCTTTTCAGGATGTTGTCATACAATGCATGAAAACTTGGCTGCATTTCGCGGAGACTGTCTGCACTTAATCTATGCAGACTTAGTATTTTTTTGTAGTAAGCAAGACGCCTTTTCATGTAGAATTGAATACATTCCTCAGGCCCTTTCGATTTTGAAATTTCCTTTTGAAGATCTGCAACTACGCGATCTGCTTCTTGGTAGACTACCTCGATATAAATTTCCTCCTTGTTCTTAAAGTAATAGTACAGGGAGGATTTATTCATACCCATTTTCAATCCGATGTCATCTAACGTAGTTCGTTCGAACCCGTATTGTGCGAAACAATTTCTTGCCGCCTCAACGATTTGCTGTCGTTTTCTTTCTGCTTTTGGTTTCAGTGATTTCATGGCTTTTTAAAAGCTGCCAATTTACGAAATTACCAAACAGATTATCAAACAATTTGAACACAATTTATCCGCTATCACCCAATTGATATTTCAACAACAGCATATAAAAATCTGTCACGCATTTTTGCCTTCTTCTCAAATTCAAGTATAGCTGCGTGTTAAGGCTACACGCATGCAAACAGTAATGGATAAATTGCCAATTAGTTTATCTTAAAATATAGCACCTTGTTTATCCAGAATTTTATAAAACAAATTATTATTGTTAAGCACTAATACCTAATTCAAGCTATTTCGACCTCTTTTATGCCATCAAAAGAAGGTGAGTTGAGCAAGTGCTTACAAAAACACCCGGGTTCCGGGTAATTCCCGTTCCAGCATTTTTCTGATCATCTCCTTGGTGGTATCATCAAACCGGTTGCCCTGAAGGTTAATAACTTTAAGGTTTTTCAAACTAAGTATTACCATGGGGAAATCACTGAATGTGTTGTTGGCCAGCGAAAGATCGGTAAGGTGCTGAAGGCTGGCCAATTCAGGCGGTAACTGGCTCAGCCCCGAATTTTCCCAAAACAGTACCTGTAACTTCTGGCAGATCGCGATGCGGGCATCGGGCTTATCGGGTGTGTTTTTTAATTGCAGCATCCTCACTTCTGACGATGATTTGAGGGCCTCTTCATAGGTTTCACAGGCATAGCATTGCGCAAAAGCGCCCTCGCAACTGAATATAAATGCCAGCATAAGCAGGCTGAGGTGTTTAATTTTCATAACTATTCAAGACCGCTTTCAGCCAGTTGTTTCAAACGGAACAATGATTTATCTGTTTGTGTTTCAATTTTTCGACGAATATACAAACCCAAAAGTCTTTCAAAGGGAAATTGCAGATTGCCTTCGCTATGCAGGCTCACCTTTGTTCCGTTACCCGTTCTTTCAAAGCTCCATAATTCTTTACGGAACATCCCGGACGGTTTTTCAAATTGTATTTCTGCCCTGACAAATACGCCTTCCCGCCGGTCGGTTATGCTGATTGATCCGCTTGTTGATTCAGCGTCTGTCCATTTAATTACCTGATTCAAGGCCGTGTCGCTTGCTTCATCGTTCTGAATATGTGCATGTTCCAGCAATTCATGCCAGTATTTCCACTGACTGATACTGGCAACAAGGGTGTAAACCTGAACCGGCTCAGCATTGATTTCGGCCGACCTGGTCAGGGTATAACCCGATGGCAGGAAATACGCAATAACCAGTACCGTTGTGAGAAACAAAAAGGTTACCAGTACAATTTTTTTAAGGATGCGCATAATGCCGACATTATTTATCAAAAGTAAAAAACCGCTGACAGATTTGGCCGGCTTTGTGAGAAAATGATAAACTTTGGCAAATTATTTCAGGCGCTTGCGCATCACTTCGTATAAAGCGAGCGCTGCCGCCACCGAAACATTCAGTGAACCGGTCTGGCCTGCCATCGGAATAGACAGTTGCCGGTCGCTGCGGCGCAGGTATTCACCGCTGATACCATCTTCTTCTGAGCCCAAAATGAGACAAACGGGGCCGCTTAATGTTGCCCCGAAAAGATCTTCTTTTGCCTTCTCGGTGATTGAAACCACCTGCAGGCCGCTTGATTTCAGCTGTTCAATGGTTTCCTTCAGATTTGCAGACCTGCAAACCGGCAAATGCAGCAAGGCGCCGGCTGAGGTTTTAACAGCATCTCCGCCAATACGGGCCGAACCCCTGGCCGGAATTACTACCGCATCGACACCTGCGCAATATGCAGTACGGCAGATGGCTCCGAAATTACGCACGTCAGTTACCCGGTCAAGCAACAGAATAAATGGGTCGCGCCCCGCCTCATAAACACGGTTAAGGATTTCTTCAAGCGGATGAAAGGCTACCGGAGAAACCAGCGCGATTAAACCCTGGTGGTTACGGCGGCTGAGCCGGTCAAGTTTTTCCCGGGGCACAATCTGCATTGGGATATCCTCAGCCTGCAGCATTTTACGCAACTCATGCTGTTGAGGATGCTGCAGACCCTGTTGTATTAAAACTTTATCTATCGATTGCCCGCTCTTTACAGCCTCCGTTACAGGGTGTATCCCGAAAATCATTTCCTGATTTGCGTCTTCGTGTTCTGAAAACTTTTTAAAGCCAGTCCTCATCACCACTTCAACTGATCGCAGCGTTCATTCGCCCGAAAAAAAATAAATCCGACTCAAACATCTGCCAAAGATAGGGCGTTCCGGTTCAGGATACCTTTCGCCAGCCTCTTTGATCATCCACAAGCCGCCTGATTGTTTTGTTATCCAGGGGTTTGGGCAGAAAATCCTTCACTACAGCATATTGCCTGACCTTTCTCATGTCATCAGGATCAATTGAAGAAGAATACATATATACAGCAACCTTACGGTTGAGTTGGTTGAGTTGGTCGAGAAACGTCCAGCCTGAAATGCCCGGCATGTTGATATCCAGCAATATAATTGACGGAGGTTCGCCATCAAGACGAAGCTTTTCGAGTGCCATTTTAGCGCTCAAAAACTCCCTTACCTCAATGCCCGGATCTACAGCATGAATCAGTCGTCGGGTAATGTAAGTGATAACATCGTCGTCATCAACAATCCAGATGGTCATCAGCCGTTGGTTAAAAAAATCAGACATGTCAGTAAATCCGGATTGATATCTTTCGGTTTATACTGATTATGAATGCAGGGGGTTGCGGATAAACCGCAGAAAAAACAACGCAATGTTACATGAGCAGGCTGTTCAAACTTACCCTTGAACCAATCAGTTCGGGCAGTTTCTCAGCCGGAATCCTTTCCTGCTGCATGCTGTCGCGATGGCGCACAGTCACAGTCTGGTCTGAAAGCGTTTCATGGTCAACCGTGATGCAATAGGGGGTGCCAATGGCATCATGCCGGCGGTAGCGTTTACCAATGGTGTCTTTTTCTTCGTATTGGCAATTGAACAGGAGCTTCAGCCTGTCCATGATTTCCCGTGCCTTTTCTGGCAATCCGTCCTTTTTGGTAAGCGGAAAAACTGCCGCTTTCACCGGTGCGAGCGCCGGATGGATGGAAAGTACCACACGGGTTTCACGCTGTTCACCATCTCCCGTTTCCTCTTCATGGTATGACTGACAAAGGGTGAGCAGAAACAGTCTGTCGAGTCCGATAGAGGTCTCAATCACATAAGGTATATAACTACTGTTGGTTTCAGGGTCGAAATACTGCATTTTCTTACCTGAGAAGGTCTGATGTTGTTTCAGATCAAAGTCAGTGCGCGAATGTATGCCCTCTACCTCCCTGAACCCGAAAGGGAACTCATATTCAATGTCAACTGCAGCATTTGCGTAGTGCGCCAACTTCTCGTGCTCGTGGTAACGATATTTTCCGGCAGGAATACCCATGGCCAGATGCCATTTCATCCGGGTCTGCTTCCAGTGCTCAAACCACTCAAGTTCAGTGCCCGGTCGCACAAAATACTGCATCTCCATTTGTTCAAATTCGCGCATCCGCATAATGAACTGCCGGGCGATGATTTCGTTCCTGAAGGCCTTTCCGGTCTGGGCAATGCCAAACGGGATTTTCATCCGGCCGGTTTTCTGCACATTCAGGAAATTCACAAAGATGCCCTGCGCAGTTTCAGGGCGTAGGTAAACAACATCGCTCTCATCTGCTACCGACCCCATACGGGTGCTGAACATCAGGTTAAACTGCCGCACTTCTGTCCAGTTGCGGGTTCCGCTTACCGGACAAACAATTTCATGTGCTTCGATCAGTTCTTTCAGCGCATCCAGGTTATTATCGTTTAATGCTTTGCCAAGATCCGCCTGCAGGGCAGCTGCTTTGTCAGTTTTGCCCTTCCGGCCATATTTCTCAATTTGTTCTTCCAGCAACTGGTCGGCTCTGTAACGTTTCTTTGAATCCTTATTGTCAATCATCGGATCACTGAACCCGTCAACGTGTCCGGAAGCCTTCCATACCTTGGGATGCATAAAAATAGCGGCATCTATGCCTGCTATGTTTTCGTTCATTTGCACCATGGCCTTCCACCAGTACTCCCTCAGGTTGTTTTTTAACTCAACACCATTCTGGCCATAATCATAAACGGCGCCAAGACCGTCGTAGATTTCTGATGATTGAAAAACAAAACCATATTCCTTGGCGTGGGCAGTAACTTTTTTAAACAGATCTTCAGCGCTTAGCATGTGGGATTCATATAATTGAACAGGGGCGCAATTTAGAAAATCATCAAACATTTTGTGGCTGTGTCATTACCTAATTGCCTTATTCAGTCAACAGCCTGAGTATTTGGTCAAATTCTATGGCCTCAAACCATACAATACGTAAATGGAATTAACTTTACGCCATGTTAGCTGTAGGAAACGTGCTGGTATCAGAAGATGTGCTGGAGCGGCAGTTTGTTTGTGACCTGAATGCCTGTAAAGGCCAGTGTTGCGTTTCAGGCGATGCCGGTGCCCCGCTCAGCCTTGATGAAGTTTCAACCCTCGAGGAAGAGCTGGAGCACATCAAGCCATTTTTAAATGCCAGAGGGCTGCTTGCCTTGGAAAAAGAAGGAGCGTTTACCGTTGATGAGGAAGGGGATCTTGTGACTCCGCTTGTGGAAGGACGTGAATGTGCATACGTGGTTTTTGAGCCAGACGGTACCGCCAGTTGTGGCATTGAGAAAGCCTGGAAGGCCGGAAAAACGCATTTCAGAAAACCCATATCCTGTCACCTTTACCCGATCAGGGTATTGCAACTACCGGGAACAGAAGCCCTGAATTACCATCAGTGGGAAATTTGCGGGGCAGCCTGTCAATGCGGGACAGCTTTACAGGTGCCTGTTTACAGGTTTCTGAAGGATGCACTTATCAGGAAGTTTGGCAGTGAATGGTACGAACAGCTTGAGGAAACGGCCGGAGCATGGTCGCAGGCACGTGAA
>JBIICM010000215.1:0-3575 GCA_044238875.1 Flavobacteriales bacterium | reverse complement strand
TGGGTGATATTTTTGACCACCAGATTCTTTTCAGAAAAGGATTGAGATTTCCCCGCAAAGGGTCTTATCATTTTTCAATCGAACAGGCCATGCGCAGCCCCGTTTTACCTTTTATCATGGAGATAGGCCTGCGCATTGAAAAAGAGAATAACGTTCAGTGAGATAATCAGCATGCGGCTGCAGACTTAGGCTCATTAGCGACAAGCAGGAATGGTTTTATTTCACTTCCCAGCTAATCGTTAAATTTTCCCAAAGTAAAGTCACCGTTATGGCTTTTTTCTGTTCGTCATTTTTTACCTCAAAAGTCAGCCTTTCATTGAACGATGAAGCTTTTTCCGGTTTAACTGTGAACCTGAGGGCATCCTTTGCTTCATCATATTTGAATGCCCCCCACTGATCGGGTGCTGTATTCAGCATCACGGTCCACTCCTGCTCGCCCGGAATGGTGAACAGGGCATATTTTCCGGCTCTTAGCCGGTTACCATTCACCAGCACATCTCTGTTAAATTCAATGGTGGTGGCTTCATTCGCGCCGGTACGCCAAATTTTTCCGTAAGGCACCAGCTCGCCCCAGATGGTACGCCCTTTAACTGCCGGTGAGCTGTATTCAATGCTCATCTGCAAATCAGCAAGGCTGGCACTCACCGTTTTTAATGGGCTAACCCGTTCTGATCTACGGGTGGCTGTCATGGAAGATTTTTTGGCATCCTGCGCAACAACAGCAGATGAAAGCACTAATAGTGCGGCACTGAAAATTATTTTAATGTGTTTCATAGGGTGTTGGTTTATTTCGTCAAAGTTACATCACCTTGGTGTCGGTTTAAGCTTGAGCGATTTATTTGCGGCCTGCTGAACGATGGCATTTTTATCCATCAGTTGCCGGCGAAATTCGTTATTCGCATAAAGTTTTGATTGATCGCTGTAATGGGGCGCAAGAAAATAACCCGACTGTCCGGTTGGAAGCACGCTTTGGCTATTATCTATGTCTGAAAAATCTATAATGCGTCGCATTGCCGGGCCGAATTCAACTTTATAATCACCATAAACATTTATTTTGAATCCGGTATTGTTGATGGTTTCATTGCCGCCCGGAACGAAATCAGGACCAATATTAAATAAAACATTCAGCGGGAATTTCTGCCCCAGGGGATGACGATGCTCAACCTGATGTACCCTTTCCCAATTCCATTTTGAGAGGTCTTTACCCAGTTGAGAAATGAGTTCATCCATCGAAACTTTCCAGGCTTCGGTTATAATATCGCTCCTAGAGTCGGTGCGTCGCGTAAATTTATTGTCCCACCAAACGGAGTTTAAATTATTGATGAAATCAATTGAGGTGGTTTTCATGAAATGGGTATTCATGTAATGCTCAAACAATGGCATGCCCAGGTTATCACTCATGGCCAGTCGCAGAATATGGTAAATCCATTTGTAATAAATAATGGCGCCGGCTGTTTGCTTTTTATGTTCTCCACCCCATGATGAAATGCGGTTCGCCGCTTCAGAACGGATGGCATCCTGCTGAATTGCGCCCAGGATGGTTCTCAGCCATTTACCGGTTTTCATGTAAACATCACTCGTGTCATCTGTCATGATTTTCTTCATGTCATCAACAGTGAACTCCTTTCTGCGACTAAGTATTTTCGATATCCTGGTGTATCTGTCGTATGGCACATAATATCCGGAATACCGGTTAAATGAACCATTTGAATCGGGTTGCTGATTGGCTGAGACAACAATGCCGGATGCAGGGTTCTCAAGGGAGGGGTTTTCTGAAAAATCATAATATCCCTGCATTTCATCGTTACCGGATGCCCCGTCAAGAAACCTTCGGGAGTAGGTGCCTTCTGGCCGTTTGATCAGCTTTACCGCAGTCCACCAGGCTATGTTACCTTCGCGGTCACCATAGGTAATATTTAAACCCGGTGCGTGAATCAAGGCTGCGGCATCCTTTGCCTCCTTCATTGAACGGGCATGGTTAATTGCATACATTGACTCAAGTGCCCTGGAAGGAAATTTCAGGTAGTTCCACCAAACAGAAACTGCTTCAAGTGTTCTCGGAAATGGCTTTAGCACCTTTGTAATAACTGGCCCGTGGGGTGTTTCCATAACCGACAGGCTGAACGACAGCGAATCCTTCACCACGATCTTCTCTGTGCGGCTTTTCAGGCTCACCCATTGACCCTGATAATAAACAGTATTCCCCTGAAGTTTCTCCACAAAAAAATCAGTGTCATCATTCTCCAGCATGGTAAGACCATTGGCGCAAAAATCTGAATGGC
Organism: Flavobacteriales bacterium; assembly: GCA_044238875.1. Taxonomy (GTDB): domain Bacteria; phylum Bacteroidota; class Bacteroidia; order M30B66; family M30B66; genus JAIBAI01. The sequence continues at coordinate 1,293 of JBIICM010000215.1, read as the reverse complement.
CGGTAAGGGCAAACGGGAGCCCGGCGAGATAATTCCCGTAATGTTTGAACCCCGGATATTCAAGATGGGCTTCATACCATACTGAAGGCTGCATAAAGCCCATGTGCGTATCATTACACAGGATTGATTTTTTGTTTTTTGTTCTTGATGGCGCCAGCACCCAGCTGTTAGAGCCAATCCAGGGCGATACCGGGAACCGTTCTAGAACCGACTGAACTTCCTGGCCAAATTTCATGGCCGGCTCAACAATCGCTGCAGAAAGGGGTGGCTTGTCCGGCAGGGGCTCAAGGTCTTTCATGTACTCATAACCAAGCGCCCTGTACATCATCTCAACCATAGGGTCTATCCTGAAACCTTCGGCAAAACCAAAAGCCATAAAGCCAGTAATAAGATAAATATCCCGAAGCGTAAAAGGCTCCTTGGGTATATCAAGTATTGTAAATTCTATGGGGGTTGAACCTTTGCTCATGAAAGCATTAATCCCCCTGAGGTAAGCTTCGGTACAACGTTTTACCGTGTCAGGGGCATGGAGCAAAAATTCTTTTGCCGACCATTCAGCATGGGCATTCAGATTAAGTGTTCTGAAAAGCTTGTCGGAACTGACCAGTTCGCGGCCAACCAACTCCGAAAGTCTGCCGGAGGCGAGTCTCCGATATAGCTCCATCTGAAACAACCTGTCCTGAGCAACGGCATAACCCAATGCATAATATGCATCCTCAGCATTGCCTGCATAAATATGGGGCACACCGAACCGGTCATAAAAAACCTCAGTTTCCGCTTTTAGTCCCGGAAGTGCCAGTTCTCCTTCATAATCAGGTATCAACGACCGCAGCCATACAAACAACCAGATGAGCAAACCGGCCAACACTACTGCCGCAATAACTACTATTGTTTTTCTTTTCATCCGGGGTTAAAAATAAGCAAGCAGCGTTTTTTCAGCCTGTTAAGTTTTCAGTTATTTCCCCCTTTTGCAATAAAAGCCAGTTTGCGTAATCAAGATCAGCCGGTACGGTAATTTTGATGTTGGCGGTTTCTCCCCTGATGAGATGAACCTGCTGTCCCTGCGCCTCAAGCACAGAGGCGCAGTCGGTAAAAGATTCACCTGCTGCGTTCAGGTAGGCCGATTTTATGAGTTCTGTTGTGAAACACTGCGGTGTCTGGCAACTTCTGAGCATGCTGCGATCAATGATGCTGCTGCCGGTATTTTCAAGCAGCCTGATGGTGTCGGTAACTTCTATCACCGGAATGGCTGAGCCATACTGAGCGGCTTCGGCAAAGCACCTTCTGATCAAA
>JBIICM010000065.1:0-12328 GCA_044238875.1 Flavobacteriales bacterium | reverse complement strand
TAGTTATGAGAATAGTTTAAAGATATACCGCGATTTGAAAAGTGTTATAGATACGGCCTTCGATGAAGGGAAGCTTGAAGGATTGATTGAAGGGAAGCTTGAGGGCAGGTTTGAAGGAAAGGTTGATGTTGCCAGGTCATTGAAGGAGAATGGTTTATCGGTTGATATAATTATGAAAACAACAGGATTGACCAAAGACGAGATTGAACGTTTGTAAAATTTACATTATCACAGCCAGCGGAATCCTGTGGCGCCGTATAGCTATTCGGCATCAGTTAACACCAACGCAATTCCAAACAGAACGATGCCGCAGCCAAAGGCATGCCTGATGAAGCTCCCCCTGTCTGCTGCCAGGTAGGCTTGAGCTTTGCGCCTTCTTTGTGTGCTTTGCGGTTAAAAATCAAATGTTTCGGGTTTAGGGCAAAGACATCAGGGCTCCGCCCTGTTTCTATGGCTATTTTTTCTACTCTTCATCTGACTTCAAAACCTGCAAAGCCTCCTGAAGATCTTCCTGATCCTGAAGCATGTTACTATTATACAAAGCAGGTGTGCGCCATACCTGTTTCTTTCTTCCGAAATTATTGAAACCATAGATTACAACAGGCGTCCCGTTTTCCAGCACGGCTCCCCTACCCGACAGCCTCCACTGTTTTGCCCAGCCATAAAGCCATTTTGCATCCTGACCTCTCATTCTGATACAGGAATGACTGGCAGGATATCCGGGCAGATCATACTCATGGATTGAAATGCCTCTGCGGTTCTCTATATTAAAATACCAGTTCAGCATCCATTCGGGATTTTCTGTACTGATTGTTCTTTTCGACTTCCAGTTGGTATAGAATAAACCTGATGGCGTTGGCGTTGAGGTTTTGCCTGAACTCACAGGCCCCCATCTGACCAATTTAGCTGAATCATAAGCTGCAAAAGCCTGCAAACGGAGAGAGACGACCACCAATCTCGCTATGTGCTCCGGAACATTCACGCTATGTGGAAAAGGTGCGTAAAAAATGAGTTTTTCAACCAGCGTATCCGGAACCATCAGACTATCATGAGATCGAAGAAATTTTCGATCAATCCGGTTGAGGGCGAGAATATTTTCAATGGCAAATGCGGGCAAACTATCAAGAGCAGCAACAGTTATTTTTGAATAGGAAACCTGAAAAGGCTGAGTTACCTCGATTGAGGAAGTGTCTTTTTTAAGCTTCAATTCATGAGTCGGATTTTCTGGTCCGGCCTTATCATGACAGGCCAACTGACAAATGATAAATATGGCAAGCGTGAGCCGCAGTATTATTCTGTCAAGCAAGGAAAACATAAATACCGCTGACTAGCAAAGAAGAGTAAGGCATTGTGATGATTTTCAGCTTTTAGTTTTTTGTTCATCGGCGCCAAGCATTAATGACAAGGCTTTAAGGGCAGGAACATGGTCGCTGATTACTTTCATAATCCCCAGAAAGGGTATAAACAGAATCATTCCGGCACCACCCCAAACAATTGCACCGGTTAATATGGCTGCTATGGTTGCCAATGTGTTAACCTTTAGGCGATTGCTCACGGCAATCGGAAAGATCAGATTGGCCTCCAGGTATTGAACCACTGAAAAAATGGCAATTACTCCAAGAGGATACCAGATAGAGTTATACTGAACCCATGCGATAGAAATTGGGAGCAGGGATGAAATAACAATCCCGACATAGGGAATAAACGTCATCACCGATACGGCAAAGCCGAACAAAAAGGCATGGGGTATGCCAAGCAGAAAAAGCCCGGTACTATTGAGCATACCTACTATTAAGTAAACGATCAGCATGCCTTTAATGAATTCATAATATGACTGAACCGACAGTTGGATCACGTTTTGAGCGGCAGGTCTGCTGGCTTCCGGAAAAAAGAGGAGCAACGCATTAACTAACCGTTTACGATGGTACAACAACAAAGCTGACATAACCGGAATGATAATGGCCATTACAAGAAATACCCCTGATGAATAAATCATTTTCGGAAATAGCGAAAATAGCTTCTGGCTTGAATTACGTATAGTCTCCCAAAACCAGTTCTTCTGTTCAATGGCACCGATGGCAAAGGTGTTGCTTACATATTCGCTCAGCGAGCGCAGTCCCTCTGTAATTCGTCCCTGCAGAACAGGCCATTCGGCGAGAAACCCTGAGAACTGAACAATCATCAGGTACAAAAACCCCAGGCCACCTGAAACAAGGATGAGCATACAGCAAGTGATCGCTAAAGTTCTGCTGAACCCTTTTTTTTCAAACCATCTGCAAACAGGATAAGCGATAAATGCAATCAGCAGTGAAAAACTGAAAGGCACAAGAAATGGCCTTCCGAAATACATCAATAAAAGCAGCGCCAGTAAATAGAGTATAAACTGACCCGCCGGTTTGATCCTAGAAACTTCCATGATAATTTTTGAAAACTATCAAAAATAAATAATGCTTTAACACCGGGGGGCATTATCTTTACATGCATAAAAACAAATCTTTCATTGTGGAAGAAAATGACCCTTATCAGCGTCTGCGTGAGCAGTTAAACAAGGAGAACAACTGGCCCAAGTTGTACATGTTCAAATTTATACTTCCGGCCAACAATAAGCAGATTGCCCTGCTGAGTGCTAAATTTTCTGAAGATGCTATTATTTCACAAAGTCAAAGCTCCGGCGGAAAATACATCAGCTTTACGGTGCGGGAGATTATGATGGATGCTGAAGCCATCATCAATAAGTACAAAGAACTTCAGGGCATAGAGGGCCTGATTTCTTTATGAGTTTCCTGTTCCCCAGCTTTCGGGATTTGCTCCTATTTTACGATCAAGCCAGAATGTACCTCCGGGTATCAACGCAGCTGCAAATGCAATAGCAAAACCTTTTAAGTTCCACCTCGATTCGATGCCTGCCAGCAGGATCCAGATACAATAAAGGATGAATAAAAATCCATGCAGCCAGCCTGATACTTTTACTGCCATAGGGAAGCCTGCAAAGTACTTGAGCGGCATGGCCAACAGCAGGATAATGAATGACCAGCCCTCAAGAATGGCAATCCGCCTGAAAACGAAAAGCTTTTTGTTCATGACACAAATGAATGAAATTCCAAACAAAATAAAGAGCGGGGTGTTTTCAGAAAGTCTTTAATTTTTTCAAGCGCATGATTTTAAGGTTTACTTCGCTGCTTCTGCTTTCAATTTTTGCTAATTCTGCATTAAGCCAAACTGCATCCGGTATTATACAGGGTGTTGTTAAAGACCTGAATACGCAGGAATTGCTCGAAGGGGTAACTGTTGGCATACCGGGCACTACCTACGCTGCCTTCACCGATGGTAAAGGACAATACAAAATCAGTGGCATTCCTGTAGGTTCTTATACGCTAAAAGCCAGCTTTCTTGGCTACAAGCCGGTTGTGCGTTACAACATCAATGTTACCTCCGGAAATGCCCAAATCATCTCCATTGAGATGGAACAAGAAAAAACCAGTCTGAAAGAAGTTGAGATTGTGTATGACAGAAATCGTTCGGCTTCGCCGGTTGATATGGTTACGCCGATGTCGGTTCAAAGTCTTACCACTGAAGAAATCAGAAGTAATCCGGGAGGTAATTTCGATATTTCAAGGGTGGTACAGGTATTACCCGGGGTGGCAGGTTCTGCGACCGCCTCGTTCCGCAATGACATTATTATCAGGGGCGGAGCCCCCAACGAAAACGTTTTTTACCTGGATGGAATTGAGATTCCGGTAATCAATCATTTTCAAACGCAGGGCAGCACAGGAGGACCTGCGGGCATGCTCAATGTTTCATTTATTGAAGAGGTAAAAGTGAGCAGTTCAGCCTTTGATGCTAGGTATGACAACCCACTGGCCTCAGTATTTGTTTTTAAACAGCGGGAAGGCAATCAGGAAAGATTATCCGGAAATTTCCGGACATCCTCATCAGAAATAGCAGCAACACTTGAAGGGCCTCTGGATAAAAAAACCAACTTTCTGGTTTCGGCGCGACGCAGTTACCTGCAGTTTCTTTTCCAGCTCATTGATCTGCCTATCAGACCCAATTACTGGGATTTTCAAACTAAAATCAGCCGTAAAATCAACGATAAAACTACCCTAACCTTTATTGGTGTGGGGGCTATTGATGAATTCAGTTTTGCGGCACCGCGTGAATCAACACCAGACAAAACCTTTGTGCTGAATTCAACACCTTCTATCAACCAATGGAATTATACCAATGGTCTATCATTAAGAAGATTAATTAAAAATGGTTTTATCAACCTGAGTGTCAGCAGAAATATGTTCAGTAACCGGCTCGATCGGTTTGAAAATAAAGATGAGGGAAACGAGGAGGCCCGGATACTCAAAATAAGGTCAACAGAAGCAGAGAACAGATTCCGTTTTGATGTCAATAAAATTTGGAATGGCTGGAAACTCTCCGCAGGTTTTAATCTGCAGTACAATAGGTTCAGCAATAACCTGTTTAACAGACTGGTAAAAGGGCAGATTACGGATTCAGGCGATACCATACCCGATGTTGTAATTAACTACAATTCAACAATTAGTTTTTTCAGGGGCGGAGTTTTTGCTACAGCTTCAAAACGCTTCCTGAATGAGCGGTTGCTGATTTCAGCAGGATTAAGAACAGATGGGAACTCATTTACCGAATCAGGTATGAACTTAGGCAGAACCCTATCGCCCCGACTTTCTTTGTCGTACTCATTACTGCCCACTCTGAAAATAAACGTTTCTGCTGGCGATTATTACAAGATTCCTTCATACACCATACTCGGTTTTAAAAATCAGAAGGGAGAATTTGTCAATAAAAACGTAAGCTACATTCGGTCAAGCCATTTTACCGGAGGCTTTGAATTTCTGCCCAAAGAAGACCTTCGATTTACCATTGAAGGTTTTTACAAATTGTATGACCGCTATCCGGTCTCTGTAGCCAATGGAATTTCACTTGCCAATTTGGGCGGAGGGTTCGATATTGTAGGCAATGAAGCCGTTAACAGCAGCGGAAAGGGCAAGACCTACGGATTTGAGATATATGCACAGCAAAAACTCGTGAAGAATACTTTTGCGGTGGTGAGTTACACTTTTGTGCGATCGCTTTTCAGCGGAGCTGATAATCAGCTTATAGCCTCCTCATGGGATAATCGACATCTTGTTTCTTTACTGATTGGCCGGAAGTTTAACAGAGGCTGGGAGTTGGGCATCAAATACCGGTTTGCCGGAGGTGTGCCTTATACCCCGTTTGACACTATCCAGTCAAGGAGGAATTTTGCCACCTCGGGTCAGGGCATTCTTGATTTCAGCAGGTTAAATACCCTCCGCTTGATTCCATTTCAACAACTGGATATCCGAATCGACAAGAAGTTTTATTTCAGGAAATTCACCATTGATCTGTTTTTAGACATCACCAACGCAGCCAGATTCAGAAATCCTGATCTTCCCGATTATACATTTAAGAGAAACGCAGACAATACAGCCTTCGAAACTACTGATGGCAAGGAACTCAGGCCGGATGGCTCAAACGGAATACCGCTCGAGCTGCGCGACGAAACACCGCTGATCACTCCTGCGATTGGATTTATTCTGGAGTTTTAAGATTGTAAAGCATGGTTTTGTTCATCGGCAAAAAATTAAAAATTGACCGGCTTAATGATTATACTGTGATTTAATCAATAAAAAAGGCCGGACAAAATTGCCCGGCCTTCTATTTTGTTGAAGGTACTTTACTTTACAACTACCGGATATGATTCTTGCTTCTCTCCGTTGTTGAGGTTTACAATATAGAAACCTGGCTCAACATTTTTAAGAGAAAGCTGAAGATTAAAAAGCTGTCCGTTCAGGTTACCTGTATAAAGGCGCTGTACCTGCTGACCTGTAACTGATAACAAGTCAACGGTCATATTACCTGGCTCAGCCTTACCGCTTAATGAAAAAATTTCCTGCATTGGGTTTGGATAAATAGTGAATGATTGTTTGTTGTTTTCGCTGATACCGACATCACCGGGGTTGGTGTACCATGCTGTGGTATCAGGTACGGGATTGTTGCCGGTAGTCATTATTTCTTTATGCAATAGAATTACGCCGCGTGTAGCTGCAGAAATCCATGACCACGATTTAACCGTGTAGGCAATAGTGATGCCTTCAGCTGCCGATGAATCTTTGTACGCCTGCTCGGTATAATACCTTAGTGCATTTTGAAAAGTTCCTGCGGGCGTAGTAAGCGTTCCGTAACCATCAAACGTAACGGTTTGCTGCCCTTTACGACTGACTGAATCCAAAGATGTTCTTTTAACGCCTGCTATTTCCTGATTAAAGGTAGAACCCATCATGGAGGGAAACCTGAAAATATCAACAGGTGGGTTGTAAATCATAGGGCCATTGGATCCCGGAGGGGGCGGGAAGGACTCATCCGGAAATCTGTAGTAACCATCTAATGCATAAGAACTGGCACTCACTTTAAAGTAATTGTAAAGTGAATCGTTTCCCTGCTTGCCTGCCATTACGAATGTTGCATTGGGAAAACTCCCGGAAAATGGCTGTCCTGAAATGCCATCTGCTGATTCACTGGCAACATCGCCGGCTGCGGATGAGTAATTCCAGGTTGAATTCGCGCCTGTTGCAGCCGTTGAAATTCCTGAAGGATTATTCACCCGGATCTTCTGATAGGAAAAACCTACCGGAAACATATCGTTTCTGGTAAATTCAGGCTGCGCTACCACTGTAATCGCAAGTAGCAGCCCTGAGAGACTGAGTAATGAATGTTTCATATTTTTATTTTGAAACAAAATTAGTCCGCCCCAATAGCCTAATACAGGGGTTCCCGTTTAGAATATAAACGGGTTTATTAACAATTAACTAACAGGTTTAGATTTGGCTTTTAACTGAATTTACGGGCTTTCCATGCACCGGATTTACTGCTAACATTTAAAGGTATAGAGGCATGCGGGCCTGACTTCTCTTCAGCCCTTATCATCGCAGCCATGATTGCTGCTATTTCAAGCTCGTCATCTGTCGGGCTGGCTTCCAAATACGTCGGTTCAAAATACCTTTTGACAAAATTTGTATCAAATTTTCCAGACCTGAAGGCTTCATGGTTCAGCGCAAAAGCACAAAAAGTAAGGGTGGTTTCAACGCCCGAAACCTGATAATCGGCAATGGCACGCAACATCCTGTCAATGGCTTCCTGCCTGTTTGCTGCGTGAACAATTAGCTTGCTCAGCATAGGGTCATAATAGATGGGGATATCCATGCCTTCTTCAAAGCCACCGTCAACCCTGACCCCGTTGCCTGAAGGTAGCCTGTAAACATCTAACCTGCCTATGTCGGGCAGAAACTGATTGGCCGGATCCTCCGCATAAACCCTGATTTCAATTGCATGTCCGTTCATCCTTAAATCCTCCTGCTTAAAGCTTAATTTTTCACCCCTTGCAACCCTGATTTGCTCCCTTACCAAATCAAGACCTGTGATCAATTCTGTTACCGGATGTTCAACCTGCAACCTTGTATTCATCTCAAGGAAGTAGAAATTCAGGTTTTCATCTACCAGAAACTCAACCGTTCCGGCGCCCACATAATTGCACGCACGAGCCACCATAACTGCACATTCGCCCATGGCACTGCGCATTTCTTCGCTGAGTATGGCCGATGGCGCCTCTTCCACAACCTTCTGGTGCCGTCGCTGAATACTGCAATCGCGTTCAAAAAGGTAACAGATATTTCCATGCATATCGGCCATCACCTGTATCTCAATGTGTCGCGGTGAACCTACGTACCTTTCAATAAAAACCGAACCATCGCCAAAGGCAGAAGTAGCCTCAGAAACGGCTAGCTGCAATTGCTCGTTGAAATCTGCCTCATTTTCTACAATGCGCATCCCCTTGCCGCCACCACCCGCCGATGCTTTGATCAGCACCGGAAAACCTATCTCCCTTGCAATATTCCTTGCTTCGTCCTGATCTGTAATGGCCTCATCGGTGCCCGGAACAAGCGGTATGTTGTATTTTTTAGCTGCAGCTTTAGCTGCCAGTTTTGACCCCATCATCTCCATTGCCTCTGCTGAAGGTCCGATAAGGATGATACCGGCTTCTTTTACCATCCTGGCAAAAGCGGCATTTTCAGATAAAAAACCATATCCGGGATGAATGCCGTCAACTCCCAACTCCTTGCAAATACTGATGATCTTGTCGCCCCTGAGGTACGACTGTGAGGAGGCGGGGGGGCCAAGCAGCACTGCTTCGTCAGCATAACGAACATGCGGAGCATTGCGGTCTGCTTCAGAATAAACAGCTACAGTGCTGATTCCCATTTCTTTGGCAGTGCGCATCACGCGCAGGGCTATTTCACCCCTGTTGGCAACCAGAATTTTCTTCATACTGGAGCCAAAAATAAGCAAACCGCTTAGCGTTCACCCACCTGTTTAATAATTCTGAAAATTTCAGGCGGTATGGCTGCGGATGAACTGATTCTTAAAAAATATATTCCGTTATCAATCCCTGACAGGTCAAGCGTTTCCTGACCGGAAAGCCATTTTTCACCGCGCAGCAAAACTTTACACTGCAGATCGGTGAGTTCAATTAAATACCTGCGCTGATCAGGTGGTATGATGGTCAGTCTGCTTCCTGCCGGAACCGGCCCCACCCGAAAACTGTTTTTTCCGGCAACCTGATCCTCACCGGTGAACCCGAATAGCCATGGGTCGGATGAACTTGAACATCCCCAGACATTGGTTACTGTGACCGAATAATACCCTGCTTTTTGTGGGATAATAAAATTTCCTGAATTACCCTCCACCGGATTTCCGTTAAAATACCATTGCAATGGCCCCTGCGACAAGGTGTATAGCTTATTGCCCAGCCAGCCAAGCAGGGGCTTCTCCCGTCTGTTCACCAGCGTTATGGCTAAGGTTGTATCAAGGGTGTCTGCCTGTATTCCGTCTGAAGCTATAAGCCTTATAGGTATTTCACCATCCATTTCAACCTCCAGTGCAGGATTCGGCTCATTGGGAGTGCTAAGCCCGGCGGTGACCCATGTAAAAAATTCTGCGTTGCTGCTTGTATTAATTAACTGCAGCGGAGCCCCGCTACATATATTTGTAGATACGGCAGTAAATGAGGCCCTGGGTTTTGGCGGATCAATCGCCTTGCAACTCTCGTTTGTTGATACAATTACCCAGTTTTTCGCCTCCATGGTATCAGCACTCTCATCATTATAGGCAACAAGTCTGACAGGAAAAATCCCCGGCACCGAATACTTAACCGTTAAATCAGGTAATTCAGATCCGGCAGGACTCCCGCCGGGGAAACTCCAGATGAACTTTTTTGCCGAGGCCGAACTCCGGTTGAAAAAACGCAAACTATCGCCGGGGCAAAGCCGGGTAATTTCAGATGTAAAGGCAGCTCTTGGCTTTAGGCGATGATCACAGGGGATGGCGTTAAGCAGCTGCAACGGCTTTTCAAGGTTAAGCCTGCGCCCTTCGCCAACATAACCATTAAAGGCACTGAGCCGCTCGGCCCCGTCAAGCAGCATATTACGCATCTTAAGTGCGGTTTGGGCAGGGTTCTGGCGATACTGTTCGATAAATTCACCGCAGGCGGCAGCATGCATGAGCCCGATTGCCCCAGCTACCATAGGCGATGCCATGGAGGTGCCGGTTCGGTAACCATAGGCGCTGCCACCGTTTGTTGAATAAATGGCGGTACCTGGTGCAGCAAGGTCAATGTGTTTCTCCCCAAAACCGGCAGACTGGTTTTTCTCATCCGTATTGGTTGAATTGGTTACCCCAAGCAGGTAAGCTGAAGGGCAGGCAGTCGGTATATCTCCATTGATATCCACATTGATGTTCGAATTGGTAGTGGCAGCAGCATTGAGTATGCCATACTTGCCCAGTGAATCATAGATGGCGCACCAAATGGGAAATTCTTCCGGTTTACCCTGATTAACACCGAATGAGGCATTGGTCGCCACCACAAAGGCGCCCCTGCGGCCACCGCTGGCATTGTATTGTGCACGCAGCGCGGCTACGTATCCGTAAGCAGCAATCACCCTGGCTTCGTTTTCAGAAGAGCCCGCAACCGGCAATATCTTCAGGTTCCAGTTGATCCCGGTAACTCCTCTGGCATTGTTGCCTTTGGCAGCAATAATGCCGCAAACATGCGTACCGTGTGAACTCGCCGGCATTGTCCCGTTATTGGCATAGGCATTCCAGCCCCTGTAGTCGTCAATGTATCCGTTGCCGTCGTCGTCAGTGCCGTTGCCGGGTATTTCGCCATGGTTCCTAAAAAAAACATCTTCCAGATCAGGATGATCCAGTTGAAAGCCTTCATCAATCACTGCGACAACAATTTCATCGCCCTGTGCGGTATTGCCGCCGGTGTTGAGCTTCCAGGCTGCCGTTGCTCCGATATCGGCCCCTGGTGTACCGCCGTTTTGCCCGGTATTCTTAAAGGCCCACTGCAGGTAAAAAAGGGGATCATCCGGTGGTTTTTCGCGCAATTCAATCCGGTGGTTTAACTGAGCAGCCTGAACGCCGGCTAAGCGGCTTGCCTGCCGCACTGCAGCTTGCTCACGGCCAGGGGAGCATGAAAACAAATGCACATTGAAAAGTTCGGAAAGTACACCGGCCGGCTTGATAAGGCTATCGGTCAATGCTGCAGAAAGTGCCGCAGAAACGGAGAGTGGATCTGTTCCTTTCCCCAATTGTAAAATCAGGGAAGACGGTACAAAATTATACTGAGCCGGTAATGCGGCCGGAGCGATTGTTAAGAGTATCAGGATGATCTTTTTCATGCGAACCATCATCCCGCATTACAGGCCCTATGCCAGTACCTCTTTTACCTTATCGGCGGCTTCCTGCAGCAGGATGGCTGACTTAACCAATAAACCTGAATGGTCAATGATTTGTTTTGCCTCTGAAGCATTGGTTCCCTGAAGGCGAACAATGATCGGCACCCTAATTTCACCAATGTTCCGGTAGGCATCAACGATACCCTGTGCAACACGGTCGCAACGCACAATTCCTCCGAAGATATTCACAAGGATAGCTTTCACATTCGGATCCTGGAGAATAATTCTGAAGGCTTGCTCAACCCTTGCAGCATCTGCTGTACCGCCAACATCCAGAAAGTTGGCCGGATCGCCTCCCGCCAGCTTGATGATGTCCATCGTAGCCATGGCCAAACCAGCTCCATTAACCATACAGCCGATGTTTCCATCAAGTTTCACATAATTCAGGTTATGCGCACCTGCTTCCACTTCGGTTGGATCCTCTTCATCTGTATCACGCAGGGCGTAAATGTCAGGATGCCGGTATAAACCGTTTTCATCAAGATTCACCTTGGCATCAACAGCAATGATTTTTCCCTGTGAAGTTTTCAACGCCGGATTGATTTCAAACATAGAGGCATCAATTGCCTCATAGGCAGCATACAGGGCCTGGATGAATTTCACCATGCTTTTATTGGAGTCCCCTTTCAATCCGAGGTTATAGGCGATTTTTCTGGCCTGAAAAGCCTGCATACCTACCCCCGGATCAATTTCTTCGTTGAAAATCTTCTCCGGCGTTTCGTGAGCCACTGTTTCTATGTCCATACCACCTTCGGTGGTGTACATTATGGTGTTTCTGCCTGTCTGACGATTGAGCAGAATGCTGATATAAAATTCTTTGTGCTCCTCCGGTCCGGGTTCATAAACATCCTGGGCGATAAGCACCTTGCGTACCAACTTACCTTCAGGGCCGGTTTGAGGTGTTACCAGTGTCATGCCGATTATTTCATTGCTGATGCGTGCAACATCTTCAAGAGATTTGGCAAGTTTGATTCCTCCGCCTTTGCCTCTGCCGCCTGCATGCACCTGCGCTTTCACTACCCACCAGGAGGTGCCTGTGAGTTGTTGCAGTTGCTTTGCCGCAGCTACCGCTTCTTCAGGTGTATGGGCCAGAATGCCTTCCTGCACGCTGACTCCGAATTTTTTCAGTATTTCTTTTCCCTGATATTCGTGAATGTTCATCCGGATTTTTTTTTGGCCAAAATTAGGGTATTTCGGCAGAACTCAAAGCAATTACCTAACGATCTTCATTTCCCTGACCAAATGACCGGCTCCGGCTACCTTTTCAATAATAAAAAGGGCATAGCGTACATCCAGCGAAATATTCCTAACCTGATTGATATCATAAGATATGTCACTCATTGTCCCCTCCCAGTTCCTGTCGAAATTAATACCCACCAGTTCACCCTTGCCGTTCAGCACCGGACTTCCGGAATTACCGCCGGTGGTATGGTTGCTGGCGATAAAACAGGTGCGCAGTTTACCCTGCTTATCGGCATATCGTC
>JBIICM010000064.1:0-12368 GCA_044238875.1 Flavobacteriales bacterium | reverse complement strand
CAGGGTTTACAAAATACGGTTGTTTTCACCGACCTCACTCTTTCATGGCTGCTAAACAGGAAAACCGGCATGCGCATTCAGCTTGGTCTATCAAGGCGCATGCAGACAAATGAGCGGGTAAATCGTACTACAAACTGGGTTTTTATTGGTTTCAGAACCGCCTTACCCAACCGGTATTATGATTTCTGATATTGGATAACCGGTCGAAAGGGCAATGGCTCATCTACGGTACTCAATTTCCGTAACGGATAGCGGTTGCAAACCTTTGTAGCAGCGCATAATATTCATAACGGCCAGAACATCCTGTTCACAATAAGCCCTTATCTTTTTGATATTTCGCTCTCCCCACCATAGTCCTGCGATTTTACTGCCATCAATCTCTTGCTTGGGAGAGCTTATGCCAAACAAATGCGTGAGCAGATCAAGCGACGTATAATGTTTATAATCGCCAAACTTCCACAACTCAAGGGTGTCAAGGTGTTTCACTTCCCAGGGTTTTTTTCCGGCCAGATCAAGAATTGAAGGCAGCGGTAGTCGGTTAATCAGTATTCTTCTGCCCAAATAAGGAAAATCAAACTCTTTTCCGTTGTGTGCGCAAAGTAAGGTGGATGGCCGGCTGTGTTTTTTCAGGTAAGAAATAAACTGACACAGTATCAGGGCTTCATTGGCTCCGGAAAAGGAGGTGATTGAAAAATTGTCGCCGGATGTTCTTCCTGCCGAAATGCAGATGACTTTTCCGAACTCAGCATAAATGCCGGCACGTTGATAGAGTGCCTCTGCACTTTGTTGCCCGGCTTGTATATGAAAGGATTTTCGATCCCAGTGTTTTTTGTCAGGTTCAGGCAAACTTTTATAATCAGGATAGCCCGGTACTGTTTCAACATCAATTATTATCAGCTGTTGAAGTTCAATATCTGATAACATAGCATATATGTTAATAGGTTTAAATTAATTTGTAATGCCCTCCTCCTGCTGCTTGTTTGCCCCCTAAATCAGCTGTTATCTTACAAATTTATGGAGGAGCTCTTGCTTAAATCTGAAACCGGAGAAGAAATTATCCGTAAAAGTGTTGAAAACTTTGTTGATTATTTGTTTCTGACAAAAACTTAACATATTTTCACGTGATTTTTAAAGCTATTCAGGCCCCATGAAACATTTTACGCTCAAGGTGAATATCATCTTTCCGGCGCTGCTGATAATGGTTTCAGCACTGAATGCGCAGGATAATTTTATACTCGACAATCCGGGTGCGCTCTTTAAAAAGAGCGAAAGGCGACCTCAGCTACCCGTCAAAACAAAATATTACTTCGAAACATCGCCATCCACCGGCAGGGAGTATTTGCGCCAGCAAGATTTGCTAGATCAGAAAGGAAAGTTCAAATCCTCCTCCGTTTTTTCAGATGACGGCAACAAGGCCGGCGATATACGCTATACCTATGATGCTTCAGGGGTGCTTCAGAAAAAGGAACTCCGCAAAATCGGTAAAAACGAGGTTGAAATTACATATTTCAGCCCCTCTGTTAAAGCACTGAAAACTGAGAAACGCACAAAGGGCGACACCCTTCTGGGTTATACATCCTTTACCTATGATGAGAAGGGCCGGCTAACTGAGGAGGCTGTTTACAACAACAATAAGCTGATTAAAAAACTGGTCATTGAAGACCAATACAATGATTTGGGAAAACCAGTTCTGACTTACCGCATTGAGCTTGACAGCAATGGCAACAAGTTACCGGGCCAGTACCCTCTTTCGGTGTATGAATATGACGACAATGGTATGATTCTGCAAACAACTGTTTACAGAGACAAGGAAAAACGTAAAATGCTCAATTGGGTTTACTATAAATACCAGCTTGACAACGATTACAAGGTAATCCGGCAATCGGGTTACAATGAAGAGCAAAATGAAATCAGCAGGGTTGAACTGGCCTATACCGATAGCTCTATTCAGGAAACCTCTTACCGTGTATGCAACTGTCCTGCAAAGACGATGGATAAATTGGGTGCGCGGCTATTTGTTTACAATAGCTTTGGTGAACTCATCCGTGAAATGTTATTCGATGCAGGCGGGCAGCCTGTGCAAACAACATCAAACCGCTACGATGACTTTGGAAACCGCGTAGATGTATTAATAGAAAAAACAGCGGAGCCCGGAAAGCTTAACCGCAGTAAGACGATTGTGGAAGTTTACACCGACCAGGCCAAAGTAACCAAATAGATAGAACGATCAGAATGCCGGCTCCGGCATATTTACGGCAACCACTCCGGTAATTTCAGGTACAGCATGTTTAACAGCCTCGGTAACGCCGGCCTGCAATGTCATGGTGCTCATGCTGCACGCACTGCATGAGCCATGAAGCCTGACAAGGGCGGTGTAATCGTCTCTGATGTCTTCCACAGTAATATCGCCGCCATCCTGTTCAAGATAGGGCCTGATGGTATCAATGGCGAGTTCAACCCTGCGTATCAGATCGGCTTTGTAGTCGCTTTCCATATATGGTAGTGCAAAGATAATCAATCAGTTCAGACCAGACTATCCACATTTTGGTATCCTGCATTTTTTATCGCCACCTGTTGCGCCACCTTTCCTGCCAGCTCATCAAAAAGGGCAGATACGGCAGTATTTATCTGCAAGCCTGCCGGATGACCGCTGTCGCCGGCCTCCCGGATGCTCTGTACAAGTGGAATCTGACCCAGCAGCGGAATCCCAAGTCTTTCAGCCATGTTCTTTCCACCATCCCGCCCAAATAGATAATAGCGGTTTTCAGGCAGTTCTTCAGGGGTAAAATAAGACATGTTTTCAATCAAACCCAATACCGGTACATTAATATTGGGTATGCGGAACATCGCCACCGCCTTTTCTGCATCCGAAAGCGCCACCGCCTGAGGGGTAGTAACAATCACTGCTCCTGTTAATGGTATATTACTCACCAGGGTCAGATGAATATCGCCTGTTCCCGGAGGAAGGTCAATCAGCAGGTAATCAAGTTCGCCCCAGTCAGCATCAGCAAACAATTGCGTAAGCGCTCGCGATGCCATCGGGCCGCGCCAGACAATAGCCTGTGAAGTATCAGCAAAAAAGCCAATGGAAAGCAACCGGATACCATAACTCTCAACCGGAATAATCATTTGCTTTCCATCAACCATGCGGGCCAGAGGCTTCTCGTTCAGCACATCAAACATCAGCGGAATGGAAGGCCCATAAATGTCGGCATCAATCAATCCAACTTTTGCCCCCTTCTTTGCAAGCGCAACTGCCAGATTACTGGAAACGGTTGATTTACCAACCCCTCCCTTGCCAGAAGCAATAGCGATGATATTTTTGACCTGTGGTAATAAAGGACGGTCGGCGCCTCTTTTACTGGTAACATCGGCTGTCATGTTCACCTGAACATCAGCTTCCTTATCAACAAAATGTACAATGGCATTGATGCAGGCATTCTGTATCAGGTCTTTCAGCGGACAGGCAGGGGTGGTAAGGACAACCGAAAACGAAACTTTTTTTCCGTTAATGCTAACATCTCTGATCATGTTCAGGGTGACCAGATCTTTTTTCAGGTCAGGTTCAATAACATGCCCCAGGGCTTCGAGTATCTGCTGTTCAGTAATCATTTTCGGAAATTTAGGCCGCAAAGTTAACGCAGCAATTCATACAATTGTTTTCCGAAGCCTTCAAGCGAAAAATACATAACAGAATCCTTAAGGTGCGTATAGTCGGTGTTTATCCAGCCGTTTGATCCGGCAAAGTAAAAAACCAGCGACAGGATCAGTAAAAATTTAACAACACCAAATATCCCGCCGGCCAGTTTATTGATCAGTCCGAGCATCATAAGATTTAAAGCGGCCGATAAGGATTTCCCACCGAAAAAAGCCAGCACATAAATGGCGGCAAAAATCAACACAAAACCCAGATATTTTGGCCATCGGCCCTCAATACCGGCATAACCCGAAAGCCTTTCAGCCGCGGCATCACTGCCATGAACCGCCAGCCAGATGCCCGCCAGAATACCCACAATCATGGCCAGTTGCATCACAAGCCCCTTTCTGAACCCGCTGATAAAACCCCAGATCAGCAAACCACAAATGATATAGTCGGTGATACTCAATTCTTCTTTATAATTTCAGCCCATGATGAAAGGAGCAATTTTAAGCATATTCCTGCTTGTTTTTTATTCATGCCGTACGATTAAACCCGAACAGCCCCTCTATCAGGATGTTAAGCGAACGTTTGTTCCTGCAAGTTCTGTGGTCAATATCCCCATAGAAATTCCGCTTCAATTGGTGGCTGACCGCATCAACAAACAGTTCTCAGGCTTGCTTTACGATGACGACAGTTTCACCCGCCCCAGCAATGACGACCTAAAGCTGAAGGTTTACATGAACAAGAAAATAGGGCTTGAGGCCCGTGGAAATGAGTTGAAATTTACCATTCCGCTTTCAATTTATGCTACCGGCAGGTGGTCGGCCTGTGCCATTTGTCCGGAGTTACAGCGTCAGACCGCTTTTGATATAGATGTTTTTTTGAGGTCGGGCATCCGCATAGGAAAAGATTACGCATTCAGACTCAATACAAGTGCCGATGGTTTTGAGTGGACCTCCCCGCCGGTGGTGAACGTGGGGCCGCTGCGAATACCCATCGGCAGCCTGCTTGAGGGCGTGCTGAATGAACAGTTAAAGCAGATTGCCGCTGAAATCGACAAGAATGTCAATGGTCAGGTGAATCTAAAGGCCGGGCTGCAATCGCTATGGGATATGACAGCGGAACCTTTTCTGCTGGATGATTCAACTGAAACATGGCTCAGTGTAAAACCACAAAAGCTCATGCTGTCTCCGATAGATGGTAATAACAAGCGTATCCGCCTAAATATAGGCATTTCAGCGTTGGTACAAACCTTTACAGGCAGCCGGCCGCAGACGTTGCCCCCCGGCAAAATGCCTGATCTTATTTTGGGTGTACCGGCTGATGACAGCTTCAACCTGAATATTCATTCAGGCATCAGCTTTGATAAAACCACACGGCTTGCAGCTGCGGCGCTCAGGGGGTATGAGTTCAGCAAGGGCAGAAAAAAGGTGAAGGTAGAAGATGTATTTGTTTTCGGAAAAGGTGAGCGCGCCTACATCAGACTATTGCTCAGCGGGTCGTTAAGGGGTGAGATTTTTCTTACCGGTATACCTAAGTTTGACAGCACTACAGAGGAGCTTTATTTTGAAGCGCTCAGTTTCGACCTCAATACGCGTAATGCAATGCTTGGGTCAGCCGCATGGCTGCTAAACGGTATGATAGAGCAAAAGCTGCAGCGGCAGCTCCGCTTCTCTTTTAAGCCCGAGTTGAATCAGATCAGGGCCGATTTAAGCAATAAAATCGGCAATTTCAGTTACAGTGACCTGCTGACCATAAAAGGCACGCTCAATAATTTTATGCTGCGCGATATTTTTGTCCAGGATGATGGATTCGCCCTTGTTTTTGATGCTACCGGCAAGGCCGCCATTTATCTAAACCGTTTGGATTTTTAAGCAAGGGCCGGATAGGCGGATCAACCATCCCTTCTGTTCATCACTTTATTCTGATGCTGTATACTTTCAAGGTGAATGGCTTCAAGATATTTGGTAACAAACTCTGTGCTCAGGCCAAATTTTTTACCCTGCAGCATGGCTTTTCCCAGAATCTCATTCCAGCGGCTGGTTTGCAGAATAGTGATGTTGTTCTCTTTTTTAAATTTACCAATGTTTTCTGAAACCTGCATCCGGCGACCGAGCAATTGCAGCAATTCATCATCAATCTGATTGATCTGTTCCCTGAGTGTAGCCAGAGCGTTCTGAAAATCAGCTTTATCGGTATTTTCAAAGCGCCAAATAATACTGCTTAAAAGGCTTTCGAGCTGAGAGGGGGTGATCTGCTGTTTAGCATCGCTCCATGCTTCATCCGGCCTGATGTGGCTTTCAATAATCAGTCCGTCATAATCAAGGTCAATAGCCTTTTGCACCACAGCAGGTATGGTATCCCTTTTTCCGCAAATATGCGATGGGTCGCAGATCATCATCAGTTCTGGGTGTCTGCGCTTCATTTCTATGGCCAGATGCCACATGGGCGCGTTACGGAATTCAGCATTACCGTATGAAGAAAACCCCCTGTGAATTAAGCCGATTGTTTTGATACCCGCCTTTGCGATGCGCTCTACGGCCCCTGTCCATAACTCAAGATCAGGATTAATCGGGTTTTTGATGAGCACCGGAACATCAACGCCCCGAAGGGCATCGGCAACTTCCTGCACGCTGAACGGATTTACGGTGGTGCGAGCACCAATCCAGAGTACATCAATATCAAAATGCAGGGCATCCTGAACCTGTCGCCCGGTAGCAACCTCAACCGCTGATGGCAGACCGGTTAAATTTTTAGCCTGCTGCAACCAGGGTAGGCCTTTGGTACCGATGCCCTCAAAGCTGCCGGGTCGTGTACGTGGCTTCCAGATGCCGGCCCTTAGTAAGTCAACCCTGCCTGTGGCCGCAAGTTCTGCAGCCGTTTGCAGCACCTGCTCTTCTGTTTCAGCACTGCAAGGCCCCGAGATGATAAGGGGTCGCTTGTTTAATATGTTTTCGATGTCACGCATATATTATTATTGTTAAGTGGTTTGACCTTTTTTATAAACGCCGAATACACGCAACGATGTTGTTAAATGTTGCAACGCATCCATAATGTTATTGTACTGGTCAATCTGGTTGAATTCAAGATCTGCATGAAACCCGTATTCCCAGGCTGTACCCGGTATTGGAACAGACTGAAGTTTTGAAAGATTGATACCTGCAGAGGCCATTTCCATCAGAATGTTGGCCAGGCTGCCCTTGCGATGTTCCGCCTGAAAATAAACCGATGCTTTGGTTGCATCCTCCGGAAATTGAAAATCTGATCTGCTGAGCACAAGAAAACGCGTAAAGTTATTTTCAACCGATTGTACATCCCTTGCCAGAATTTCAAGTTTGAACAGTTTGGCGGCCAGTTCACTTGCAATGGCGGCCATGTGCCGGGCTTTGTGCTGATAAATATAGCGGGCACTAAAGGCGGTGTCCTGCGATTCGATGAGTTTCCATTGCGGGTGCTGCTCCAGAAAATCACTGCATTGTAAAAGAGCAACGGGATGCGAATGAACTTCGCGTATGTCTCGCATTTTAATGCCGGGATTGACCATCAGGTGCTGCCTTATGCCGAGAAAAATTTCACCGGTTATAAAAAGTTGTCCTCTCTGCATCAGCTTGTAGTTATTCATGATGCTCCCTGCAATAGAATTTTCAATCGCCATCAAACCGGCATCTGCGATTTGCGGATCTTCGGCCTTTTTATACAGTTCAGCAAAC
The DNA here is from genome assembly GCA_044238875.1 of Flavobacteriales bacterium. Classification (GTDB taxonomy): domain Bacteria; phylum Bacteroidota; class Bacteroidia; order M30B66; family M30B66; genus JAIBAI01. The sequence goes on along the minus strand of JBIICM010000064.1, from coordinate 5,018 downwards.
GATGCACAGCCGACTGTTTGAACACCCTCCCCGAAATACCGGCGGGCGGCCTGATGATGAAAGCTTCCTTCCTGTCCCTGAATCGTAACTTTAATGCTCATTTTAAAAAAAAATCCCGGCCTTGCGAGCCGGGATCTAGATGTTTTGTATATGTCAAATACAGATTCCCGGCTAGCACTTGCTAAACCAGTTTGAGAATACGGTAAATGACTGACTATTGTTCACGTTTCAAATATAAAAATTATTTCCGATGGTTTAACCGGCCTGAATTTTTTGTTTGACGGTTCGCTGTTCAATCCGTTTTTGGTAATTACTTCCCTGAAATATCCGGTGAACATAAATGCCGGGTAAATGTACCTGATCGGGATCCAGTTCTCCGGCAGGCACCAGCTGTTCAACTTCGGCAATGGTAATTTTTCCGGCCATGGCAATGAGCGGGTTAAAATTGCGGGATGTTTTCCTGAAGATCAAATTACCCTGCACATCTCCTTTCCAGGCCTTAACTATCGAAAAATCAATATCAAAAGCATATTCAAGCAGGTAATCCTTGCCTTTAAAATTGCGTACTTCCTTTCCATCAGCCACTTCGGTTCCCACGCCCGCCGGGGTATATATGGCGGGCATGCCATAACCCGCTGCCATCAGGCGGGTAGCAAGTGTGCCCTGTGGTATCAGGTCAACCAGTAACTCTCCGCTCAGCAATTGCCTTTCAAACTCTGCATTCTCACCAACATAACTCGAAATCATCTTTTTCACCTGCCTTTTCTGCAGCATCAGGCCAATCCCGAAATCATCAACGCCGGCATTGTTCGAAATACAGGTCAGACCACTAACGCCGCTCTCATTCAGTGCACCAATGCAATTTTCCGGAATTCCGCACAAGCCGAACCCTCCCAATCCGATCACCATATTGTCTTTTATTCCGCTGATGGCCTCGAGGGCGTTTTTTACCGTTTTATTCATAATTACTGATCAAAATTTTCGGTTTCTGTTTGCAGCACTTTTCCCTGCTGATAATCATTGCAGTTGATTTCAACACTGAGTTTTGCCGGGCGTTTAAAGTCGCCTTTTCCAACCTCATCGCGCAGTGATCTGTCGGCATACACTTTTTTCATGAACAAACCCCAGATAGGGAGTGCTGTATTGGCACCCTGACCAAGTGCTGTGGACCTAAAATGGGCGGCACGGTCTTCGCAGCCCACCCATACCCCGGTAACCAGATCGGGTGTTAAGCCCATGAACCACCCGTCAGAATTATTCTGTGTTGTGCCTGTTTTACCGGCAATCGGATTGGTAAGGCCATAGCGACCCCTCAGGCGGGTAGCGGTGCCCCCTTCAACAACCCCTTTCATCAGTTCTATCACCAGATAGGCGGTTTGTTCATCCAGCGCTTCCACAATCCGGGGTCTGAAATCCTCCAGTACATTCCCGTTTTTATCCTCAATGCGCATCAGCCAGGTAGGCTCAATATAAATACCCTGATTGGCGAAAGTGCTAACTGCACCCACCATTTCGTAAACCGAAACATCAGGCGTACCGAGGCAAATTGAAGGTACCGGGTCAATCGGACTGCTAATTCCCATCCGTCTCACCATCTTAATCACAGGCTGCACGCCAAATTGCTTGATAAGGAAGGCCGATACCCGGTTGATGGAGTGGGCGAGAGCTGACTTCAGAGGAACCATCGCCCCTTCGTGCTCCTTGCTTGAATTATCAGGACACCAGGCTCCTGAAGGGGTTTGAATACAAATGGGCAGGTTGGGTACCTGTGTACAGGGCGACCAGCCCTCCTGCATGGCCACCGCGTAAACAAACGACTTGAACGTGGAACCTACCTGACGTTTGCCCCTGTAAACATGATCATATTGAAAATAACGCTGGTTGATGCCTCCCACCCAGGTGCGTATATACCCTGTTTGAGGCTCAACAGACATCATACCTGTCTGAAGGATAAATTTATGGTAGCGCAGTGAATCCCACGGACTCATCGTAACTGTGCTATCGCCATTCCAGGTAAAGATTTTCATTTTGGTCTTTTTCTGAAAAGCCGTTTCAATCTCTTTGTCAGAAAAACCGTCTCCTTTCAGTTTCCTGTAACGGTCGCTTCTTTGCATGGCCTGCAGCAGTATTTGCCTGATTTTGCTATCTGGAAGTCCGGTAAATGGAGCGTTCTTATGGCCTTTCCAATGGGAGAAAAACTCCTTTTGCAGCCCTTTCAGATGCTCCTTTACAGCATCCTCAGCATATTTCTGCATGCTGGCATTGATGGTGGTGTAAATTTTCAGACCATCTTTATAGAGGTTATAAGTACTTCCGTCTGGTTTTTTATGCTTCTTGCACCATTCAGAAAGTTGTTCCCTGAGAAATTCTCTGAAATAGGTAGCCAGTCCGGATGTATGGCTTTCTGCCTGAAAGCGCGAAAGGTCAATGGGGAGACCTTTCAGTGAATCAGCAGCTGCTTCATCGAGCTTGTCATATCGAACCATTTGGTTAAGCACCACGTTTCTCCGGTTGAGCGCCCTTTCATAATTCCTGCGCGGATTATAGAGCGAAGGTCCCTTCAGCAAACCAACCAGCAAAGCGGCCTCTTCTGTTTTTAATTCCTTCGGCTCACAATCAAAGAAGATGCTTGAAGCACTTTTAATGCCGTATGCCTGATTGCCAAAATCAACCGTGTTAAAGTAGAGCGCGACGATCTCATTTTTTGTAAAGTTACGCTCCAGCTTAATTGCGATGATCCATTCTTTGATCTTCCTGAAGATGACTTCTATTTTGTTGAGGTCTTCCCGGGGAAACATGTTTTTGGCCAACTGCTGTGTTATAGTACTTCCTCCGCCCGAATCACTGTCGCCCCCCAGAATGGTGCGAACCAATACCCTTAACAAGGCTCGGATATCAACGCCCGAATGGCTGTAAAAACGGGCATCTTCAGTTGCAATCAGGGCATTAACCAGTTGCGGAGGCAACGCTTCATACCGCACATTACTTCTGTTTTCCACAAAGAATTTCCCCAACACTACCTGGTCTGCAGAAATGATTTCTGATGCCAGATTGGATCTTGGATTGGCAAGGTCTTCAATGGTAGGCAGTCTGCCAAACAAGCCGATAGCTGTAAGCATTACCAATAAAAAAACCAGCAGCACCGGTCCCGCCAGTGTCAGCCAAATCCATTTTATATACTTACGTGCCGGCTCGGTTTTCTTATTACTCTTGCCCTGATGCTTAGCCATGCGTGGCAAATTTAGCAAATTGATGGGGATCAGTTTCCGGGTTCATTTTGAAGGCGGGATACAGATACAGATCCCAACCCCGCAACTTCGGCTATTGTAAACAATAGATAGTAAACGGCATATAATATGATAAAGTGTATAGCCATTTGGGGGAAACCGAAACTAACAAGGGTTAAAACCATTAGATGAATGAACATTTTTAATGCCTGCCCGCCCATAAAGGCGTTTATAAACTGTTGAGGTCTTCCCTGCAATGCCTTGAGAAAAAAATAATGAAGAATCTGGCTGAGCAAAAAAAACAATGCAACAGGGCCAAGAGCAAAAACTCCGCTGAGCCTTATTATGCCGTTTTTTAACAAAACAACCGCCATGATTGAACATCCGAGGCTCAGCAGCAGCATTTTAACAGTGAATCGCAGGTATCCTGAGGGGAGTTTCATTTCTTCGGAATGGCAGAAAATAACCAATAAATGGCAATGGAGAAAGAAACCAATGCACCAATTGTTGTGAACCAGGGGCTTGTTTCCCAGTGTATGTCAGCTTTGTGGCCCAACCAAGTGCCAGCAATAATTACTGTAGCCATTTGGATAGCCATGCCGCTGAAGCGGGCATAGGTTCTAAGCCATTTTCTCGGCGACTGGCCGCTGTTTTTCGCCGTTGCTGCCATGTTTGTTGAAATCTTTTACGATTCCGCCCATGCTGCAGGCTCCGGTAAAATTGGCGCCGGGTTCGATCGAAAGCTTATTAGCACTGATATCACCGCTTAGTTTGGCTGTTGCTTTTAAGGTGAGCAATTCTGCAACAGTTACTTTTGCCTTAACAGATCCTGAAATGTCAGCATTCTGACAGTTTATCTCCCCGTCAATGATGCCTGATGGCCCAATCACAACCTTGCCCTTCGCCATGAGCGATCCGTTCAAAATACCATCTACCCTGATATTGCCGTCACAAACAATATCTCCGTTAATGGTGGTTCCTGAAAGAATCTGGTTGGTTCCTCCGGCTTCTCCGGATGCAGCATTTTTGCTCTCTTTCGTATTGAACATAGGGTCAAATTTTAGGCTAACAAACCTACATAAAAAATTTCATTGCGAAAAACACCTTACCCCGGCCATCAATTAAATGTTATTTTTGTATGAAATCATATTTATTAAACCTTAAATTTTTATGGCTAATTCCTATTCACAACTTAATATTCATTGTGTTTTTGCGGTCAAAGGCCGCCAGAATATTATTACCAGCGATTTCCGTGATGAACTACACCGGTACATGGCCGGAATTTTAAAAAATGACGGCGCCTTTCCCCTTGCCGTTGGCGGATGGTTAGACCATGTGCATGTGTTTTTTGAGCTGCCTGTTACAATGAGCATATCAGATCAAATGCGCATGCTAAAGGCAAGTTCTTCCAAATGGATCAACGACAACCGGAAGGTAAAAGGCCGGTTCAGCTGGCAGAGAGGTTTCGGAGCCTTTTCCTATGCCCGTTCACAACGTGATATTGTTATCCGTTATATCCTCAATCAGGAGCAGCACCATCAAAAAAAATCATTCAGACAGGAGTATCTTGACTGGCTCAACGAGTATGAAGTCGTTTACGACGAGCGGTATGTCTTTCAGTTCATTGACTGACAGCCCCTCTGCGTTACCGTAAGGTCGTCCGCTACGCGGACTTTAGAGGTATTTGGTTACCGTTACCGTAAGGTCGTCCGCTACGCGGACTTTAGAGGTATTTGGTTACCGTTACCGTAAGGTCGTCCGCTACGCGGACTTTTTTACATATCATATCCC
>JBIICM010000063.1:0-12402 GCA_044238875.1 Flavobacteriales bacterium | reverse complement strand
TACGACTGGTTGTTTCGGCGGATATCCGCAATGGATAGGCGGAAGGATCTAATCCAAAACCGCTTAGCATCCTTGCCCAGAGCAAACGTATGCTTCTGATTTTAGCAATTCCGGCAAAGAAATCGGCCCCTATGGCCATCCTAACGCAAATCTGCGCAGCAGTTTTGTCAGTTATGCCGGGCATGCTCAGGTATTCAACGCCGGCAGCCAGCAGGTACGCCAACTCTCCGGTAATGGAGGCTCCGGCATTGTGCCAGTTATTGCCCCTGAGGCAGATGGTTTTGAAATTCGGGAGTGATGCAGCGGCAAATGCTGATAATGATTTGCAGATGTGCATTGTATCCTCTATGCCTGACTCCATGGCTCCGGTAAAGGCAAAATCACCCAGCGGATCAAAGCCGATACTGCCGCGGATTTGTTCATGGTCAACTTCCATTTTTTTCAGTTCATCAGCAAACATGAACAGCAGTGAAGGATTGGCCTCTCCACAGTCGAAATGGGTAAAAATGTATTCCGGTCTGATATTCCTCAATACCAGTCTGAGCTCGTCCTGATTGGAAATGCCGATGCCTTTGATGCGCAGTGCGTCGGCACCGCACTCAAGCAGATGTAATGCAGATTTATTGGAAGCAGGCAGATCATCGGTCTGAATCTCTGCACAGATCGTCCAGCTATTCGATCCTTGTGCGTGTTCATGCTGTTGCTCCCTGAATGGCAGGGGTGAAGGGTAGTTGCGTCTTTCTCCGGCATCCAGATAGGTGGGAATGGAAAGTTCTTCAATATTCCGGTGGGTAAACCGGCTAACATCTGCACCTTTCAGTTCTTTTTGCAACTGATCAACCCATTGCCGGTAACTGTTTTTATCGAATGCTGAAAATAATGACATGCGGCAAAGTTAAGCATCTGAGGCAATGCCCTGTCAGCTTAATTCATCAGGATTGAGCGGACGACCATCGGCACCCGTCAGTATTTTGTCACGTCTTTTAAAACGTCGCCAATACATCCACAAAATCATCCAGCAGGAGAGCCAGACTGCTGAAAGACCAATTATGTCACCGGTGAGCGAAAAAAATGTACGGCTTTTGTTTGCTCTGATGGTACCGCTGAAAGCGGTTGCCGTCCACCAGGATGTTGCGTGACTGATGTCGCCGCGTTGGTTGATCAGACAACTGATTCCGGTATTGGCGCTGCGAACAATGCTCCTGCGGTTTTCGATGGCCCTCAGCCTTGCATAGGCCAGGTGCTGTTTGTATCCGGGTGTATCGCCCCACCAGCCATCGTTTGTGATCACCGCAATAAAACTCGCACCGTTGGCTACATAATCCTGAATAAAATCTCCAAATACTGATTCATAACAGATGGCAGGTGCCGCTGCATGATCAGGATTGTAACCCCTGAATACGGTTCTTTCTTGCTGTTTGCCAAGTGACCCAGTTGTGCCTCCTAGATCAATGGCCCAGTCTTCAATGAACCTGAAGACTGCCGGGAAGGGCATCTGCTCAACTCCCGGAACAAGTTTAGATTTATGATAAAATTTAACGGAGTTTTTTTGCAGGTGCAACGCTGTATTGAAAGCCTCAAAATAAACATCAGGTCTGTAGTTCAGTGGCCTTGCGGCAGCCGGATGCGGCATCCCGGGTTTGTAAAAACGATGGGTCTCGGCTCCAATCAGCATATTGAGCCTTGGATACAAGTTGAGCAAACTGTCGAGCCGAATGATCCGGTCTTCATAAGCGACCTCCGCTTCATTAACAGAACCAGCAATGGCGGTTTCTGGTCCGATGAGCCAGTCGGTTGAATCGCTGACGCATTTGCCGGCCAGCTGAATGAATTTGTCGGTTTGGGTATCAAATGTACGCTCGTCGAATTTCTCAAGATAGGGGTCTACATTGGGTTGAATCACTGCAACATTCACAGGCGTGCCTTTATCGGCTGCATTGTAATAGATGAAAAGCGACACAAGCACCGGAAGCAGTATGGAAAGGATAATTTTTCTGGCCTGACTGAGTAAATTTAACGGTGGGGTAACCTGATTGCGAAGGCTAAGTAGCCGTGCAAATGATACATTCACCAGTAAAATCCAGAGAGAGCCGCCTGAAACCCCTGTAAATTCATACCACTGCACCAGCTGATATTGGCCGGCAAACACATTCCCTAGGCTGAGCCATGGCCAAGAGAGATCCCAGTCGTAATGGAGGTATTCGAAAGCCAGCCAAACCACAGGCAGGTAAAAAGCAGAACGCGCCGATGGCAGTCGTTTGCGAAGGGTATGAAACAGGGTAAAAACGGATGCCATCAGCAGGCTATTGGCAAGATTGGCAAGTAATGCCCCTCCAACAGAGGCGTTCATTACCCACCAGGTTGTGCAGATGTTCCAACTCAGAAAAGTCAGGTAGGCAAGACCGAATACACGCAGGTTATTGTAACGCTTTCCGTCTGTAAGTATACGTTCTTCAACCATCAGAAGCGGTACCCAGGCCAGAAACATTAGTGGAGACCAACCCCAGTCAGGCCATGATGCCGCCATTAACAGGCCGGAGATCAGGGCATAAAGTATTGCCATGGCGGTAAAGGTAAACAGCCTGTTTTAGCAGCAGGTGTTAAGTTTGGAGCGAATAACCGGCAGAACCTGATTTCTGGCTGACAGCACCTGCTGCCCTCGCCCTGCTGTATGCTTCTGCTGCCTGCACAAATGAAACAAAAAGCGGGTGCGGACAGTCAACGGTGCTTTTGTATTCAGGATGAAACTGAACACCTATAAACCAGGGATGTTCGCTGATTTCAACAATTTCAACCAATCCTTTCTCAGGATGAATGCCGGATGCAACCATTCCGGCATTACCGAACTGCTCAAGGTAGGCATTGTTGAACTCGTAGCGGTGTCTGTGGCGTTCTGATATTTCAGATCGGCCATAAATATGACGGGCGAGACTCCCGTTTTGAAGTTTGCAGGGATATGCGCCCAAACGCATGGTGCCGCCTTTATGGGTTACTTTTTTCTGGCTATCCTGCAAATGGATTACCGGAGCTGGTGTGTTTTTGTCCATTTCGGTGGAGTGAGCTGCTTTCAAACCAAGCACGTTCCTTGCGAACTCAATTACTGCGCACTGCATTCCCAAACAAATCCCAAAGAAAGGTATAAGGTTGGTTCTTGCGTAATGAATTGCCGTGATCTTGCCTTCTATGCCTCTTTCGCCAAAACCCGGTGCCACCAGAATTCCGCTGACTCCTTTGAAAATCTGACCAACATTATTCTCGTTAATATCTTCAGAATGAATCCATTCAAGCTGTACATGCAGGTTGTTGGCCGCTCCAGAGTGGATAAACGATTCAGCTATTGATTTGTAGGCATCCTTTAATTCAATGTATTTACCAACGATGGCAATGCTTACCTCGCCAGCGGGATGTTTTAACTTTCCCAGAAAATCTTTCCAGTTTCTCAGATCGGGCAAGCTATTGGCAGGCATCTGCAATTTATCGAGCACTACCTGATCGAGTTTTTCTTCTTCCATTAAAAGCGGAACATCGTAGATAGAGGATGCATCACGTGATTCAATCACCGACGCCTCGTTCACATTACAAAACAGTCCGATCTTGCGTTTCAGATCTTTACCCAATGGATGTTCAGTTCGGCATACAAGTATATCTGGTTGTACACCCTGCTCGAGAAACATTTTTACCGAATGCTGCGTGGGTTTGGTTTTGAGCTCTCCTGCAGCAGAAAGGTAAGGTATGAGCGTAAGATGAATGACCAGGCAATTCAGCTGGCCTAATTCGAGCCTGAGCTGCCGGATGGCTTCAATGTACGGGAGTGATTCGATGTCACCTACGGTGCCTCCTATTTCGGTGATAACAAACTCGTAACGACCCGATTCACCGAGCAGTTTCATCCGGTGTTTTATTTCGTCGGTGATATGGGGGATAATCTGTACCGTTTTGCCTAGATAATCGCCCCTACGTTCTTTTTCAATTACCGATTTGTAAATGCGCCCGGTGGTAACATTGTTGGCCTGCGAAGTGGGAATATTCAGAAAGCGTTCATAGTGACCCAGGTCAAGATCAGTTTCGGCACCATCTTCTGTCACATAGCATTCGCCATGCTCATAGGGATTAAGAGTTCCTGGATCAACGTTGATGTAAGGGTCGAATTTCTGTATTGTTACAGAATAGCCTCTGGCCTGCAGTAACTTGGCCAGAGAGGCAGAAATAATTCCTTTACCAAGTGAGGAGGCCACGCCTCCCGTTACGAAAATATATTTGGCTGGGGATGGCTTGGAATCCATTTGAAAAAGTTTGACAAATGTAATGATTTTAGGAGACCTTCACCAAGCGCTCAGTCCGCAATAATTGATCAACAGCCTGAATGTTGAAAACAGGTTGTCGGCACGATTGGCGCATACAAATAAAATATTGTTCCTTTTGGCCGGTTCTTCCTTCATGAAATGGCAATGCTGAATGTGACCCGCAAGCTGAAATCAAAACATCCGGCATATAAACTTTTTGCAGGTTACTCACCTGGCTGAACGCCTCGCTTCCGCAGGCAGCAAGCTCAAACGAAGGATAAATTTTTTGCAGGGCAAGCATACCCCAGTTTGAATAACCCGGCAGGTAACCCAGCATATCGTCTGTTATCATTTCCAGCATTTCTTCGGCTAAACTTATCCACGCAGTTTCTGAAAACCAGATACCCAAACGGTGCAGATTGATCGCCATCATTGAATTGGCAGCAGGTATCACATTGTCGCTCACCTCTATCAGCCTGCTGAGCGGCGTATTTTGTCCGGCAGCGCTGAACCAGAAAAAGCCTGCTGAAGGCTCATAGAAATCTTCAAAAACTTTGTCGCATAAATCTTTTGCCCTTATTAGCCAGGTCTCATCGAATTCAGCCTGATAAAGAGCGATGCAGGCATCAATCATCATGCAGTAATCTTCCAGAAAACCTTCAATATGAGGCGTGTGCATCAGCCGGCCATCTTCTCTTTGCAGGTTATTCAAAATATATCCGGCTGCTTTTCGGGCTGTAATCAGGTATGATTCATCCCTGAAAACCCTATACAAATCAGCAAAAGCCCTGATGGTGAGTCCATTCCATGAAACAATCAGTTTATTGTCAAGACCGGGTCTTATCCTGCCTGATCGAACTTTCAGCATTTTCTCTTTCAGCTGAGCAATTTTTTGCTGCAATTCAGAAACGGTCAGGCCCAGTTCGGCAGCCAGTTCGTTGTCATCTTTTGATCTGAGCAGTATGTAGCGTTCGTCTTCCCAATAGCCGTGCTCATTGATGTTGAAACAGGTACTGAAAACTCGGTAATCTTCCGGATCGAGCTGCTCCATAATCGTTTCTCTATCCCACGTGTAGTACAAACCTTCTGTCCCCCCTGAATCAGCATCAAGAGCGCTGTAAAACCATCCGGCAGGATCCCTGAGTTCACGCATAATAAAACCGGCTGTTTCATTACATACTGTTCTGTAAAGCGGATTATTTTGCTGCTGCCATGCTTCTGCATAGAGACTGATTAACTGCGCATTGTCGTAAAGCATTTTTTCAAAATGAGGCACTTTCCACATTGTATCAGTACTGTACCTTGCAAAACCTCCGCCCAGCTGATCGTAAATGCCGCCAAAAGCCATCTTGCGCAGTGTAAGGTGCACGTGGTTGAGAATGTCTGTATCGTTTTTTGTCCACCCGAACCGCAGTAAAAACTGGTAATTATTGGGTAATGGAAACTTAGGCGCCTTATTGGGGCCTCCTTCAGTATGGTCGGCTGAACGCATCCATTTTTCAACAGCTTCTTCAAAATCGGCTTGTGATACACTTTTCTTTTCGTTCTGATTGACTTTCAGCAGCTGCGACTGTTTGATGCCATTTGCAAGACTGAGGGCGTATTCTTCCACCTTGTCACGCTCGTTCTGAAACAGATGTATGAGTTGCTTCATCACATCCTGCCAGTTTTTACGGGGAAAATAGGTGCCTCCGTAAAAGGGCTTTCCGTCGGGGAGTGTGAAACAGTTCAGCGGCCAGCCTCCCCTGCCTGACATCAGCTGAACGGCGGTCATATAAAGCTGGTCAATATCCGGCCGCTCTTCCCTGTCAACCTTTATGCAAATGAAATGATCGTTCATGAGTTTCGCGGTTGCCTCGTCTTCAAACGACTCTTTTTCCATTACATGGCACCAGTGGCAGGCCGAATATCCAATACTAATGAGCAGGGGTTTGTCTTGTTTTTGTGCCAGTTCAAGGGCCTGCTGCCCCCAAGGCAGCCAGTTTACAGGATTATGTGCATGCTGCAGAAGGTAAGGGCTGCTTTCGCTGATCAGGGCATTGGTTTTCATGCCCCAAAATTAGTGATAGAGAGGGTAGGGCCAATTCCCCCGCCCCCCTTTCGCTAAGGGGGAGTTAAGGTGGATGCAGGATTTCTCTGTATGTTTGGAACCTATGAATTCACTGACGGAAGAAAATTACCTGAAAGCGCTTTTTAATCTTTCGGATACCAGGGGTGAAGTGAATGTAAATGAACTTTCGAAACACCTTGGAATCAAAATGCCTACTGTAACCAGTATGATGAAAAAGCTGGCAGAAAAGGGGCTGGTTCACTATGAAAGTTACAAGCCCCTGCGTTTAACCGGCAGCGGAAAAAGTGAAGCGGGAAAAATCATTCGCAAGCACAGGCTTACCGAGATGTATCTGGTTAAAATAATGGGTTTTGGCTGGCATGAAGTACATCATATCGCTGAGCAGGTTGAACATATACATGCCCCGGCTTTTTTTTCGCGGATGGATGAAATGCTGGGGTTTCCCAGGATTGACCCGCATGGATCGCCCATTCCTGACCGCGACGGCAATATTGTTCAGGCTCAGTTTATAAGGCTGAGTGAATGCAGGCCAGGAGATCAGTTAAAAGTTTGTGCCGTGATGCATTCGGGTGATGAGTTTCTTCAATTCCTGAATTCAAGGGGTATTCAGCTCGGTTTAATCATTCAGGTGATTTCAAGAGAAAAGTTCGATGGTAGTGTTACCGTAAGATATGAGCCGGGCCGTACTGAAATGTTTACGCAGGCCGCAGCGGAGTGGCTGGCAGGCGAAAAAATCTGACAAAATTTTCTCAGGCAAATGATCTGATTTCACGAATCAGGTGCATTTCGCCATTGGTGAGTTGCAAATCAGACAGCACCTTTTTTCTGAACGGATAGTGCAGATTCGATAAGAAAATCATGAGGCCGGATGTAGCGAAAATGAACATGTCTGCAAAAATAAGCACACAAAAAAACGCGATAGCGTTGGATACAAGCCAGATCAACGACCGGATTATGATGAGGTTGCTGTAGGTGTTCAGTTTTTCGGTGATACCTTCTACATCCTGCAGCTCCTGAAGTTGGTGTTTCAGAAATACCAAACCGGAAGTAAAGGCGGTGATCATGGAAAGAAAGCTCACAATTCTAAGCAGCTGAAGGTGTTCAGGATCTGTTATCAGTTCTGAAAAATTACCTGCCAGCATAATTCCGGCAATGAGCAGGGACAATTGAATGCCTGTGAAAATCAGATGGGTGATTTTCAGTTTTCGCAGAAATTCAAAAAACACCTTCCTCATGGCGGCTTTTTTCTGCAATATATAAAATTTCCGAAGATTCCAAATTTTTTGTTAAAAACTTGTCGCTTTTCACCGTAAAAAAAACTTTAGAAAGCGGGATCTACATCGAGTACAATACGGATACTTTTCAGGGGAAACAGCTTGTAAAACGCATGAATAACCTCCTGCAACCGTGACTTAATTTTATGAACGGATGCCTCCGGTTCGATTTTAAGCAGGATCCTTTTCTGGTAAAAGTTTCTGACCCGCATCACGGCAGGGTATTCCGGACCGAGAATTCTTTGCCCAAAAACCCTGATCATTTCCTTGGCCAGTTCATCGGCTGCATTATCCAGCAACAGCAACTCTTCATGTTTTAGGGTAACATGTATCAGGCGCGAAAAAGGGGGATAATGAAACTTTTCACGTTCGGCAATCTCCAGGTCAAAAAACTGATCATACTGATGCGATTGTACCATCATAAGCACCGGATGATCGGGATTCCACGACTGAATTATTACTTTTCCCGGTTCTGTATTGCGGCCGGCGCGGCCTGCCACCTGCGACAACAACTGAAAACTTCTTTCATGCGCCCTGAAATCAGGGTAATTCAGCATGGTATCGGCATTCATCACCCCCACAAGTCTCACATTTGAAAAGTCAAGCCCTTTGCTGACCATTTGCGTGCCTATAAGAACCTGTATGCGCTGCTGCTCAAAATCATCAATGATACGGTGGTAAGCAAACTTCGAACGTGTGGTATCCAGATCCATTCTTTGTGCCGTAATGCCCGGTAAGAGCGCCGAAAGTTCCTCTTCAATCTTTTCAGTGCCAAACCCAAACATTCTGATATCCGTTGAGCTGCACTGGGCACAAGACGAGGGCACATTCATGCTGTATCCGCAATAATGGCAGCGCAGCTGGTGAATGGCCTTATGGTAGGTCAAACTGATATCGCATTGCACACAAACCGGAATCCACTGGCAACCTTTGCATTTGAGCAGCGGAGCAAAACCTCTTCTGTTCTGAAAAAGAATAATCTGTCCGCCCTTTGCCGTTACCTGTTCCATCTCTGTCAAAAGTATCTGGGAGAATATCCCATGCATCCTGCGTTTGATGGTTTCCTTTTTCAGGCTCACCATTGATATTTCAGGCAGGCGCGCCCCGCCATAACGTTCACCGAGTTTTACGAGTCCGTATTTACCTTGCCGGGCATGATGATAGGTTTCCATTGATGGTGTGGCAGACCCCAGCAGAATTGAGGCGCCCGACAAATGCGCCAGATAAATGGCTGCATCCCTTGCATTGTAGCGGGGTGCCGGTTCGGCCTGCTTGAACGAAGGTTCATGTTCTTCGTCAACGATGATGAGGCCGAGTCGCCTGAAAGGCAAAAAGAGGGAAGAGCGTGCACCAAGAATAAGGCGGCCTTCTGTTTGATCGTTCTTGGCAGTGGCGTTCCATACCTCCACACGCTCGTTCTCGCTGAAGCGGCTGTGGTACACCTGTACCTTGCGTCCGAAATGCTTACGGAGTCTGCCGATGATCTGGGCTGTAAGCGCAATTTCGGGCAGCAAATAAAGCACCTGGCAGCCTTTGTTGAGTTGCTCTTCAATCAGGCGGATATAAATCTCTGTTTTACCGCTTCCCGTGAGTCCGTGTAACAGCACGGGTTTTTGGGTTTCGAGCAGCGACCTGATTTCATGAAGTGCCTTTTCCTGTGCTTCACTGAGTAAAACCTGCGCCGACGATACGTCTGAACCGCCTAATCGGCTAACCACCCGTTCTTCAAGCACAAAATATCCTTTTTTTACGGCTTGCACCAGTGCCGCCTGAAGGCCATCTGATCTTTTAATCAGCTCAGCACGTTTCACAGCAACGGTGGCCGAAGGATCATGGTTTTCGGGCATACTGAGGTATGCCAGTAGTAGTTCCTGCTGACGGCTGGCTCTCCTGAGGGTGTGCAGCAGCCCGTTGAGTGATGCTTCGTTGCGGTATTCTTTGTCAAGATTCACCCATAGCTCAACTTTTGGCTTAAATCTTTCTTCGAGCTCTTCGGCTGAAACTATCAGCCGCTTATCCATCATTTTGCGCAAAATCGGATAAACAGATTTGATCCCCGCAATTTTTTCAACATCAGGCAGTTTCAGTTCGCCCTGTTTTTCAAGGGCTTCCAGAATTAGAAATTCACGGTCGCTCAATTCCTGCTCTGTTCTGGCCGGATAGAGCCTGAACCTTGTTTCACTTGATAGTTTTAATCCGGCAGGCAAAGCGGCCTGCATGATTTCACCGAGCGTACAGAGGTAATAGGAGGCCATCCATTCCCAGAATTTCTTTTGCACTTCGCCGATGGGAAGCTCTTCGTCGAGAATCTGGTCAATATATCGTGCCTCATGCTCTTTGGGTGGCTGATCGTGTATGTTCCAGATAATTGCAGTGTAGCGCTTTTGCTTTCCAAAGGGCACCACCACCCTTTGAAGGATATTCACCCTTTCATTGAGCAGCACCGGTATCCTGTAGGTAAACAACCTTGGTAGAGGAAGCGGCAGCACCACCTCGGCAAAAAATGTCTTGCGCTCCATCAAGGCAAAGATGAAGAAAGTTCGAACAGCCCCGCCATTACCTTGCAGCGTTAAACTAATTTTAACTTTCATCCGTTTACTATTTTCCTATGAATTTTTCGTAATTTAACCCTCGATGATCGGACTCATAAAATTTGTGCGTCACTTGTTTAACCTTCCGGAAAACAGCAGTGAGCAGGTTAAGCATGAAATGCTTATCCGGTCGCAGTCATACCGGCTTGCCTATCAGAAATGGTTAAGGCTGGGCAGGAACAAAGAGTTGCTCAAAAATTTCTACACCTCATACACCCTTGGCCGACTTGGAATTGCCGGTGAAATTCCGTTGCATACTTTTCAGGATGAAAGCCGGCGGCACCTGCTGGTTCATTATATTGACAACCTGGGGCGTGATCTTTTTCCCTTTCTGCTGGATTATTTTAAAGACAGCACACTTAAAATGGGTTACCAGGTTAGTTTGAGCGAAAGAAAAATTGTGGAACGGTTAGGGTACATCGAAAAAACAGAGAAACATGTTTTGCGTCCTGCGGTTTCGTCCTTTCAGGGAGCCGGCCGTAAAGAACAGTTGTATGGCATCATCAGCCTGCAGATCAGCTATATTGATGAAAGGCCCTTGTTTCTGGAGTTGATTTCTGAAGAAATCGTGCACAGAAATTACACTGCCGCTTTCGCTTTTGATGAATACATTGAAATTCTTTTTTCCTGATGCTTTGTTCTTGCTGAAGGCCTTCAATGCTTGCCGCTTTTTGGTAATTTCGCCCGTCTGTTCAATATGCTAAAGTCCGTTCCCAGTTTTAATCAGATATACATGGATCTGGCCTCCAGCCTGGCTTTACGATCGCACTGTGTAAAGAAACAAGTTGGGGCAGTTCTCACAAAAGACACCAGAATTATTTCACTTGGTTACAATGGTCCGCCTGCCGGAACCCATAACTGTGATGAAGAGTGGCCCGAAACAGGTTGTGCACGTGATCGCAAAGGCAGTTGTTATCTGGCACTTCATGCCGAAGCCAATGCGATTCTTTATGCCGCCAGAAATAAAACTGAGCTGGAAGGCAGTACCCTTTACGTAACCCTCTCGCCCTGCCTGTCCTGTGCCCGCATTATCTACTCTGTAGGTATTCGAAAGGTTATTTATCGCGATTCCTATGCAGCCTACAAGGGTATTGACCTTGATGAAGGGGTTGAGTTTCTCAAAAAATTTGGTGTAGCGGTTGAACGTTATCAGGCGGAGGCTGCAGATCAATCAAGCACGCCATTTAGTTTATGATGCAATCAAACAGAAAAAGATTTCAGGTATTGCTTCCGCTGCTGATCGGCGCTTCAGTTTCACTGGGCTTGCTGATCGGATCATTCACCGGCAGCGGTTCAGGTGATCTGCTTGTTAGCAGTGAATCTGATAAACTTCGTAATGTGCTGAATTACATCGAAGCGGAATATGTAGATACCATCAAACCCGAACAACTCGAAGACGAGGCCATTGTTAGTTTGCTTCAGCAACTTGATCCGCATTCGTCGTTCATTCCGGCTTCTGAACTTCAGCATACCTCTGAACCCCTTGAGGGTAATTTCGATGGCATCGGCATTGAATTCAACATTCAGCGCGATACCATCATGGTGGTAGCGGCTATTTCAGGCGGACCATCAGCCGGTCTCGGTATTCAGTCAGGCGACCGGATTGTTAGCATTGAAGGCAAAAATGCTGCGGGCATCTCGATCAGAAACGAGCAGGTTATGAAACAGCTGCGCGGCAAGAGTGGCACCAGGGTGCGCGTTGGCATTTACCGTCCGTCGCTCAAAAAGGTAAGAGAATATACCATTACACGTGGGAAAATACCCATTTACAGTCTCGATGCGCACCACATGCTAAGCAAAGATATCGGGTACATCCGTATCAGCCGTTTTTCGGCCACTACTTTTGATGAATACCAGAAAGCATTCGGTGAACTGAATGAAAAAGGCATGCAAAAGCTGATTCTCGACCTCAGAGATAATCCGGGGGGCTACCTGAATGCGGCTGTTAATCTGGCAGATGAGTTTCTTTCAAAAGGCAAAAAAATTGTTTACACCAGCGGCAAGGCCAGAAAAAGAGAAGACTTCGACGCAACAGCCAGGGGGGCATTTGAAACCGGAAAGCTGGCGATTCTGATTGACGAAGGCTCTGCATCGGCATCCGAAATTGTTGCCGGCGCCGTGCAGGATAATGACCGCGGCTGGATCATCGGGAGGCGTTCATTCGGAAAAGGCCTTGTGCAGGA
>JBIICM010000214.1:0-3630 GCA_044238875.1 Flavobacteriales bacterium | reverse complement strand
GTGCTGCACATTACCGGTTTTGGATGTGAAATGGGCGGCTCAATTCTGCCAACCATACGTTGTACAGGCTCTTCGACCGTTTATTTCACCCGTTCTACAAACGAATTCTTCGGCCTCAACGTGATGATCAAGGCCGGCTCACAGGGTTCATTTTTGCTCAATGGCAGCAATACGCTTGTACCGGCCAGTCTGTTTCAGCCTGTTAACGGAACAAATGGAGAATGGGTGTCAGCACAGATTCAGTTCACCCCTCAGGATATTCCGGTAAATGCCACTACTGTGCTTACCAACACTTCAGCAAACAATTCACTTTTTCATCTGGGTATTATCAACGGAGGTGCAAGCAGTGGCTGTCGGTATGGTTACTTTTCCGACTTCAATGCCGGTGTCAATTTCGGCGGAAACAAAACAGTTTGCCTGGGCGATTCGCTGGAATTGAATGCCGGAGCCGATAAGGACACTTATATATGGAATACTGGAGATACCGTTCCTTCTATCATGGTGAAAGAAGAAGGCATTTACTGGGTACTTACCAGCAAGGCAGGGTGCATCTATACGGATACAGTTTCAGTGCTTGAGCAGGAGGTGAAAATCAACCTGGGAAAGGATACAAGTTTCTGTGGAAATGAATCCTTACAGCTCAGTCCCGGAGAAGGCTTTCGAAGCTACCTCTGGCAGGATGGTTCTTCATCGGATAGTTTAACAATAAGCAATTCAGGAATCTATTCGGTTGAGGTGAAAACTTTTGAAGGCTGCATCGGGCGCGACTCCGTTTCACTCACATTTTCTGAGCCGCCGCCCCCACCTGTCATCAGCGGCAATTCACCTGTTTGCGCAGGAGATACGCTCCGCCTGCAGCTGGACAGTCCGGGAGGCGGGTTCACCTTTTCAGGACCTGCAGGATTCAACGGACAGGCCGGCGAGAACAGGATTGTTTCTGCTGCAGCAGTCAATGAAGGCGAATACCTTGCCTACCGGGTTGAAAACGGATGCCGCAGCGATACGGTGCGATACCAGGTAACCGTGAATGACCTGCCGCAAGTGAACATAAGCGGCGATAGCCTTGTGTGTGCCGGTGATTCCGTTATGCTGGATGCGGGAGCAGACTTCACATCTTACGCCTGGTCGCAGGGTGAACAACAGAGAACCATTATGGCCGGCGCAGGCACGTATCAGGTAACAGTGAGCAATGCGGCAGGTTGTAAAAATTCAGATCAGGTAATCATCACCGAAAAAGAGATAAAAGCACTTTATACCATGAACCCTCCCTCAAAACTTGTGCTGCTCAACAGCAAAATGGTGTTCAGCGATTCAAGCGTTTTTTCTGATAATTTCCCTCCTGTAACTCACTTTTGGGATTTTGGCGACGGCAACCAGGCCACAGGTCCGGAAGTAAGCCATCAGTATGCCTTGCCCGGCACCTACACCGTAACGTACATTACCGAAAATGCGCTTGGTTGTGCGGATACCATCAGTTTTGAAATCACAGTTTTCGAGCAGATCATCATTCCCAATGCATTTTCTCCCAACGGAGATTTACAAAATGATTTTTTCGTAATCCAGTATCTTGAAATTTACCCCAACCCCTCCCTGACCATTTACAACCGTTGGGGCAAGAAGGTTTACTCAAGCGATAACTACCAGAACAACTGGGATGGCGGTGGCTTGCCCGACGGAACATATTTCTATATACTTGAGATCCCAGAACCGAAAAAGAAGTTTACAGGCACGGTTTACATTTCAGGAAACGGTTCCTGATTATCAGTAATGGTTCAGCCGTCAGTGAATCACATTGATCTTCCCTGAACGGAACAGTTTTTCACCGTTATTATCCAGGGCTTCAATCTTATAGGAATAAACGCCGGTGGGAACCCGCTGACCAAGGTAATTGCCATCCCATCCGCATTCTTCCAGACAATCCCAATTGTATAATAACTCACCCCAGCGGTTGAAGACCCAGATTCTGATCTGCTTTATACCGGTTCCTTTCACCGAAAACACCTCATTAATTCCGTCTTCATTTGGGCTGAAGCTGTTGGGTATGTAAAGCGTTGCACTTTTTCCGCTTACATTGATTGTTTTTACAAACTCTTCTATGCAACCAAACTGGCTTTCACATTTTCTGGAAATGATATAGGCTCCTTTTTGCTCAAATTCAATGGGGTTCAGGCCCGGCTCATCCACCGGATTCCCGTTTATCAGCCATTCGCAATTTGATGCACCGACGTTATTAGCCGGTGTTATTGTTACATTCAGCGGAGCCTCACCCGTGGCGGGTTCTGCAGAGAAAGATGCATTGACCGAATCTTTTTTTATCTCTACCGAATCGGCAGCGGTATTGCAAATGCCGGATAAGCTGAGTTTAATCTTTCCGGGATTATTTACGTAGATGGTTTTTGCTGTTTCACCTGTTGACCAGAGAAAGCCCGAGTCAGCAGAAGAACTTAAACCAACACTTTCTCCCTTGCAGATTACAAGTCCATTAAGAGGGATAATACTGATAGAAACCCCTTGCAATGTTTTGATCGAAATTTTTGAAGCAGGACCTTTACAACCACCACGCACCTCAATTACCCAAACATCTGTATTTTGCGTAAAATCAGGAATCATAGGATTGCCCTCAAAATATATGTCGGTAAGGGCGGCATCACGATACCATATAAAAGTACCAGCACCCCCTACTGCATCGATTGGCTGAGGATCTGAACCTACACAATAATTAATATCTGCCGGAACGGTTGGGGCTGGTGGCCTTGGATTGATGGTAACCGAAACATTTGCTGGTTGACTGATGCACCCGGCGCGTTCCTGAACAATCCAAAAAGAACCTCCATTGGACGGGGGCGTGAAAGAAGAGCCTGTGCGCAGCAGATTGGTTAAACCCGCATTTCCATACCAGCGAATTACCGCCCCTGTCTCGCCCGAAGCAGTAAGCGGCTCAGGCGCCTGACCGCTGCAATAACCTAGTAAACCGCTAACAGTGGGTGCATCAGGTCCAGCCAATACGTTAATGTTTTTAGTGGAAGATTGTGCACATGCACCATTTCCAACTTCATATTTAATGCTGATCGCTCCATTTAAACCGTTGGGATCAAAAAAACCGTTCGTCACTCCCTGGCCTGTCCAGGTGCCGCCCGCAGTGCCGGTAACAAGCGTGTTCAGATTAATCGGAGCGGCCGAATTGCAAATACTGGGCGGCGGATTCCATGCCGGGTTGGCGGTGGCAATTACCTGAATATTGCGTGTAACTACAGACTGACAGGCGCCGGAACCTACACGGTATGTAATGGCGATATTACCTGACAGACCGGCTGCATTAAACGTACTGCCTGAAACGCCACTGCCTGACCAGGTACCACCGGTAACACCACCGGTAAGCAGGGTATTAAGGTTGAGACTTGAACCTGCACAAACCTGCGCCGGAGCAGTCCACTCAGCCGACTGAACCTTGATCACCGTTGCATTCTGAACCTGGGTTCGTTGACACCCGTTTGATGTCACAGTATATGTAATCTGAATCTGTCCGCTTAAACCTGCCGGGTTAAATTGATTGCCTGACACTCCCTGACCAGAAAAAACACCTCCGGGAGTTCCTGTGATCAGATTGTTTAAATTAACCGGAGCAGAGTT
>JBIICM010000213.1:0-3654 GCA_044238875.1 Flavobacteriales bacterium | reverse complement strand
CCCGGAGGGGCAAACTGATGCTTTACATTTTTAACAGGTAACAAGGCGATTTTGTCTCCGCTGAATCCAAAACTCGACCCTTTCTCCTTCATGCTCCCTATTATTTTATATTTAACAGGCCCCAGCGAAATAAGCTGATCAACGCATGATTTACCCTCAAAAAATCGGGTCTTTAGCTCATGGCCGATGATTACCACATTACTGCCTGAAAGCAGTTCCTGCTGAGAAAACCCACGACCTTCTGCCAGCTCGTAACCTGAGGTAACCATGAAATTTTCATCCCCACCGGTGATGATGATATTGGGGTTACTTTTCAGTGATCCGCTTCTGGCAGTGGCATTCCAGGTTGCTGTGCATGTGATGGAAACCTTGCCGGGGTCAATAAACTCTTTTTTAAATCTTTCTGCCTGAAACCAGCTGATGGCCTCGTAAATCCTTCGCTGTCCGCCACCAAACCTGATACCTGAGCTGCGGTTGCGGATATTAAAGGTGTTGGCGCCCATTGAAGTAAAATTGCCGGTAATCCCCTCTTTCATCACGTCAATGGCTGTGAGTATGCCCACCAGGGCGCCTATTCCGATAGCTATAATCAAAATAGTGAGCACCGCCCTGAGCATTTGGGCGCGTACCGACGACAGTGCCATCCTGATATTCTCGAGCAAGAGCGCCCTTCTCATGCCACGAAGGTAGTTATTAGCGGCCGATTGTAGCCTTAGTTTTGCAGATTAAACGAATGCTGCTACTTTTGAAATTGTAAGACTGACACATTGAGCAGTTTGAACTTTATGACAGAAAGAACCCCAAAACACCTCCTGATTATTTGTTTGCTATTGCTCACAGCTTCGCTTCATGCGCAGAAGTTTGCTCCTGTTCATCGCGTAGATCCAGCATGCTGGTGGGCCGGGATGAAAAATCCCCGGCTTGAGTTGCTGGTTTACCACCCCGGAATTGGCAATGCCAGCGTAAGTCTGAATTATCCTGGTGTAAGCCTTGAAAAGTCGGAGCCGGCTGAAAATACAGATTACCTTTATCTGACGCTTTATATCGGTGCGGATGCAAAGCCCGGTGTATTTCCTATTCAGTTTGTATCTGGTAAAAAGAAATTTATTTACAACTATGAACTCCGGCAGCGCGATACCTCACCGGGGCGGGTGCAGGGCATCAGCAATGCCGATTTTATTTACCTCGCCATGCCCGACCGTTTTGCCAATGGTGATCCGGCCAATGATGTGATCAAAGGCAGTATGGAGCCTTTTATCAACCGTGATTCAATGTACTGGCGGCACGGAGGTGACCTGCAGGGGGTACGTAACCGGATTCCTTACCTCAAGGATTTGGGCATTACGGCCATCTGGCTTACCCCGGTTCAGGAGAACAATCAACCCAAGGTTTCTTATCATGGTTATGCCATCACCGATCATTACAAAATTGATCCCCGGTTTGGCAGCAATGAATTGTACAAAACGATGGTTGATGATTTCCACAGTAATCAAATGAAAGTAGTGATGGACATAGTGCCGAACCATATTGGCAACAACCACTGGCTGTATAAAAATCTGCCTTCTGCCGATTGGGTGCACCAGTTTCCAAAATTTACCAAAACAAATTACAGGGCGCCTGCCCTGATGGATCCCTATGCTTCAGCCTATGACAAGGACCTGATGCGCAACGGATGGTTTGATACCCATATGCCAGACCTTAACCAAAGCAATCCGCATGTGGCACGCTACCTCACGCAGAGCTACATCTGGTGGGTTGAATATACCGGCCTTGATGGTTTTCGCATTGATACTTATCCATATCCTGATCAGGCATACCTGGCCGACATGGCGAAGGATATTCTCAATGAATATCCCGGTATTGGCATGTTTGCCGAAATATGGGATCACGGTGTGCCCATGCAGGGGTGGTTCAGTGGCGGTTTCAAAGCCCGGAAAGATGATTCAGCCTTACCTTCTGTACTCGACTTTCAGATCTATTTTGCCATTAATGAAGCACTTAACAAGGATTTCGGCTGGACTGAAGGTTCAGCGCGGCTTTATTATGTACTCGCCCAGGATTTTCTTTACCGCGATGCCTTCAGTAATGTGATTTTTCTTGATAACCATGACCAGAGCCGCTTCTTTTCTGTAGTGGGTGAAAACCTGACTAAATATAAGGCCGGTATAAACTGGCTTATGACCCTGCGCGGAACACCGCATCTTTATTATGGAACAGAAATACTGATGAAAAATTTTTCAGATCCCGATGGCAAGGTACGCAGTGATTTCTCCGGCGGATGGAAGGAAGACAGACAAAATAAATTTGAATCTGCGGGAAGAACACCTGAGGAGGAAGAAGCTTTCAGGCATTTGCAAAAGCTGGCGCAATGGCGAAAGCAAAGCAAAGCGGTACTCGGAGGAAAACTCATGCAGTTTGTTCCGGAAAAAGGTCTTTATGTATATTTCAGATATGCCGAGGGCGAAACGGTAATGGTAATTGCAAATTGCAGCAAAACGACCAATACGCTCGATGCGATGCGTTATGACGAAAGGCTTAACGGAAAAAGGTCTGGCCGCGATGTAATCAGTGGAAATAGCATCAACCTTGAAGCATTGGTGCTGGAACCCTGGCAGTCACTGGTGCTGGAAATTAAATAATACTCAGCGCAGCAGGTGGAATGCACCGGTTTTTTTGAAACTGCCGCAAGGTTGCGTAAGGTTCAATTTATAATAATACACCCCATCCGGCAGCAAATTACCCATATACGTTCCATCCCAACCCTGCTGGATATCGTTGGTTAGATAAATCAACTCGCCCCAGCGTGAATAAACCGATAAATTAATTTCAGCATCAGCCTGGGTATATATGCGAAACTCAGGATTGATCTGATCACCATTCGGACTAAATGAATTGGGAATGTAAACAGGATAGTTCCTTATTGTTTTAATCTTCAATGTGTCTGAAACAAGGTCTGTATTGCACCCTGAGATACGGCAGCGCAGTAAAAGTCCGTCAATATCTTCAACATTGCTGATTATAAGGTTGCTGCTTCTGCTGCCTGAGAACCATCCCCCTTCAGGCAGTAATTCAAAGGTTCCGCTGGCTGTATCCAGCAACTCCCATTGCAATTCATATGTAACGCCCTTAACCCCGATTTGAACAGTTAACTGAGGGTCGGCGCATCCCCCTGAAATTGATGGCTGGATGATGATTTGCGGAATCGTTTTTACCTGTAAATTGAAAGGCCCTGCTTCAGTTGAACCACATTCATTGCCAAGCAGAACCCTTATACTGACCGGAGTTTCCCAGCCGGGTACCGGTTGAATGGTCAAACTGGAGGAGCCTGTCCCGCTGACCCACGGCTGACCTGAAAAAGCCTCATAACCAGATCCCTGATCAATTTCCCAGCTATAGGATGTTGTACCTTCTGCCTGTAATGAGAAAGTAGCTTTTTCACCCTGACAAACAGGAGGAGGAGCTGTGCTGTTAATCAGTACCGGGAGAGACCTTACAAGTAGCCTTACCGGTGTCGAAAATATTTTTTCCCCGCAGGAACTTAAACTTACCCTGATCAGCCAATTATTCATGTTGGCACCTACCGGATTTATCCTGAAGATTTCAGTACCTGTGCCACTGTAAACCCCGCCTTCCGTGAAAGGACTGTAGGATGTG
>JBIICM010000212.1:0-3682 GCA_044238875.1 Flavobacteriales bacterium | reverse complement strand
AGATAAAATTTACCAGGAATGAAGGGCTTTCAATATTTTTGATGGCAAAGGCCGCTTCTGAAGGAATGTTGGGAGATTGCTGTATGATTTGCAGCGAAATATCTTTCAATGAAGAAACCAGTGCGCGGAATTCCTTATCTTCTTTCGGTGGATGGATTTCCTCGAAGGGCCTCACTTTCGCCTTAAAATAAGGCGCCAGTTGGGTAACTTCCTCGAGATGAAACCTTCGTTTGCCCTGAATAATTACCGTTGTATTGCCGTCAGGCATGCGCAACATTTTAATGATCAATGCGATGGTTCCAACTTTATTGAGTTCATCAAATCGCGGGTCTTCAATCGCAATATCTTTTTGAGATACCACACCAATAATACGATTGCCTTTGTAGGCATCTTTGATAAGGCGGATGGATTTATCACGGCCAACTGTAATCGGAATAACCACTCCCGGAAAGAGAACGGTATTTTTCAGTGGCAGAATAGCCAATTCGTCAGGAATTGTCTCTGAGTTCATTAATTCTTCATCCTCAGCAGTAAGCAGCGGAATAAACTCTGTATCATCGTCAAGGATGTCGGAAAAAAGAGGATAGTTATGGTCTTGTTTCATAAAAAAATCTGACAGAAAGTCACATCAGTAGGATAAAATCCTGTTTCGTGTGAGGGAAAGGTCTACAGTCAATCAATATGCCAGCATTATTCACCCGTTTTAACTGTCAGTTCAAAAACCCTGCGCAGTATGGCTTCATCTTTATGGTCAAAGATTTTATTTCTTCTTTGGTAAACAATTCTGGCGGTTTCAATGGCTTTATCAATCTGATAAACTGAATTGTCAAAGCCACCCCATGCGAATGAGGGTATATGTTTAGGCGGAAAGCCTCCGCCAAAAATATTGGCGCCAACCCCGGTCACAGTTCCGGTATTGAACATGGTATTGATACCACACTTGCTGTGATCACCCATGATCAGCCCGCAAAACTGAAGTCCTGTAGAAACCGGCCGGGCTTCAGCATAATCATACAATTGAACAATGCCGTAGTTGTTTTTCAGGTTTGAGTTATTGGTATCTGCTCCCAGGTTACACCACTCACCGAGCACTGAGTTTCCGAGAAAGCCATCATGCCCCTTGTTACTGTAGCCCAAAATAACGCAATTAGACACCTCCCCGCCTACCCGTGAACCCGGCCCAATTGTGGTGGGACCGTAGATTTTTGCACCCATTTTTAGTGAACTATCTTCACACATTGCAAGGCCACCGCGCACCATGCATCCTTCCCAGATTTCGGCATTACGCCCCAGGTAAACCGCACCGGTTTGGGTATTGATCACGGAGCAGCTGATCGTGGCACCCTCTTCGAGAAAAAAGCGTTCTCCGATGATGCGGTTGGTTTCATCCGGTTTAAACGATTTGCGCCCTTTTGTCAGTTCGTCAAAATCAGCTTCGAGTGCTTTGCCATTTAAGCTAAAGATATCCCACAGGTGCCTGATGCGCAGTAAGGGAGCCTTATATTCATGGCAAACGTAACGGGCAATACTGATGGAACAATCGCCCTCAGGGTCATGGGCTGCAATCAGCTCCCCGTTCACTGTAAGGGCTTCCCCCCGGGGTAAAAACCTGATGGCATCAAAGAGCTGATCATCAGGCAATACAGAGCCTGCAATCAAAATGTTTGAATTAGCCGTAATGAGCGGATATCTGGCCTGAAGGTAGCCTTCGGTAAGAAAAGAGGCCGTTAATCCGAACTTCTTTTCCCATTTTTCACGGATGGTAAGAATTCCAAGCCGAAGTTCTGCCACCGGTCTGACAAATGTCAGGGGTAAGAGGTGAACGCGTGAGGCATCATCAAACAGAATCAGATTCATAACGGCAAAGTTAATTTTATCTGTGATCTTTCTGATCTTTCATCAATCATTCAGCCTGTTAACAGCAGTGCCTCTTTCAGAGATCCAGAACAATCTTAAGATTTGCTTTTAATTGTGCTTTTTGCTCCTTAGTCAGTTTGCCAAGCCTTTTCAAAAATCGCCTGCTATCAATTGCGCGAATCTGGTCAACATGCATGTCGCTTGGTTTATCAAGTTGTCGATCATTTAAATGTACGCGAAGTATCTCAATTTCCTTCTTGACATTAGAAGTTACTGGACAAATTAAAGTTGACAAATGAGAGTCATTCAAAAGATCAGTTTGAATAATCACCACAGGCCTTGTTTTTCCTGGCTCAGTTCCCATACTGGGGTTTAGGTCTGCCAGCAAAATGTCATATTGTTTAGGCCTCATCAATTAATTTTTCAAACTCACGTAACACTTCAGCAGCGTCTTCCATGGTCAATCTTGATTCGTTGCGCAATTGCATCTTAAGCAGTTTGCGTTTGTTGTAAAGATTGTAAATATTGACAGCCTCGTTTATATAGCGATTTCGTGCCAATTTCAATTTGGAGGTGAGTGCTTCCGTCTCGTCAAAGATCTCATCGTCAAGTTTCAGGGATAGTGTTTTCATACGCAAGTATGCACAATTAGTATATACTAAAAGACCTTGGTCAAATTTTTTGCTTAGCTGCAAAATGGCATTACAGCCAATGCTTTCAACCTTCTAAGGCTCCTGAACCAATCAGTTGATAAAGAGCATTTCCCTGTATTTGGGGAGACACCATATTTCATCATCCACAAGCAATTCAAGTTTATCAGCATGGTAGCGAATCAACTCAAAATAGGCCTGTACCTTGTTACAATATGCGGAAGCCTGTTTACGGGCATCAGAGATTTTGTTGGCCACCTTTCGGGCTTCAATCATCTCGTCAACCGACTTTTTAATCACAGCCACATGCTCTGAAATTTCCGTAATTATTTCAATCTGCGCCTGTGCTGCTTTTTGAAAAGCTTTCCCGTCGAGAATGGCTTTCAGCCCCTGCACATTCTGGATCAGCTGATTCTGGTATTTCAATGCAGTAGGGATGATGTGATTGGCTGCCAGATCACCCAGCACCCTTGACTCAATCTGGATCTTTTTGGTGTAAGTTTCAAGTTGAATTTCATAGCGGGCCTCAAGTTCGCGGTGCGAGAGTACATTGTTCTGCTCAAATAGCTGAACGCAACTTTTAGAAATCAACACATCAAGGGCTTCGGGCGTTTTGGCGAAGTTGTTCAAACCGCGACTGGCAGCCTCTTTTACCCATTCATCGCTGTAGCCGTTACCTTCGAACCGGATGTTTTTTGATTCGGTGATGTAGCGCCGCAATACCTGAAAGATGGCTTCATCCTTATCCAGCTTCTTTTTTGAGATCAGCGTATCCACTTCCGACTTGAATGCTTTCAGCTGTTGTGCCATTATGGTATTCAGTACTGTCATGGCATAGGCGCAATTGGCAGACGAGCCAACCGCCCTGAACTCAAATTTATTTCCGGTAAAGGCAAAGGGAGAAGTTCTGTTTCTATCGGTATTGTCGAGCAAAATCTGAGGAATTTTACCGATGCCGAGTTTTAGTTCCGTTTTTTCATCCGGTGTCATTTTGCCGGATGGCTTTACCTTCTTTTCAAGTTCATCAAGGATCTTGGTGAGCTGCGATCCGATAAATGCGGAAATGATGGCAGGCGGGGCTTCGTTGGCGCCCAAACGATGATCATTGCCGGCGGAGGCGATGGATGCCCTCAGCAGATCGGCATGGGTATGTACAGCCTTCAGCGTATTGATAA
>JBIICM010000209.1:0-3717 GCA_044238875.1 Flavobacteriales bacterium | reverse complement strand
TATCGGCGCCCATGTATTCAAGCTCGAAACGCTCGGGCAGGTTGTAATCAACCTGTATGGTGCCCAGCTGCCATTTGCGTCCGATTGCGTCGCGTACCATAAAATCAAGCTTCGGACCGTAAAATGCGGCTTCTCCATGAACAATAACTGTTTTAAGCCCGCGCTCGGTGGCGGCTTCGATAATGGAACGTTCAGCTTTTTCCCAGTTCTCGTCAGCCCCGATGTACTTAGTACGGTTTTCCTGATCCCTCAGTGAAATCTGGGCGGTATAATCAGTAAATTCAAGTGCTTTGAAAATCATCAGTACCAGGTCAATTACCTTCACAAATTCATCTTTAACCTGATCTGGTCTGCAGAAAATATGGGCATCATCCTGGGTAAAGCCCCTGACGCGTGTAAGCCCATGCAGCTCACCACTTTGCTCGTAACGGTAAACGGTGCCGAATTCAGCAAGACGTATGGGTAAATCGCGGTAGGAGTGGGGTTTGTGTTTGTAAATTTCACAGTGGTGCGGACAATTCATCGGTTTGAGAAAAAATTCCTCACCCTCGGCCGGCGTTTGTATAGGCTTGAAGGAGTCGGCGCCGTATTTCTCATAATGACCTGAGGTAATGTACAACTCCTTGTTACCGATATGTGGCGTGATCACCTGAACATAACCTGTGGCTGCCTGGGCCTTTTTCAGGTAATCAACCAGCCGCTCACGCAGTGCAGTTCCTTTGGGTAACCATAGCGGAAGGCCCTGTCCGACCTTATCACTGAACATAAACAGTTCCAGTTCCTTACCCAACTTCCGGTGGTCGCGTTTTTTAGCCTCCTCCAACAGATGCAGGTACTCGTCAAGTTCTGATTGCTTTGGAAAGGTAATCCCGTAAATTCGGGTCATTTGTTTGTTTTTCTCATCGCCTTTCCAGTAGGCACCTGCAACATTCATCAATTTAATGGCCCTGATCTTTTCGGTGTCGGGTATATGTGGCCCTTTGCAGAGATCAGTAAAATTACCCTGCCTGTAAAATGTGATGGAGCCATCCTGCAAATCTTTCAGCAGGTCAAGCTTGTATGGGTCATCTTTTTCGGTGAAGTAGGCAATAGCATCCGCCTTACTGATTTCTTCTCTGATGTAATTACTCTTCTTTTTGGCCAGTTCCTTCATTTTGGCCTCAATCTTCGGGAAATCATCAGATGAAATAGCATGTGTACCAAGATCTATATCATAATAAAATCCATTTTCAATCGGAGGCCCGATACCAAATTTTACCCCCGGGTAAAGCTCTTCCAGGGCTTCAGCCATCAAATGAGCCGAACTATGCCAAAGGGTACGCTTACCTTGTTCATCATTCCAGGTAAGTAATTTCAAATGCGCATCCTTCTCAAGCGGACGGCTGGCATCCCATACTTCACCGTTAACTTCTGCTGCCAGTACATTTCTGGCAAGGCCTTCACTAATGGTTTTAGCAACATCAAGGGAGTTCACCCCTTTGTCAAAGCTGCGCACAGAGCCGTCAGGCAAGGTAATATTAATCATAACCCCGTTGTAATTGCTGCAAAGATAATTAAGCTTTGTAAGATGATCAGTGATGATGACCGCCTTCACCATGTACATGGCCATGGGCTAATTCATCAGCCGTCGCCTCCCTTACAGTATTTACACTTCCGGTAAAATGCAGGTCTTTTCCTGCTAGTGGGTGGTTGAAATCCATTAAAACGTGATCTTCATTTACGGCTACCACAAGCCCCTGCATCTGATGCCCCTGATCGTCAACCATTGGGATGAAATTGCCCGGGCTTACCATATCTGTATCGAGTTCTTCACCCTCAGCCCTGAATGCGCTGATGGGAAGCTTCACCACATTTTCAGGAGATGCACCACCGTATCCCTGTTCTGATTTGATAACAAAGTCAAAATCATCACCGGCCTTAAGTCCGTTCAGGTTTTTTTCGAATTCTTCCAGCAATCCCCCTGTTCCGAAAAGAAAAACAAAAGGTTTGGTTTCGCTAGTTTCTTCAACCAATTCTTCCTGAATGGCTTGTTCATTGCTTACTGTTAGCTTGTAATTAACAGAAACAACCGTTTTATGAGTGATGATCATCTTTGATTATTTTTTGTCAAAAGTAAACATTTAATACTGGCCATGACAATATTTTACGGATGCTTTTTAGCCATCCTTCTGTATTTTTGCGCCAATTATGCCAACTTATCCAAACAGCATTCAGTCAAAGCTGCCTACTGTAAAAACCTCAATTTTCGCAGTGATGTCAAAAATGGCGCAGGAACACGGGGCCATCAATCTTTCTCAGGGATTTCCCGGATTTGATTGCAATCCTGACCTGGTGAGTCTTGTCGAAAAATACATGCGCAAGGGGTTGAATCAATACGCACCTTTGCAGGGTGTGACAGAATTAAGGGAAGCCATTGCCCGAAAAACGGAAGCAACGCATGGTGCCATTTATGACCCTGAAACAGAAATTACAGTTACGGCAGGGGCCACACAGGGTATTTACACGGCTATAAATGCAATTGTACGCGAAGGTGACGAAGTAATTATTATTGAACCCGCCTATGACAGTTACGCCCCTTCAGTTGAACTGGCAGGGGGTAAGCCTGTATTTATTCAACTCAATGCTGAGAGCTGGCGTGTTAACTGGAATGAATTTCAGAAACTGATCAATCCGCGCACGCGGATGATTGTGATCAATACACCACATAACCCCACCGGAAGCATATTCAGTGGCGCTGATTTACAGAAACTTGAAAAGCTGATTCAGAATACCGACATCATTATTCTCAGTGATGAAGTGTATGAGCACATTGTGTTTGACGGTAATGATCACCAAAGTGTGGCAAGGTTTCCTAAACTTGCACAGCGATCATTCATTGTTTCCTCATTCGGGAAAACTTACCATACCACCGGCTGGAAGATGGGTTACTGCCTTGCGCCTGCAAAATTGATGGCGGAGTTCCGTAAGGTGCATCAATTTATTGTTTTCACCGCCAACACGCCTATGCAGTATGCTTTTGCCGAATTTCTGAATCATCCTGAATATTATACCGGACTTTCTCAATTTTATCAGGAAAAGCGCGACTTCTTTAACAAGCTTTTCGCAGGTTCACGTTTTGGCGTACAGCCTTCGTCCGGAACCTATTTCCAATTGCTGGATTATAGCCGGATAAGCGGAGAGAAAGACACTGATTTTGCCCGTCGGCTCACTGCGGATTATGGTGTGGCTTCAATTCCGGTATCAGTATTTTATCATAAGGCTGCTTCCAGTAAAAATCTTCGTTTTTGTTTTGCCAAGAACAATGAGGAATTGGAAAAGGCTGCAGAAAAACTCCATCAATTGTGAACAATGACCTTCATATAACATTGGTTCAAACCAGACTCAGCTGGGAAGACACTGATGCCAACCTGAAATGGCTTAGTGAAAAAATCGATGGTATCTATCAGCCCTCCGATGTCATTATTTTACCCGAAATGTTCACCACCGGTTTTTCAATGAACACCAGTCTTGCTGAATCTCACGCAGGCAGAGCTGTTGAATGGATGGCAACGATGGCGGCAAGATCCAATGCTGTAATAACCGGTAGCCTTATGTTCAAATCAGATGGACGGTATTTTAACCGTTTGATCTGGATGCAACCTGACGGGCATTATGAAAGCTATGACAAACGTCATCTCTTTAGCATTGCAGGTGAAAATCAATACTTTTCAGCCGGTA
>JBIICM010000062.1:0-12727 GCA_044238875.1 Flavobacteriales bacterium | reverse complement strand
CAGATGAGGTTCGGAAGCGTTTTATCAGCCGGTTTATACATCCTATCCGGCAGAATCTTGAACAGCAGGGTTTCAGGTTTGATATCAAGGGGCGTCCAAAATCAATTTACTCGATTTTTAACAAGGTAAAAAACAAGGGAATCCCCTTCGAGGAGATCTTTGACATATTTGCCATTCGGATCATCATTGATTCTCCGCCTGAATCAGAAAAGGCTGATTGCTGGCGGGTATATTCAATCATTACTGATATCTACCAGCCCAACCCCGATCGTTTGCGCGACTGGATCTCTACGCCCAGGGCCAATGGGTATGAGTCGTTGCATACCACAGTGATGAGTCCGACCGGAAAATGGGTGGAAGTGCAGATCAGATCAAGGCGAATGGATGAGATTGCCGAAAAGGGATATGCAGCGCATTGGAAATATAAGGAGAAGAGCGATTACGAAAGCGGTATTGATGAATGGCTGAGCCGGATCAGAGAAATGATGGAATCATCAGATACAAACGCGCTTGATTTTATCAATGATTTCAAGCTTAATCTGTTCTCGGAAGAGATTTTTGTATTCACGCCCAAAGGCGATTTGCGCACGCTGCCTTCAGGATCATCAGCGCTCGATTTTGCTTTTGATATTCATTCGGAAGTTGGAATGGCCTGTATAGGTGCCAAGGTGAACAATAAGTTGGTACCCCTTAGCTATACGCTCAAAAGCGGAGACCAGATTGAGATTCTCAGCTCAAGCAAACAAAAGCCCAAGGAAGACTGGCTGAACTTTGTAGTAACCGCCAAGGCCCGTTCAGGGATAAAAGCGGCACTTAAGGAAGAAAAACGTCGAATAGCAGACGATGGTAAAGAAATTCTTGAAAGGAAATTAAAAGCGTCGAAGATCAGCTTGGATCAGCAGGTGTTCAATAACCTCATCAGGCATTATAAAATGCCCAGTCAGCTTGATCTTCTTTACAATATTGGTGAGGGGCTTATCAAGCTGGACAACATCTCAAAGATCGCAAAGGGAGAGGATGACAGCAGCTGGTATAAACTCCTGCGCAAACGTTTCACCCGCTCAGATGATAAAAGCAGGGAGAAGGAGCCTGCTACCCTTGAAAATGTTGTGAAGGAAATCAGGGGTAAGGCGGATATGCTGGTAATCGGTGAAGACATGAAAACCATTGATTACAAGCTGGCTCCGTGCTGTAATCCAATCCCCGGAGATGAGGTTTTTGGTTTTGTCACCATTAATGAAGGCATTAAAATTCATAAAACGAATTGTCCGAATGCCATCAGCCTGATGTCGAATTATGCTTATCGCATCGTGAAAGCCCGCTGGATGAATCAGCAGCAACTGGCATTCATGGCAGGCATACGCGTCAACGGCATTGATGATGTAGGCATTGTAAACAATATAACGCGGATCATTTCAAATGAACTGAACGTTAACATGCGCTCCATCAGTTTCGACGGCCATGATGGTGTTTTTGAGGGTACCATCATGGTATTTGTTCATGATACGCAGCATCTAACAGAGTTGATAGGAAAAATCAGTAAGGTAAAAGGTGTTACCTCGGCCATCCGAATTGACTCAAATTAAAGCTAAAACAAGCGCTATCGTATCAGCTTGACGGATCTGTGATTGTAAAGATTTCTTTGTCACGCGAAAGCCATAATAACATTTTAGATAATCAGAAGGGCTTAAGTACCAGCGTGATTTTACAAATTACGTTTTCTCTTATTTGATTTATCCTGAGCAGGAAGCTCTTGCCAGAAAAATATTTCATGCCTGTTCATGGGTCGCATTTGTCCGAACCAATTGAATCCCCTAAGTTTTAACTCATTGTGATTAAGCTCATTTGGCGGAAATAGGGTAGCCTGAGGCTTGTTCAAAAAACTGATGGTTCGAACCTTACTGGTATCAATCTGAATGAGAATATTGCTGCAATCGGCTTTGTTTACACCAACATATTCACCTTTCTCATTTTTTGCAAAATATATTGATTGCCCGTTTCCCTGTACATCAATTGTTTTGAGCTTTCCGGCAATAAAATGCCCGGTGATGTGCTTTCCCTTGATCTGGTTAAAATGCAGGCTATCTTCTATCGAGGCTATAAAACCTGCATTACGGAGGTACAATGTGCGTAATTCCTGTTTTGCCATTTGTAATCTGATGCTATCGCCGGTGAGTTGGTTTTCATTGTTCCAAATAACAGGCCTCCCGAAAAGCTGCATCAGGCTATCGCGTTCCTGATAGGACAAGGAGTCACATTTCCCCTGGAAATCATTCATGTAAAATTTTACCCGTCTGAAAGCCCTGAGCAGTTTCTTTTTAGAAAATGTATCCGTAACGGAAAATAGCGAATCCGCATGCAGGTAAAGTGTGTCGCCTGAAAACTGCTGTTCAATGAGGGCGCTGTCTGTTACCATCATTTTTCCTGTTTTTTGATTGTAACGGGCCAGATTCCCATAGATAACAATCTTTTCAGCGGTGTCAACGATGGTTACCTGATGCGACACCTCGGCATCTCCTGATTTTTGCTGATAGCAGATCTTGCCCGCTTTTACAAACCGGCCTTCGGAGTGAATGCTTGCATTGCGCTCAAATTGAGCGTAGCCATTTTTCAAATTATAGAATCCGCGTTCGCAGTAAATACTGTCATTTAATGTTTTGATATGTGTAGGCCCATAAAACCAGGCCGTTTCAGTTGAAGTGATATACCTGAGTGTATCTGAATTAAGTGTGTAATCAGAGTTTTTGATGATGACATGATTTTGAAAATAAAACGTTTTTTCAGTGGCGTTATACTGTCCTTTCTGCGCCTGCAACTCATTCCTGCTTTTAAAGCTTTCAATTTTACCTCCGTTTGAGTAGCTGGCCAGGTTTTTCCCCGTATCAAAGCTGATATGGTCGGTGATTAATCGCGTTGAAGGATCGGTCAGGATCACCTTTTTTCCAGTGATGTCAGCGAGGCGTGTTTTTCCATCATAAAAAAGTTTGTCGCCGGTTATGGTGGCACTATCGCTTACGATGCGCACATTTGAAAAAGCCTCGAGGCGGTTGGTCTGATCGTACAAATAGGCACTGTCGCAATACAGCAGTGTTCCTTCATGCTGAAAGATTACCTCACCGATGAGGCGCTGTGCTCCTGAATAGCTGTCATTGAATTCAAGTGAATTTGCATTTCTGACTTCAATTTGCCTGTTGCTCTGACTCCATGCCTTTAAACTGAACAACAGCAGCAGCAAAACAAATAAGTACCTTTTCAGTATCATGCCGCAAAGGTAGAACACTCAGTGGTTTACTTCTGTTTTTCTGTACCTTTGCCTGCCCTAATGCCAACAGTTGCCTTTCATACACTGGGTTGTAAGCTCAATTTCTCAGAAACTTCAACCATTGCGCGCGATTTCAGGGCGCATGGATATGGCAGGGTGGAGTTGGATGACCAACCTGATGTTTATGTGATCAATACTTGTTCTGTTACCGAAAATGCAGATAAGAAATGCAGGTCGCTGGTAAACAGGGCCCGCCGGATTGCACCTCAGGCCTTTGTTGTGATTATTGGTTGTTATGCCCAGTTAAAACCTCAGGAAATCGCATCCATTGAGGGCGTAGATCTGGTGCTGGGAGCTGGAGAGAAATTTAATGTGCCTCATTATCTTCAGGGGTTACGTAAAGATGAACCCACTCAGATTCATGCTTGTGAAATCAATGAAGTCAGAGATTTTCGCCCGTCATGGTCATCAGGCGACCGCACACGCACATTTTTTAAAGTTCAGGATGGCTGCGATTATTCATGTACTTTCTGCACCATTCCGCTGGCCAGGGGCAGCAGTCGCAGCCTGAATGTTGTCGAAACTGTTGCGTCAGTTGAACAAACTATTCTGAAAGAAAGTCCCGGCGAAATCGTCCTGACCGGTGTCAACACAGGAGACTTTGGCCGTAACCACGGGGAGCGATTCATTGATCTTATCCGCGCTCTGGATGCAATTGATGCAAAAGTGCGTTTCAGAATCTCATCCATAGAGCCCAATCTGCTGAGCGATGAAATCATCAGTTTTGTAGCGGCATCCAATAAGTTTGTCCCACATTTTCATATCCCTTTACAGTCGGGTAGCAATGAAATTCTTAAAAAAATGCGGCGCCGCTACCTGCGTGAACTTTATGCTGAAAGGGTTGAGCAAATCAGGCAGCAAATGTCACATTGCTGCATCGGGGTGGATGTAATTGTTGGCTTTCCCGGTGAAACGGAAGCTGCCTTTCAAGAGACCTATCAGTTTATCAGAGACCTTGATATAGATTACCTGCATGTGTTCACCTACTCTGAAAGATCCAATACAGTTGCTGCTACGATGGGTGAGATTGTTCCTGATCAGATCAGAGCCAACCGCAGTAAAATGCTCCATATACTCTCAGAAAAAAAGAAACGGTTTTTTTATGAACAACAAGTAGGTCGCGTTTATCCGGTATTATGGGAAGCCGAAAAAGATGGACAGTGGATGTATGGCTTTACACCCAATTATATTAAAATGCAAACATCATGGAATGCTATGCTGGTGAATAAAATCAGTTTGGCTGAGGTAGGCAGTCTCAGTCCATCAGGCGCAGCAAATGCCATTTTACAAGACTTCACTGCCGAAGCTTTTCTTACCTGAAAATATGTATCCAACCATCAGCGAGTTTTTAAAAAGTATCGGCATTGATTTACCGCTGCCTGTTCAAACCTTTGGCTTTTTTGTTGCGATGGCTTTTCTCGCAGCAGCATACACCCTTCAGATTGAATTGCGCAGAAAAGCTGCTCAGGGTAAGATTCCTGAACAAATTAAAAAGGTAATCATTGGCAGACCGGCTCAGCCAGGTGAGTATTTTGTTTCAGCAATTTCAGGTTTTATTATTGGGTTCAAGCTGTTTTACCTGGTCTTCAACTATATGCAGTTTGTTGATGATCCGCAGGGCAGTTTACTCTCGCTTGAGGGTAATTTTTTGGGTGGACTTGCTTTGATGGGTTTATTTGTTTATTTAAAATTCCGGGATGATAAAAAGCAGCGACTTGAAAAACCCCTTGAAAAACAAATTTCAGTAAAAGCCGAAGACCATTTAGGTAATCTTGTATTGCTTGCTGTGGTTGGCGGCCTTATTGGAGCCAAAGTATTTCATAACCTGGAAAATCCTGCTGAATTTTTTCAGGATCCCATCGGGGCCTTGTTTTCTTTTTCCGGGCTCACCTTTTATGGCGGACTGATTGTAGCGGCCTGGTTGATCATACGATATGCAAAAAAGAATGGTATAGCTCCGTTCACCTTGAGTGATGCAATTGTTCCAGGGCTTATGCTTGCTTACGGAATTGGTCGTATTGGTTGTCACGCTTCGGGCGATGGTGATTGGGGTATACTCAATGCTGCTTATGTTTCCCAGCCCGATGGCAAGCTCAGTCTTGCATCAGGCAATGATTTTAATGACACAACAGCTGTTTACCTTGATTATTACCGGTACTCATTTGAGGGCGTAAAAGAAATTGAACAGGTTCAGGATATTCCGCATGCTTCGCTTAAAGCGCCGGCGGGATTGCCGGTCTGGCTGGTAGCAAATGCTTATCCGCACAATGTAAATAATGAGGGTGTGGCTCTCTTTCGGCGTGATCAACAAATATGGCAACGCGATAATCGGTCGCGGTGGAATAGGCGCCTTCCTGTACCGGTATTTCCAACCTCTGTATATGAAGCCTTTGCCGGAATCTGCTTGTTTCTGTTGATGTGGTTCAGCCGTAAAAAAATACAAACGGCAGGGGTGATGACAGGTTTATTTATGATATTAAACGGGCTGGAACGTTTCTTTATCGAAAAAATCCGCGTGAATACCGAATATAATATCGCCGGCCTGGGCGTAAGTCAGGCAGAAATTATTTCATTTCTATTAGTAATTGCAGGGGCTTATACCCTCTGGTTTGTAAGACGAAAAAAATAACGATTGACATGGAGACCCCGGATCTTTCAATTATCTGTGCCGAATTACGGAGAATTTCTGTTGAAGTAGGCCGTTTCATTAAGCTTGAACAGGAAAGAATCACCCGGAATTCGGTTGAAAGTAAGGGGTTAAATGACTTTGTTACCTATGTTGACAAAGCCGCCGAATCACTTTTGGTAAGAGAGTTATCGTCAATTTTACCAGGCAGCGGTTTCTTAACAGAAGAAAATACTGTTCAGCAGGAAGACAGGCCATATACCTGGATCATAGATCCGATTGACGGAACAACCAATTTTATACATCGATTACCTTTGTTTAGCATCAGTGTGGCCTTGCAGCATTTTGGCAAAACAATTATTGGGCTGGTTTACGAAGTTTCAGCCGGTGAATGTTTTTGGGCGTATGAGGGATCAGGCACGCATCTGAATGAAAAGCCGGTAAAGGTTTCAACGGCAACCTTGTTAGCAGATTCTCTGCTTGTAACAGGTTTTCCTTACCGTCACCAGGGTAAACTTGATGCCTGGATGGAACTTTTTAAGGCATTACTTTACCGTTCGCATGGTGTTCGCCGTTTAGGCTCGGCTGCCATTGATCTGGCCTGGGTGGCCTGCGGTCGCCTTGAGGCTTTTTATGAGTACGGACTTGCTCCCTGGGATGTGGCTGCCGGTGCCTTTCTGGTCGAACAAGCCGGTGGCAAGGTAACTGACTTTTCAGGCAAAAACAGTTATATACATGGTCGCGAATTATTGGCCACCAACGGTGGTATTCATGAGGCGCTGCGCAGTGAGATCAATCAGTATTTCACCGAAAGCCAATCCTCCTGAATCAGAACATGTAGCTTTGTCAACAAAATTTTTGGCTTTGATTACATTTTAGTCATAATCAGTGATTAGATTTTATTTATTAATTATGTTTGACATGTTCTATTGAAAAAATTTGATCGCCAAATGCTAACCAACAAACCCTGCATCAACAATATTTACCTTTCTGTTCTTGCTGAGATTTTTAAAAGTTTAGTACCTAAAAGAAGCATTTTATTTTTCGCGGGAATTTTAGTGTTCTCTTTCTTGGGTTATTCACAAAACTCTCCGCTCATTGTTGAAGGCCCCACAGGCAGTAATGCCAATACCAGCGGAAGCTGGGTTGCACCGGTTACAGGCAATATCATAGTTGAATGCTATGGCGGAGGTGGTGCCGGTGGCAGCCTCACCTTTTCTACCGGAGTAAGCGGAGGTGGTGGTGGTGCTGCATATAGCAGAAGCACTTTCAGCGTTGTTCAGGGGCAAACCTATTTTTACCAGGTCGGTGCCGGGGCATCGCCTTCTTTAGGTCAGCCCGGAGGTGCTACATGGTTCAATAGCACAGGCGTAAATATTGCGCCTTCAGCAACAGCCCAAGGCGTACT
Source organism: Flavobacteriales bacterium (assembly GCA_044238875.1). Lineage (GTDB taxonomy): Bacteria > Bacteroidota > Bacteroidia > M30B66 > M30B66 > JAIBAI01. The sequence continues at coordinate 5,371 of JBIICM010000062.1, read as the reverse complement.
CGCTGCTGGCGGATCATCCGTCTCAGGTTTCGGAAACTCAGGTGCAACAGGCGGTTCGGCTTTCAGCTCAATCGGTCAGGTTAAATGGGCCGGAGGCAATGGCGGAAATGGTTCCTCTTTTGGCGGCTCCTACGGAGGCCCCGGCGGCTCTTCTGCCCGTCCGGATGCAGCGGGATCAAACGGATTTTTTCAAAATGGTGGCTTCGCCATTGGTTGTCAGGGCGCTGGTGCAAACGGACCAACCTTTGCAAATCTTCCGGGTAATCCAGGCAGAATTCCCGGTGGAGGCGGTAGTGGTGTCTTTAGAAATTCAAATGGTATTTCAAATGGGGGGGCAGGGGCAGGAGGAAGAATCAAAATTTCATGGACGGGCCCCGGCGTTACATCTGTTACTCAGGGAGGCGTTCCAGTTACGGAAGCCTGCGCCGGCAGTGTTTTAAGGATTACAGGGCCAACAGAATTCTGCTATTGCAATGGAACTTTTGTCACTGTTTTAGGTTCAGAAACAACAAGAGTGTTGACCTATTCACCAGGTCAAAGTGATTTCATTGATATTACCATACCCTGTGATATCAGAGGAACCGGAAGAATATGTATCAATGCACCTAGCGGAGAAACCTGTGTTGAAAATTTCACCGTTAAACCGGCCCTGGATATTGCTTTAAGCCCATCAGGTACTCAAAATATAAGCATTTCGGGAACGGGCGCTCAGGTAACGGCTTCCAATTCCGGATGTCATTCAGTTTCTAATTATCAATGGGGTTGGCGAAGTGCTCCCGGCGGTTCTATCACTAATATACCCGGCCAAACAAATCCGGCTTACATTCCCAACGCTGCTGATTTTACAAATACTCCCGGTACTTACTATCTTGTTTGCAGACTAACAGGAGCCTGTAATCACAGGCTCTTCAACTACCAATTCAATAACAGTCAGCATCAATCAGACGCTTTTTACAAGCGGTACTATATCAGTTTATGCATCTAATGCTACTTGTGTGGGTGCAGTCAGGAGCCGCACTGTAGTCAAATCAGCGCCTGCCCCTTCTTCAATCAGCGGTCCGTCTGTTGTTTGCGGACTCACTTCCGCCACATATACAGCCGCAGCCGTTACCGGTGCTACCTCTTACATCTGGACATTACCCGGCGGTTTCACCGGTAATTCTGTTACAAATTCCATTTCGGTGAGTATCAATCAGGCTCAATTTACAGGTGGAAGCATATCTGTTGCAGCAATAAACGCATGTGGAACCGGCAGTTCAAGATCACTTACGCTAAGTTTAAAATCAAATGCTCCCGGTTTAATAGCCGGACCAAGGGAAGCTGTTTGCGCAGGCTCAACCCAAACATTTTCCTGCTCGGCTGCTAACGGTGCTGCCTCCTACGAATGGATTGTGCCTTCAGGTGCACAAATTACGGCAGGTCAGGGCACGAGCAATATAACAGTCAGGTTTCCAACGCCATATCTCTCCGGAATAGTATCGGTGGCAGCTGTCAACTCTTGCGGAAAAAGTAGTCCGCGCTCCATCACGGTAAGATCAGTGCCAGCCGCAATCGTATCGGTATCCGGCCCAAACAGCAACCTTTGCGGAGGGGGGACTTTTACCTATAGCGTAAGTCCGGCAGGCGGCGCATCATCCTATGAATGGACTGTACCGGCAGGATGCACCGTTTCAGGCAGTTCAAGCGGCAACAGCATTCAACTGATTGTTCCTGCAAACTTCAGCAGCGGACAACTCAGCGTAAGGGCGAGAAACAACTGTGGCTTTACAAACACGGCCACGTTAAACTTAACCAGTCAGCCTGCCACATCGGGTATCATTTTAGGGCCCGGAAATGTTTGTGCCAACCAGCAGGGGATTAACTTCAGCACGCTTCCTGTAAATGGGGTAACTAGCTTTCAGTGGAGCGTTCCAACGGGTGCACAGATTATTTCAGGTCAGGGCACACCTTCCATAGTTGTTGACTGGGGTAATTCATTGGGAAGCGTCAGCGTATTTTCCAAAAATAATTGCGGAAATGGTTTAATCCGAAGTCGTAACATTAATATCACTTGCCGCGAAGCATCAGAAATCTCTGAAGATGAAAATTCAGAGGTATTGATTTTTCCAAATCCGGCCCGGGATCGATTCAATATTCGTATCCCTGCAAAAGAATTTAATCAGGGCGCTTCGTACCGTTTATTTAATTTTTCAGGGCAACTTATTGCATATGAACGTATTATGCATGCTGAATTTGTTATTGACAGAAATGTATTACCTCTGGCCGGCCTTTATTTGATTGAGTTTACCGGACTGAATGATCGCAAAAGTATTGTGAGAAAAATCAGTATTGTTGATTGAAAAAACTAAAAATGAAAAGAAACAAATTAACCTTCGGATCAATGTTCAAACTGAAGTGTTTTTTCAGACCCATATGCCTGAACAGATTTTTCAATAAAACAATTCAAATCCATTTGTTCAGATTAACCACCTTTTTGTTGGTTCTTCAAACCATGCAAGTTGTGGCACAAACAGCCGTATTCACAACACCCGGTTTTAACAGATGGAAATGTCCTGAGGGTGTAACCAGCGTCACTGTTGAGTGCTGGGGAAGTGGTGGTGGAGGAGGATTAGGACTACTGTCTCCTTCAGGATCAGCCGGCAGTGGTGGTGGTGGTGGTGGCGCATACAGTAAAAAAAATACAGTGGCAGTTACACCGGGATCTTGTTACACGGTTTTTGTTGGTTTCGGTAGGGAATCGGATAACACCGATGCAGATAGCTATTTTATTGATAATCTCACTGCCATGGCCAAGGGCGGAAGATCGGCACAAACCGGAACTTCTACAGGAGGGGTCGGAGGTTCGGCCGCAACCAGTGTTGGAGATATAAAGTACAACGGTGGTAACGGTAGTGATGGAACAGTAGCGTTTGGAGGCGGAGGCGGATCATCTGCAGGCACAGGTGCTGATGGAAATAACGGGACGGGTTCTACAGGCGGTATTGCTCCGACCGGAGGTGGACAAGGCGGTCAGGGAAACACCAGTGGTGGAGGAGATGGATTACCGGCGCTTATCGGCCCCGGTGGTGGTGGAGGTGGACTTGTGTCTCAATTTGGATTTACCTACGGCGGGCGAGGTGCAAATGGTCAGGTTATTTTGTCATGGACCCCATCAGCCACCAATCCCTCATTTGATTTTACGACACCCGGCCTGTCACAATGGCAATGCCCTGCAGGTATAACCTCCGTAATGGTTGAATGCTACGGTGCCGGTGGTGGCGGAGGCGGTTCCGATGCCTCAGGCTGGGGGGCTCCCGGTGGTGGAGGCGGAGCGTATGTTAAAAGGATTTTACCTGTAGTTCCGGGCACGATTTATAACGTTTATGTTGGCAATGGGGGAGCCGGAGGTTCAGGCACTACACCTGATACAAGAGCAGGTGATGGTGAAGCCTCATGGTTCAATACCACGGCCACTATTAATGCCAGCGGTGGATGTGGTTCTCTGGGAACCCAGAGTAACTGGCAGCTATTCGGATCATATCCGGGCGGCTTTGGCGGATGCAGGGGTGGTTCAACGGGTAACTGCTCGAACCTGGCTAGTGCATGTGTACCTTCATTTAATTCCGGCTCCGATGTTTTAGCTCCCGGTACAAGTGGAGGTTTTGGCGCCATAAATCAACCCGGCGCTGCCGGAGGAAAAGCCGGTTCATGCGGTGGCGATGGAGGTGCAGCAATACTAGGTGGGCCCGGTAAACCCGGTGGTGTACCGGGTGGTGGTGGTGGTGGTGCCAATTATAGCCCAGCAGCAAATATCAGAGTTAGCAATGAAAACGGTGGGCCTGGTGCCCGCGGACAGGTTCGGATTACGTTTTCAGCAGCCTGTATACCACCCACAATTACAGCAACAACCCCTGCCACGCGATGTGGATCAGGTGCAGTAACACTTAATGCAGTAGCGAGTCAGGGAACAATCAGTTGGTTTACCTCTTCGAGTGGAGGCACTGCTGTTGGTACCGGGAATTCTTATTCAACTCCTGCCTTAAGCGATACTTCTGTATATTATGTCGAGGCCTCAGCCAATGGCTGTTCTTCCACACAGCGAACTCCTGTTACCGCTACAGTCAATCCAGCTCCGGTTAAACCCGCTATTCAGCATACAAATTAAGCTCGGAATCTAATAGAGCGGTCCTGAAGCTTTGATTATTATCATCAGGAAATTGGATAGTCATCAAAGCAGATAGCCGTTGTTCAATGCATTGAACCGACAAATTTCTTTGGACATATTTGTTGCGAATTTGCAGGTATTTTTGCATTGATCTCCTTCCATGTTATACAGTTATGTTTATATTTGCCGAACCGTTCATTGTTTAAACTTATCCAGAAAGACTGAGGGACAGGCCCGCTGAAGTCTTGACAACCTATTCTTTAGAATAAGGTGCCAATTCCTGACAGATAATAAGATGTATGTATCTGCTCTGCCTTGAATTGCAATGGAAAGCAACCCGGCAATGGTGGAACATGATCATGAACAGAACAGCATTACTTCACAAAGTCCTTTCTGAACGTATTCTGGTGCTTGATGGCGCCATGGGAACAATGATCCAGCGGTATAAGCTGGAAGAAGAGGATTTCAGAAAAGGGCATTTTGAAGCGCATCCCTCTCCCCTAAAAGGTAATAACGACCTTCTTGCTTTGACACGCCCTGACGTAATCAGGGCGATTCATGAGGCCTATTTTGAGGCAGGGGCAGATATCGCCGAAACAAACACGTTCAGCGGAACATCAATCGCACAGGCTGATTATCACCTGGAGCACATCGTTTATGACCTTAACGTTGCTGCGGCCAGGCTGGCTCGTGAAGCTGCCGATAAGTTCACTGCCTTGCAACCCAATAAACCCAGGTTTGTAGCCGGTTCCATCGGTCCCACCAACCGCACAGCCAGCATATCACCCGATGTGAATGATCCCGGGTACCGGGCGATTACCTTCGATCAGCTCGTCGAAGCCTACACAGAACAGGTACGCGGCCTTCTTGACGGAGGGGTTGATATACTGCTGGTTGAAACTGTATTTGATACGCTCAATTGCAAAGCCGCGCTATTTGCCATTGATCAGTTTGCCGAAAAAACCGGACATCGTTTGCCGGTAATGGTTTCCGGTACTATTACAGACCAATCTGGAAGAACACTTACCGGACAAACTGCTGAAGCTTTCCTGTATTCGGTTTCGCATATAGATTTACTCTCTGTAGGCTTTAACTGTGCACTGGGTGCCCGGCAGTTGAAACCCTACATTGAAACACTGGCTAAAAATGCAAGATTCAGTATATCCGCACATCCCAACGCCGGTTTGCCCAATGAGTTCGGTCAATATGATGAAACACCCGCCCAGA
>JBIICM010000003.1:0-43153 GCA_044238875.1 Flavobacteriales bacterium | reverse complement strand
CCCTCCGGGGTCACGCTGATGAAAACCGGCTGTGAAACAGCCAAAAAAACTAAATAACCTGCTGACTTAAGCTTGCTTAAAGGAAGTGGGTTATTTTGTTTTGGCTCAGCTTTGCTGGGCTGGTTTTCATCCATTGCAATTCGGCCCTCAAGGGATCATGTTAGTAATCCCTCCGGGGTCACGCTGATGAAAACCGGCTGTGAAACAGCCAAAAAAACTAAATAACCTGCTGACTTAAGCTTGCTTAAAGGAAGTCCTGCGAAACAACCAGGCGTTTTATCAGGAGTATTCAATACTTTTGGCGGCTCAATAAATAATGATGACAGATGTTTAGAATCGCCATTATTGGCAGCGGAAAAGGAAGCAACGCACGCAATCTGGCTGAACAGTTCAGAGATGATCCGGATGTTAGGGTGGTGGCATTGGTATCTGACAAACCCCGCCGGGGTTTTCTTGATATATCGTATGATTACCGGATTAACCTGGAAATCATCAAAGGGCATGAGCTATCAGACGCTAAATGGCTGAATCACTTTAAAATGAAGTACCGACCTGACCTGATTGTACTGGCTGGTTTTCTGAAACTTATTCCTGCTGAAATGATCAGACAATTTGAAGGGCGTATTATTAACCTTCACCCGGCGCTGCTGCCAGAATATGGTGGCAAGGGTATGTATGGGCTTCATGTACACAAGGCTGTAATTGATGCCGGAGATAAAGAAAGCGGCATAACCGTGCATTATGTAAACGAAAAGTATGACGAAGGGCCGATCATTTGTCAGGTAAAATGTGAGGTGATTAACGGAGAAAAACCGGAGGAGCTGGCCGCACGCATACATTCTCTTGAATACGATACCCTCCCGCTCGTTATCAGGGAACTTGCAGTACAAAAAAAACACTGATTAATCTGGACGCAGGTGACCGGGAGTTCAGAAAAGATAATTGAGATCTTCACCGATGGATCATCCCGCGGAAATCCAGGTCCGGGTGGTTTTGGCGTGATACTTCGCAGCGGAAATCATTACAGGGAATTAAGCCAGGGTTTTAGGCGAACAACCAACAACAGAATGGAACTCTGGGCGGTAATTGCAGGCCTCGCTGCCCTGAAAATTAAAGGAAGCCATGTGCTGGTCTGGTCTGACTCAAAATATGTGGTTGACGCTGTAGAAAAAGGCTGGGTTTTTAGCTGGAAAGCCAAAGATTTTGCCGGAAAGAAAAATGCTGATCTCTGGAAACAGTTCCTAAGGTATTATGCCATACATAAAATCAGGTTCCGCTGGATAAAAGGCCATGCCAATCACCCTGAAAACGAAAGGTGCGATTTACTGGCTACCGCAGCAGCAGATGGCAGAAATTTGATGCCCGATGAGGGTTACGAATCAGGTTTATATTCCTGAAACTTAAACAGCCCTGCCCATATTCCTCAGGTGGCTGATGTGAGATGCCAGCGCCATGCGCATGCGGGGGTATTCGATATACTTTACTCCATAATCGGCGCAGGCCTGCCTGATAATACGCGAAATGGCAGGATAATGCACATGCGAGATTTTCGGAAACAAATGGTGCTCAATCTGAAAATTAAGTCCGCCAACCAACCATGAAATAACTTTGTTACCAGTAGCAAAATTGGCGGTAGTTTTTAACTGATGCACTGCCCAATCATCCTCCAACCGGTTTGAAACAGGCTGGGGAAAATGGGTGTCTTCAACCGTATGTGCCAGCTGAAATACCACACTCAGCACCAAACCTGAAAACATTCCATACACTAAAAATCCTGTAAGCCAGGGTAAAAAGCCCCAGCAATAAATCGGAAGACCCACAAACAAACCAATGTGAAGCAGTTTAAAACCCCAGAATGAAATATGATCGTTTAACTGCATTTTCTTCAGCGGCATATTGCCCACCTTACGGGTAAAGTATTTTTTATAATCCGCAAAGAAAATCCAGTATAAATAGAGCAGCGAATAAGTTGCCCAAAAGTAAATATGCTGATAACGATGCATTTTGTAATACTTTTGAGAGTGGCATAGTCGCAGCAGTGGACCTGCATTGATGTCATCATCAATTCCGTCAATATTGGTATAGGCATGGTGCACAACATTGTGCTTGGTGTTCCACAGAAAAACATTGGCACCCAGAAAATTCAGTGACAGTCCGGCCAGCTTGTTGAGCCAGGGATATTTGCTGAAACTACCATGCGCACCATCATGCATCACATTAAACCCAATGGCAGCAGTAAGGCCTCCCAAAATAAGGGCTTCAGGAATGGCCATCCACCAGGGTGGGGTAAATAATACTAGATGGGTGTAAACCAGCACAAACATTACAACCAGAATAATGGCCTTGAGAAATAGTTTGTAATTCCCTGTCGGAGCGGAACCGACCTCTTTGAAGTATTCTGAAATTCTGTGCTTTAACTCAGTATGAAAGGCATTGGAGCCTGTAAACTTGGGTGAAGTCATGTAAAAAAATTAAGCCAGCCTCAAACCAGAGGCATGCAAAGATAGTTCAAAACATAAGCTTTAGAACGCAACCTGATTAGTTTATTCACATCAGCGCGGTAACAAGTTGAGTTCCAAAATCTTTTTAAGAAGCACATCGGCCATGCGCCTGCTACTTTCAAAGGTCCATCCGGCGATATGCGGACTAAGAATAACCTTTTCTGATTGCAATAATTTCTGATAGGTTTCTGCTCCGGCATTAAGTTGTTCAAAGGAGACATCTTCAAATTCAAGCACATCAAGGGCAGCACCCTTTACCATCCCCTTGTCAATCGCTTCCAGCAAATCAACAGTTTTAAGGCAGGGGCCTCTTGATGTATTGATCAGATATACAGGCTTTTTGAATCGGCTCAGCATTTCAAATCCAACCAGACCGGTTGTTTCCTGTGTGAGTGGTACATGCAGACTGAGCACATCGGCTTCACTGTAAATTCTTTCCGGTGTTGATTCTTTTACATATCCACCGCCAAAACCTGTTTTGTATTTATCATAGGCGAGCACGGTGAGATCGAAACCTGCCAGCAATTTGGCGAATGCTGAACCTGTGTTACCATAGCCTATCAGTCCAACAGTAAGTCCGGATAACTCATAACCGCGGTTTTCCTCGCGTTTCCAGATACCCTGCCTTACCTCCCTGTCGGCCCTCAGCAGATTGTTCATCAGTGCCAGCAGCATACCCAGCGCATGTTCAGCAACGGCATTGCGGTTACCCTCCGGAGCATGCAAACAAACAATGCCTTTCTTTGTGGCAAAGTCAACATCAATATTTTCCATCCCGGCTCCGACACGGGCAATAAACCTCAGTTGGGGCAGTTTTTCGATCAGCCCGGCGGTAATCTTTATTTTGCTCCTGATTACGATTCCCGTTGCATCTGCCAGTAATTCGGATGCGTTTGCGGCATTGAGCGCCTGCGGCATCAGGCAGGCAAATCCGGCCTGAGCCAGTCGCTCCATGAGTGAAGGGTGGGCAGTATCAGCAAAATAAACTTTCATGACTCCCCGCGTTGCAAACTGCGTTGCAAATCTTTTTGTTTAAGGCTCTCGCGCTTGTCATAAAGTTTACGGCCTTTGGCAAGCGCAATTTCTACTTTGGCATAACCCGACTCGCTCAGAAACATGCGCAAAGGAATGATCGTCAATCCTTTATCCTTGAGTTTGGTTTGCAGTTTGTGCAACTCAATCTTTTTCAGCAGCAATTTCCGGTCGCGTTTGGGTTCATGATTGAAAATATTACCCTGGGCATATTCTTCAATGTGCATATTGCGCAAAAAGAGTTCGTTTTTCATAAAAACCCCATAAGCTTCAGCAAGCGAAACCTTTCCTGCCCTTACCGATTTTATCTCTGTACCGGTCAGCTGAATTCCAGCCTCGATGCGCAATAAAAGGTCGTACTCAAACGAGGCGCTCCTGTTTTGTATGTTGAGCCTTGCAGCTTTTTTATCAGTGCTCATCTGAAATAAATAAGTTCCTTAATCGCTTGCCTGCTGAAAAATTTCCTGCCATAAGCAGTGCAAGTAACAGATAAATCATGAAAGCAGTTTTATACCTTACCAATCCGCCGGTTACCGGAGTGGTAAAACCAATGATAAAAGCAAGACAAAGGCTGTACGACAGGAAAAAAAGTACCTTTTCATCAAAAATTTTAAACGCGCTGATTTTTCTCAGAAAAAGTATCAAAAGCAAAAGTACAAGTAAATTTTCACAGGCCGCCAACATTACAAAACCACCCCTGGCTTCTGTTATAAACGGCCTGAACAAACAGTTAAAAATCGCTTCAGGCACTTTGCCCAGCACAGGAAGTATGCCCGGTTCTACTGGATCAATAAAAACCTGGTGTTGGGCCTCTGCCCAAATGGCCAGTTTCAGCGCTTCTTCACGCTTATTGGCCAGAACACTCCAAAGGTCGGGACGTATGTGCATTTCTGACTGCATAATCAACAGTATGAGCAGTATGGCAGGCACGGCCGCATAAACAAGCGGAATATGGCGTTTATCAGTCAGTAAACAACTCCATATAAAGGCGGCAATGGCAGGCATGGCGGCCAGCAGAACATAATATTTGGTAATCAGCATCAAACCGCCAAGCAGAAAAAGGGATGCGATCACCAAAAATCTGCTGCGACTTTGTATTGGAGCCCTTAACCTGAATAATTGCCAGCAAAATAAATTTACCAGGGCAAGCAAAAAGCCATCTTTCAGCAAACCTGAACACCACAGCATTACCGAAGGGAGAAAAAAGATCATGAGGATGGCCGGCGTTTCACGGTTTTCCAGCTTTTCTTTTACTAATCTATATAGAGCTACCAAACCCAATAGTGAAAAGAAGCTGAAAAAAATCACATGGGTGAAGATCAATTCCTGCGAAAGAGGCATCAGTAAAGCATTTACCCTGGTAATAATCCTGTTTGAGTTGAAAATATTGTAATCGGCTGTTTGGGTGAACCTTAACCAAGGACCGCTCAATGGGGTCCAGTTTTTCATTTCGCGCTCTGCCTCACGGGTGCTATGACCCTGCAATTCAATCCCGCTGACAAGGCTAAAATAGATGAGCGGATCATTGTGTAAACTGGCGTGTATCACCCGGGCATCATCAAAGTATTTATAAATATCAGCATTTTGCCGGTCTTTATAATGGTAAGTGTAAATGAGCGTGAGCAGGGTACCGGCAAGAATCTTCACCAATAAGAGCGCCCGCAGTACCTTCGGACGTATGCCAGATTGCGCCATAAACCGGCTACTTCCGGCAAGCCAGATAAAAAAGGCCAGCCAGAATACAAAGAGCATCAGCTGAATGATCATGCTAGCTTTTATGTAAAAAACCCTGATATATCAGGGTTTTGAAAATTAGAAACCGAACTTAAAGCACTTGCTCCATCGCTCTTTCATAGTGACCGGCTTTTAATTTACCGGCAATGCTGCTGAAAGTCTCGATAGTATATTTAACATCCTCGGCAGTGTGCACCGCAGTGGGGATCAGTCGCAACATGATCACTCCTTTTGGAACAACAGGGTAAACCACCATAGAACAGAAAATATTGAAGTTTTCGCGGAGATCAAAGATAAGGTTAGCAGCCTCTGGTATTGAACCGTTGAGATAAACAGGAGTAACCGGACTCTGTGTTTTACCCAACTCAAATCCAGCATTCCTTAAGCCGTTCTGCAGAGCATGAACAATTTTCCAGAGGTTATCTTTCAGTTCAGGGCGGGTTCTGAGTAATTCAAGCCTTTTAAGGGCGCCTACCACCAGTGGCATGGGCAAAGCCTTGGCAAAAATCTGCGAGCGGGTGTTGTAACGGAGGTATTCGATTACCTGCGATTCAGCGGCAATAAACGCTCCGATACTGGCCATTGATTTGGCAAAGGTGCCAAAATACAAATCCACACCGTCCATGCATCCCTGCTCTTCTGATACACCTGCACCTGTTTTTCCCATGGTGCCGAAGCCGTGCGCATCGTCAACCAACAGTCTAAACTGAAACTTCTTTTTCAGATCAACAATTTCCTTGAGTTTTCCCTGATCACCACTCATGCCGAAAACACCTTCGGTAATCACGAGAATTGAACCATTAGTTTCTGCAACCAGCTTAGAAGCACGTTCTAATTGTGTTTCAAGATTTTTAATGTCGTTGTGCGGATAAACAAAACGTTTGCCCATGTGCAGCCTCACCCCGTCAATGATGCAGGCGTGTGATTCTGAATCATATACAATCACATCATGCCGGTCAACCAGGGCATCAATTGCCGACATAATACCCTGATAACCATAATTAAGGAGGATGGCATCTTCTTTCTTTTCGAAATCAGCCAGTTCGCGCTCCAACTGTTCATGCAGGTCAGAATTTCCTGACATCATCCGGGCTCCCATCGGATATGCCATGCCGTAAGTGGCTGCCGCGTCGGCATCGGCCTTGCGCACTTCCGGGTGATTCGCCAGTCCAAGATAATTGTTCAGACTCCAGTTCAGTTTCTCACTGCCCCTGAAAACCATTCGTGGTCCTATCTCACCTTCGAGCTTGGGGAAGGTAAAATATCCATGCACATCTTTCGCATAGGCACCCAGCGGCCCTCTGTTCAGTTTAAGTTTTTCGAATAAGTCCATAACGCGGAATTATTTTTCTGATTTTTTCTGCAAAGTTAATCAATCCAAAGCTTTTGGAAAGGCCAAGGCACACTGATTAAAATAACTTCTGAGCATTTTTATTAACTATACTCCTGCCTTTTTGAACGTTTGTTTGTAGGGCCGCACCGTCAGAAAATATGCCCCATTTTGCTCCTTTTCACCTCAATATAGGAGGCATTATGAATGTTCGGTGCAATTACAAGCGGAACATTCTCTACAATTTCAAGGCCGTAACCTACCAACCCCGCTCTTTTGGTTGGATTGTTGGTCATCAGCTTTAATTTTCTTACCCCAAGATCACGCAAAATCTGGGCACCAACACCATAATCCCTTTCATCTGGCCTGAAGCCAAGTTTTTCATTGGCCTGAACAGTGTCTAAACCTTCTTCCTGCAAGCGATATGCTTTCAGCTTGTTTAACAGCCCAATACCCCTGCCCTCCTGATTCATGTAAACAATAACGCCCTTGCCTGCCGCTTCAATCATGTCCATGGCAGCATGCAACTGCGGACCGCACTCACAGCGGCAGGAACCAAAGATATCACCGGTAAGACAGGAGCTGTGAACGCGCACCAATACCGACTCGTCAGGCGCCCAGGTACCCTTTGTAAGGGCAAGATGAGGCTGGCCGTTGGTGGTCTGGGTATAGGCAACCATCTTAAAATCGCCGCGTTCGGTGGGAAGATCAATATCAACCTCTCTTCTGATCAGGGTATCATGTTCAAGCCGGTATTTAATCAGGTCTTCAATTGAAACAATCTTAATACCTGTACTTTTCGAAAGCTTTAGCAGTTCGGGTAACCGGGCCATACTGCCATCCTCATTCATGATTTCGACAAGAGTTCCGGCAGGCTCAAACCCTGCAAGTCGGGAGAGGTCAACTGCAGCTTCAGTATGGCCTGTTCTACGCAATACCCCTCCGTTAGCGGCTTTCAAAGGAAAAATATGTCCGGGTCTGGCCAGATCCCCCGGCTCAATGGCCGGATCAACAAGTGCCCGAATGGTTTTTGAACGGTCAGAGGCTGAAATTCCGGTGGTGCAGCCATGACCAATGAGATCAACTGAAACGGTAAATGCTGTATCATGCGATGAGGTGTTTTTCACGACCATCATTTCCAGATTCAGCTCCTCACAACGCTCCTCTGTTAGTGCTACACAAATGAGCCCCCTTCCTTCCTTGGCCATGAAGTTTACCATTTCAGGACTTGAATTGCGGGCTGCAGTGATAAAATCACCCTCATTTTCCCTCCCTTCATCATCTACCACGATAATTACCTTGCCATCACGGATGTCCTGAATGGCTTCTTCAATGGTATTCAATGCTGATTTATTTTCCATGGTATTTAATGCTGTAGACGCTTATTTTATGCCGACTCCCTTTTCGAACAAACGACAAAGGCGGTTATTTTGTTTCTGCCAGCTGTACTGGTTCGTCATAAAATCACGCGCATTCCTGCCCAGCTGAAGTGCATATTCAGTATTCGACAAAAGGTAAATGATAGCTTCGGCAACTTTCTGCGGTTGATCTGCTACCCAAAGGTGTTTACCGTGCTCCCCTCCTATTGCATTATTTGCAAGACTGCTTGTTACAACGGGCATACCCATTGCCATGGCTTCCAGTATTTTATTCTGCATGCCTATACCAATCTGCATGGGCGCCACAAAAATGCGGGCCTGGCGGTAGTAGCTGCGCAGATCATCAACCCATCCGGTCAGGTGAAGATGTTTGCTTTCCAACCGGCGTAAAACCGATGAAGGGTCTTTTCCTGCTGCAATCAGCTGAATATGTGGCATTTCCTTAAGCAGCAAAGGAAAAACCTGCTCCATCAAAAACACAACACAGTTTACGTTGGGCGCATACTGCATATTACCGGTAAAAAGCAGATCAATGGTGCGGCTAACGGGTTCAGGTTTGTAAAATTCAGTATCAACTCCGTTTGGTATGATATCGAAGTCAAAGTTGCTATTACTACCACCAATCAGTTTTGCATCCTGATCCGATATGATAATACGCCGGTCAAAGTCGTGAAAAATGTCTGTTTCATATTGCTTTAAACGACGGTATTCCTCACGGAGTAATGGTCTTTTATAAAACGGAGAAATTTTGATTCTGCGTTCAATGCCCTTTGAAAAAGCATCCTGGTAATCAATCACCTTAACACAATCCGAAATATTACGGCTGAATTCAGCCATTCGTGCCAACTGACAGTAAATAAAGTCTGGCTTAACCTCTTTGTAAAAGGTTTCAAAGGCTTCCCTTGCTGATTGATCATTAAAATAAGCCACCTGAAAAGGAAGGTGACTAAAAATATTGCCCAAAAGTCTGCGGAGGATACCTCTTTTGCTGAGTCTTATAATCTTTACATCGCTGCAAATTGATCGCATGCGTTCAAGTTCCTGCTCGCCTGCCGGTTTATCATTCAAACAAAATACATACAGCTTATGATCTGCAGATAAATGCATTAACTGATGCCAGGCACGCAATTTATCTCCCTTATCGGTGGGCCAAGGAAACCGTGAAAGCGTGACAAGGATTTTCAACCTTTCAATAAATTTTGATAAAACTGCAGAAGTTGATCCGTCAGTTTTGATGTATCGAATTTCTCAGCGGCAAATTTACGGGCATTTTCTGATATTTTTATCGTCAGTGCCGGATCTTCAAAACAACGCTTCAGCTGCTCCGCAAATTCGGAAGCACCGTGGGCAATAAGAATATGCTCTCCGGCAACAACCCCAAGCCCTTCAGCCCCAATTTCAGTAGTTACTATTACCTTGCCCAATTTCATACCCTCAATAATCTTAACCCTGATACCGCTCCCGCTTAAAAGCGGAACAATCATAATTCCATGTGACAGCATGTAGGCAGCAGCATTATCTGCCTTTTCTATAATAACGTCCGTATATGATCCGGCTGAAATCTCTGCCGGCATTCCATGCCCTGCCAGATGGAGTTTTATCCCGGGAATCAATTTCCTGACCAGCGGCCATACATCATTCAAAAACCATAAAACGCCCTCCCTGTTGGGAAACCAGTTCATGGCCCCAAGGTGAAAAATTTGGCGTTTGGCTATTTGATCCGGTAAATTTTCAGGAGGGTTAAGACCGGTACCGATGCCAATAACTGTTGAAGGGATTTGAACACCTTGAGCCTTTAGTAAAGCAAGATCATCGGATGACATAGCTACTAATCCGTCGCAGGACTTTGCAAGGAATACCTCTTCACGTTTTAACCGGGCTGACTGCAGTCGCAAATAAGGGGCTACAAGAAAATTCCTTCCTGAACGGGCAGCACGACTCCAGATCATGAACTCAACATTATGCGCCCTTAAAACTACTTTGGCCTTGCTGTAGCGCCTTATTTCATGAAGGTAAACAAGCATATAAGGACTTTCAGCCTGAACGATATCGAAGCTTTGTTGCTGCAGAATTTCAATTAACGCCCGCCTGAATGCCTGTTGCCTGAACCTTGAGAGGTGATATGACGCTGAACCGGCCAGATTTATCAATGCATCCCATACATTTACCTGCGTATTCAGGTAAACACGGCGTATCTGAAAGGGATAATCAGAGGGAATTTGATCGGGGAAGGGATGACCGGGAGAACCGACCATCAGCTGAACAACTTCAACCCCGGCGGCATTTAGGCCTTCAGCCATACTGAGCATAGCGAGTTTACCCCCATCATGAGGGCTGAAAAGCGGCTTTTGACAGATCTGAAGAATTCTCACCGCGTTTTACTATTCCTGACAAGCTTCAGGAGCTTGTTAAAAAACCTGCCATAGGCATCCCTGTCGAAAAGCGGTGAATCGTGGGTGGCTTTCCATGTAACAAATGCACCCATTGGTAACAATATGTAGGTTGAGAGCCACATCCCGTTAAATGCGGATAAGACCCCCTCTCTGGCTAATTTTTCACCGGTGATTGAAATCATGTAATACGAAACAAAGAAAATCAGGGAAATCACTACCGGCATACCCAAACCTCCTTTTCGAACGATGGCGCCAAGCGGGGCTCCAATCAGAAATAAAACCATGCAAGCCATTGAAAGGGTGAATTTTCTGTGCCATTCGATTTCATGCCGGTTAATTCTTTCCTGCTGTTCTTCAAAATTACGGACAGAAAATTCAAGAGAACTTTTGCTGCTTCTCAACGAATTGGTGGCCATTTCAATAATTCTTCGCTGATCATTGGCAGAAAAATTAGCCAGCAGGCTCGACTTATTTAATTTTTTCTTGGATTTACCCTGCTGTGTATGATCATCTAAATGCTCATAGGCAGCGGTTTGTGCTTTTTCCAGCAGACTGAACACAGCTGTATCAGGCAAGGACAATGCAGTGGTATCCGCCCTAACAGCAAGTGTTTCTTTCTGTTTTTCCTGTTCTATCAGATAGGTTGAATACGATTTGTCACGCTCAAAATAGGGGCTGCGGAATAACTGCTTGATGAGGTGTATTTTTTCAGCGTCAAGCGAGCGTTCAAGTGTATCAACCGAACGTTTGAGCTGATTGAGGTTCAGCATTTGGTAATTCTTTTTAAACAGATTTTCATCTGATTTCGGCAATGAAAACATTAATCTGTCGAAGCGAATAATGTCTTCAGAAAAATTTTCTCGCAAAAAAGGATATGAACCGCTTCTTTTTCGGCCCGGTTCAGCCTCGGTATAAGAATGCCCGTTGATGAGCCTGAACTCAAGGTATCTTTTATCGTCAGAAAGCCCTACCAGCGCTTTTTCGGCAATAATAAGGCGCTCATTGCCCGACCGTCGGCTATGATCATAAATCATTATTTCATTGAGCTCTTTGCCATCGCGGCTTTTTCTGCCGATTCTGATCACATAATCCTGCAAATCACTGTTAAAGATGCCGGGTTTTAAATTCAGTTCCGGCCTTTTGTCGCGGATGTCATTGAGCAAGGTGCGCATTTTCAGGTTGGCAACAGGCAGGATATTATTTGAAAAATAAAATGCCATCAAACTAAAAAATACACACAGCACGAATACAGGGCGCATTGCTCGCTGCAAAGAGATACCCGAAGCCTTAACAGCTGTTAGTTCCATGTATTCACCCAGGTTACCGAAAGCCATCAGCGATGACAGTAAAATGGCCAGTGGCAGTGCCATGGCCACCATGGTGGTTGATACCAGACCCAACAACTGCAAAATTGTTATCCAGTCAAGCCCCTTGCCCACCAGTTCATCCACATATTTCCATACAAACTGCATGAGCAGCACAAAAACGGCAATGAAAAATGTAAGGAGAAAAGGCCCCAGGTAAGAGCGAAGAATAAATAAATCGAGGCGTTTCAAACTTATTTTACGCCGCAAAGATAGTACTCAGGAGCCAATTACGCCATGCAGCTTCTGAATAGCTGAATTCCAGAACAGAATGGTTTCATCTACATCATCGGCCTCAGCATGATCTGTTACAATAAGCGCCACTTCTGATGTGAGGTCATCAACCTGAATTCGCAATTCAAAGAACGCTGTTTCAGGACCATCCAGCCATCGGTATCGAACATATACATTCTCCTTTGATGCGATTCTTCGGGCTTGTTGCTCCGAATCCTTGTTCCAAATAAAATAATAAATATCGCCTTTTATATTCACGTTATCGCAAAACCACTCCGACAATCCGCTTGGTTCTGTCAGAAAGGAGTACAAAACCCCTGTTGATGATCTCAGTAAATATTCGCGTTCAATTTTTACAAGTCCAGACATTGCTCATGAGCTTTTTGCGATGATACAAAAAGACCATCAACCCACCAATTATTTACCCATTAAAAACTGTCGGCTACTGCAAAAAACTTATAAACATGATTGTTCAAAAACCTTTTGGCAGCATGTTTTCCATGTTGAACAGCTGTTTTCATAAGGGTTTTAAACAAAAATGTGTTTGCACGCCTTACCGTTAATCAGTGTAAATCTGAAAATCTGTATTTTGGCGGTGTTTATCTGACACCAACCCGATGGAAAACAGAAAAGAATCAAATAAATCAGAACTGAACAGGAAGAAGAAAAACCTGAGTGTAGCTCAGATCATTTATATGAGCTTTGGTTTTTTGGGCATTCAGTTTGGCTTTGCCCTTCAAAATGGTAATGCCTCGGCCATTTTGCAAAATTTTGGCGCTCATGTTGAGGAACTATCATGGTTTTGGCTGGTTGCTCCCCTTACAGGCATGATTGTGCAGCCGATCATCGGCCATTACAGTGATAAAACATGGAACCGCATGGGACGGCGAAAACCCTATTTTCTTACCGGTGCGCTGATCTGTTGCCTTGCCCTGGTTTTACTGCCGAACTCTGGAGCCTTTATGGTTGGCAAGTCGGCGCTCTTCTTAGGTGCGGCAATGCTGATGCTGATGGATGCTTCCATCAACGTATCTATGGAACCTTTCAGAGCACTGGTTGCGGATCTGCTGCCTGACAGGCAGCGTACACTTGGCTTTTCAATCCAGACTGCATTGATTGGTGTTGGCGCTGTTTTGGGCTCCTGGCTTCCCTCGATACTCTCAGCATTGGGTATTTCAGCTTCGGCACCTGCCGGACAGGTAGCTGATAACGTAATTTATTCTTTTTACTTCGGAGCATTTGTTTTTATGGGCGCTATATTGGTTACCCTATTTAAAACCACCGAAGATCCCCCGGAAATTTATGAGGAAATTCATGGCAAGCCGGCAGGGGATGATTCAAAGGGCCTCTTGAATATTATTTCGGATTTTAAAAATATGCCGCGAACCATGCGTCAGCTTGGTCTGGTTCAATTTTTCAGTTGGTTTGCCCTTTTCAGCATGTGGGTTTTCACCACCCCCGCAGTGGCGCACCATATTTACAAGTTACCAATATCTGACACCTCTTCGGATACTTTCAGGGAAGCGGGCAATTATGTTGGATTTATCTTCGGTATTTACAACGGTGTATCAGCTATTTATGCCTTGTTGCTGCCTTCAATAGCAGCAAAATTCGGGCGGAAGAATACCCATGCCTTTTCACTGATTTGTGGAGGTTTGGGCTTAATCAGTATGTACTTCGCACCAGACAAGCACTTTCTTATCTTTTCAATGATTGGGGTAGGGCTCGCATGGGCCAGCATCCTTGCCATGCCTTATGCGATTCTGGCCGGTTCCATCCCCTCAGGTAAAATGGGCGTTTACATGGGTATTTTCAACTTTTTTATCACCTTCCCGCAAATAGTCAACGGTATTTTTGGCGGTCCAATCGTACATCTTGTTTATGAAGACAATGCCATTTATGCCATTTTTCTTGCCGGAATTTTCCTCATTCTGGCTGCGGTGGCTTCCTTGTATGTGCAAGACGCCACGGCAATCAGTATGAAAAAGAAACGCTGATCACTGATCATCCTGCTCTGATAAGCGGTCTGCTGCTTTTCCAAGCTTTCGCAGCAGTTCCATTTTAAAATCACGTTCTACCTGATAGAGCATCAAAATCTTTTTCACCGAAATTACCTTCTTTAATTCCTGCTGGTATTTCTGCTGCAGGTCAACTATTTTTTGCTGAATCTGAATTTCTTCTTCGAGTATTTTTTCGGCTTCCTGATCACTGATAAATGCGAGTTTGTTGATGCCATTGCGACGTGATTTATTCTGCGTTTTCTTTAAACCCTCCAGCTCTTCGGTAAACTGATTGTAAACTGGCCAGAACTTTTGCGACTCCTCGGGCGAGAGCGACAAGCGGTCGGTAATAAATGCAGTACGTTGTGCTTTAATGCGCTCTCTTGCGGATCCATCCTTTATCTTGCTTCCTGGCTGAGCAGCAATGTTTAGAGATACTGCAAAAAGGTAAAAAAACAATAGGCGTTTCATAGGTTGGTTGGTTTAAAATTCACTGATGATTTCTTCAATTTCAACTTCGCTGTCGACCAGATAAGCGTAAATTCCTTCCGTTTGCTGATTTTCCTGCACACTGATGACATCGGTAAGCTCACCGGCGGTGAGCTCCTCCCCCACTTCAGCCAGCACCACTGAATCAATACGGACTTTTTGCTCAGTAACTACAACAGGCGCAACAGGAATGGTTTTGTGCATGATGATCTTATAAGTAAACACACCTGCCAGTGCTAAAAAAAAGATGGCAGCCGCAGCGTATAAAATTTGTAGTCTTAAAACTTTAGTCTTTTTTTTACTTAGTTTTTCGGATTCGATACGGGCCATCAGCTTTTCAGGAAACGTCTCAAAATATCCATCCGGAACAATGAAAGGCGGTTTTGAAGGCCACTCTTCACCAAAATCCTTGTTAAGTTTCATGGTTGCTCTGATTACTTTTTTAAAAATGGTTTAATGTGTTCTGATAAAGTCTTCTATTTTTTTCACAGCCAGATGATATGACGCTTTCAGGGCTCCCACACTCGTTCCCAAAATGGCGGAGATCTCATCATACTTCATGTTCTCAAAATATTTCATATTAAAAACCAGCCTTTGTTTGTCAGGTAGGGTTAGCAAAGCCTGTTGTAACTTCATTTGAATGCGATCTCCACTGACAAGGGAATTTTCCTGTGTATTTAGCCCCTCTTTTTCGACTGCTTTCATTAGATCGGTGCTGACCTTTCTTTTCTTCTGATTCAGAAAAGTGATGCTTTCATTGGTAGCGATCCGGTAAAGCCAGGTAAATATTTTTGAATCTTCCCTGAAGTTTTCAAGGGCCTGATAAGCTTTCATAAACGTGTTCTGCAGCAGGTCATCCGCATCGTCATGGTCAATGACCATTTTACGGATGTGCCAGTAAAGTCTTTGCTGGTATTGTTTCACCAAAAGGGAAAAGGCCTGATTTTTACTATCCGGCTGCGCAAAAAGATCCAGCAATTCCCTGTCTGATAATTCTTTCATATACCAATCAGGTCAGCCGGCCTGGAACCTATTTTCTTCGGGCTATTGCCCTTTCGGCAGCCCTTACGATATCAGCCGTATCCAGCCCGTACTTAACCATTAATTCCTCTGGTGTACCACTTTCGCCAAACTGATCATCTACGGCCACATATTCCTGCGGAACCGGGTGATGACTAACAAGCACCTGTGCTATGCTATCGCCAAGCCCCCCATTACGTTGATGTTCCTCGGCACTTACAACACATCCGGTTTTTCTGACCGAAGCAATGACCGCGGCTTCATCCAAAGGTTTAATGGTATGTATGTTAATTATTTCAGCATCAATACCCTTATCGTGGAGTATCTCTGCGGCTTTCATGGCTTTCCATACCAAATGGCCGGTTGCGAAAATGCTGACATCGGATCCGGCTTTAATCAAATTGGCCTTCCCGATCTGAAACACCTGACCGGAGGGTGTAAAATTGGGTACTTTGGGACGGCCAAACCGCAGATAAACAGGGCCCTGATGGCCGGCGATGGCGATGGTGGCCGCTTTGGTCTGATTGTAATCACAGGTATTGATAACTGTCATGTGCGGTAACATCTTCATCAGACCAATATCTTCGAGGATCTGATGTGTAGCGCCATCTTCACCAAGTGTAAGACCTGCATGCGAGGCGCATATTTTCACATTTTTTCCCGAGTAGGCCACTGATTGCCTTATCTGGTCATAAACCCTGCCCGTACTGAAATTGGCAAATGTTCCCGTAAAGGGAATTTTTCCGCCGATGGTGAAACCGGCCGCAAGACCAATCATATTGGCCTCGGCAATACCAACCTGGAAAAAGCGCTCAGGGAATTTTTTTTCAAAGGCGTCCATCTTTAAAGAGCCTGTTAAATCGGCACAAAGGGCTACCACATCACGGTTTGTTTGTCCCAGTTCAAGTAATCCGGCTCCAAAACCTGAGCGGGTATCCTGTTCTTCTGTATAAGTGTATGCTTCCATCATTTTTTTATTTCATCATTACCTGAACGGAGGTTCCCGGGCTTACCTGAAATGAGCGCTCCAGTGAAAACAAGGTTTCCTTTGCGCCTTTTGAACGGTAAACAGCCTTATACCTGCCTGGCTGCAACCTGATCACCTCCTGAGAAACGTTTTCAGATAAATTGCAAACCCATGTTAATTGAGAACCGTTCTCTGAAAAAACAGCGGTGACGCCGGCTGATCCAAGCAGGAAATTCACCGTTCCCGGCTCTTCAATCTTAACAGTAGTTGTAGTGCTTTGACTGATTTTTACATCCTGTATCAGTACGCGTGGGAGACAGAGGATCTCTAAGTCATATGTTCCGCAGATCAGCTTGCTTGTTTCCCTGAATGTTTGCACATGGAGGGTTGTATTTTCTCCGTCTTTCCGGATGATGCAGGGAACATCGCGTAGAAGACTGGCCTCCATGGTTCCGCCCTGCAGTTTCAGGTAACCCTGCGGAGCATCTACGGCTATTATATTATGCTTGCCGGGATTGAGTCTGATGTCTTTCTTTTCAACAGGGGGTATTGTATGCACAACCAGTCTGTAGGTATTAAGATGATCAATCCGCAGGGTATCAGGAAAGCCCTTGTTATTCATGGTATGCACAAAATTGTAGCGCTGCTTGCCGCCCGGCTGGTCATAGAAAGTCATGGCCACATCGGTTTCTGTAGGTTTACCCGACTGGTCAAGCAGATTAACCTGGCTGGTGGTGGCATTGAGCAATTGGGTTATGATGATCTGAATTACCTGTTTGAATGACAATTCAGTGGAGGCATCATAAAAATTTCCGATACAGTTGAAACTGCTCTTTATATCTGTTTCAAGATTACCAACACCAACAATAAAGGGGCGGAGAATGATACCTTTACTCTGAAGGGCTGCTGAAACAGCGCAGGGGTCACCTCCGCACTCCTCCTTGCCGTCGGTAATCAGCATTACCATGTTCCTTGCCGCCTTATCCGGAAAATCAGCAGCACATGCTTCAAGCGAGCGTGCAATGGGGGTGGTACCGCTTGGACTTAGTTTGGTCAGTTTCTGCTTGATCAGCCAGCCATTGTCTTTACCGAAGGGAACTTCCAGTTTTGTGTCATCACAATCCTGTGGCGGATATTTTTTCTGATGCCCATAGCACCTGAGCGCCAGCTCAACTGAAGGCTGACGGCTTAAACTGTCAACCATGGTACTTACAAGTTTCCTTGCAATGTTAAACTTTGAATCGCTTTCCCATAGCCCAAACATGCTGTTTGAAAAATCGAAGATCAGCAGAATTCTGATTTTCTGGCCAGCAGCCGCGGGCGCTGAGCGCTGTCCGTTGAGCGCACCAACAGATAAGAGACCAAGGCTCAGTAAAAAAGTGCGCAGCACTTTCAAACCATTGCTATAAGACCTCTTTATGTTCACCCTGTTAGTAGTCTCCGAGTGTTTCTTCAAGCTGAAGCAGTGCCCGCTGCAACTGCTCATCATTGGGCGCAACGCCATGCCATTTATGCGATCCCATCATAAAATCAACGCCATAACCCATTTCGGTTTTCATCAATATAACGACAGGCTTACCTTTTCCCGTATAATTTCTGGCATTTTCAAGCCCGTCAACGGTATCCTTCATATCATTTCCGTTCATCTCAAGCACTTCCCAGCCAAATGCCTTCCATTTAGCATGGAGGTCTCCAAGCGAAAGCACTTGATCGGTAGATCCATCAATCTGCTGCCCGTTCCAGTCAACAGTGGCGATGATGTTATCAACCTTTCTGGCTGCAGCATACATCGCGGCCTCCCAAATCTGCCCTTCCTGAAGTTCACCATCGCCGTGCAGGCTATAAACAAGGTGTCTGTCTCCGTTCAGTATTTTGGCCTGAGCGGCGCCGATAGCAACTGAAAGCCCCTGGCCTAATGAGCCGGAGGCCACCCGAACTCCCGGAATTCCCTCCTCTGTAGCGGGATGCCCCTGCAGCCGGGAATTAAGCTTCCTGAACGTCTGCAACTCATTGATGGGAAAGTATCCTGACCTGGCAAGTACACTGTACCATACCGGTGATATGTGTCCGTTCGAAAGGAAGAAAAGATCTTCGCCGATTCCATCCATGGTAAAATACGCCGGATTGTGCTTCAGGATTCTGAAATAGAGCGCGACAAAAAAGTTGGTACAACCCAGCGAACCGCCCGGGTGTCCTGAATTAACGGCATGTACCTGCCTTACTATATCTCTTCTTACCTGTGGGGCTATGCGCTGCAGTTCTGAAATATCTTTCATGCCGCGAATTTATAACTCCCTTAATTGCTTCAGTCATCTTAAATGATAAGGTTATCAAGAAATTATTAATAACCCTGAAAGGCAATCAATAGGTTGAAGTAGGTGCAGGTTTTGGGCGCCTGCCTGCGGCATCCCGCTCTTCGCAGTAGTGCTGACAAGCCGGGAGGCTTCGTCAGCAGCTACTTTGCTTCGATCGGTGGCGCGGGGGGATTGTACTAATTTCGCAACATCTCAATTTCTTTTATCGCATTCTCAATCACCCTTACAACATTATCCAAATGCTGAAACAACCTTTAAAATCCAATTAAAACTACAAGTAATCAATGCATAATCACCAGTTTTTCTGTCTGGCGGATTCCAGCATCATCTTCCATCACCAAAAAATAGTTGCCCGCAGGGAAGATACCCGTTGCGATGTCTGTAGTGTGAAAACCTGGGAGGTGGAATTTTTTAGTATGAATCACCTGTATCTGACGGCCCAGTTGATCATAAATACAGAGACTAATCTTGCCGGGTGCGGCCATTGTGTAACCTATCTTTATGAAATCACCTGCCGGATTTGGCGTAACCGGATACAGTCGGCAGGTATTACCTTTAAGCTGAATTCCGCCGATGGCTAAAGGATTTTCTTCCTCGAAAACAATGTTTTCGTCCCCGGTCCGGTAGGGCAGAAAGCTGATTGGCAGGTAATACATTTCGTCTGATGTACCTTCACCCCAGGTAACTGATTTTGGCGGGAGATTCGGATTGTTTGGATTCGAACTTGTGTTGTCATAGCCGGCAAATGCATGAATAACAGTACCGGCAGGTAAAACAATCAGTTTTTTAAAGTTGTAGGAGCCCTGCCAGTTAAAATCCCAGGATGGAATATGAATCAGCGGGATGGTATCCCCTCCGGGCTTAACGGCATAAACTTTCCAGTGGGTGCCCAGCATGTGCATATGCGGTGAAATTGAAAATAAACTCACTTTGAAGGGTACAGTAAATTTTCCGTGAAATTCTTTTTTCTTATTGGCCGGGATTGTAAATTTCTCTCCGATTGTGGCAGGAAACGGCAGCATGATATACGTTTGAAGGTAACGCGCTGCAGGATCTTTGGCAAAAAATAGATTCACGGTTGAAGAATCGGTTTCGTCTGCGGTAACCGGAGCATAATGCATTTGCATTTTAATGTCGGCACCGGCATGTAGCTTTTGTGCGATTCCCTGGGTAAGCAGTGTTGGACGCATGCCGGGAACATAGCCAAAAAGCTGGTTTTGAGCACCGGTTTCATCTGCTTCCCAGGTTGCATAACCATACTGTGGGGTAGCTTCATCTGCAGCCCTTGCCCTTCCGGTGGTATCCTCCCAAAACAAAGTATGGTGCACAACCGAAGTATTACCAGGTCTCATTTCAAGTGCAATCAGGTCTTTGTCTTCGGTTAAGCCTGTTGGTAAAACAAAATACCGGTACTCATCCTTATTGTTGCCTTTTACTTTATGCGCCTGACTGAAAGAAAGTACCAGATCGGGCATCCCAATCTGCGAGCCCGATGGAAACTCTGGCAGCGGAGGCTCAAGGGCTGGGTTACCCTGTGGCATATCCTGATCGAACCAGTCGGCCAGTAATTTGATTTGCACTTCACTCAGGTAATTTTCCTTTTGATACTGCTGAAACTTGGGATCAGGTTTCCATGGCGGCATATACCTGATAGCTGTAACCTGCTTAATGGTAGCAGCGTTTGCAGCTACCTCTGAATAATTTGTGAGTGGAAAAGGGCCTATTTCACCGGTCCGGTGACAGGAAGTACAATGCTGATATATGATCGGGGCAATATGTTCTGAAAAGTTAACAGACTGAGCCTTGAGCAATGCGCTGCAATAAAGGGACAATGAGGCGGCAATAAGTATAATTTTCACTATTTGAAGTTTTGAATGATACAACCTACTGGTTGGGTAAAGGTAACAGCATTTATTTTGTTTTCAAAATACTGTTCCAAAGCATCTTTAAGGTAATGCTCGGTTGTTATCTGTCTTCGTTTGCCTACCGACAGATATGCGTTATTGATCAGGCCTCTGTAAAGCACGCTGCCATCTGCAGGTTTAAATACAACAACTTCAGGTGTAACAGTGGCATTAAATTGACGTGTATAGTTAAGCAGTGAGTCAGTATTTAATGCATATCTTATTTTATACTTGGCTGCGAATTTTTGCCTGCTTTGGGCAGTGCTCAAAACCGAAGGGAAATATCCGGCAAATTTCACCGGTTTGCCCTTCATCTGCTCATAAAGATCATTCAGTTCAGTTGTGGCACTCTTACAAATCGGACAGGTTTCTGAAAGAAAAAGGTACACATGCAGGGAATCAAACTGAGCCTCAAGCCGAAAGAACCCGGCAAATAAGAGCAGCCATGAAAACACTGTTTTTTTTAACATGCGAGAGCGACTTAAAGAAGTAAACAAAAAGCCTTCTCCCCGCAGAGAAAAGGCTTTCTGTAAATATCTAAGGCTAATTATTGAACGATGAACCGCGCCGAATGGAATCCGGAAGGCGTTTCCGCCTTAATAAAATATAAGCCGGGTGAAAGGTGGCTAGTTGATAACACCAGGTTTGATTCTCCTGGCATCAGGTTCAACTTTTCAGTTGGTAGCACCTGTCTGCCGTTGATATCAAATACGGAAATTTGATAATTGCCTAGTTGTTCAATTTGCAGTGTTATACGGCAAAAATCTTTTGCAGGGTTTGGCATTACCATTATAGGGGCCTTCAACGACTGGTTGATTGGTTTAGAAGGTGCGGATGTAATCAATCCGAATAATTCCTTTAAAGCAATGCGCCATACACCCCTTCCGTCGGTTCCGGCAAGTAAAGTATCATTGCTTACTAAAAGTGTTTTGATAGATGAAGCAACACCTGCGGGTAAATCGGAAGCGGGTTCCTGCCATGTGCTGCCATCATCAGTTGAATACATGATTCCGTTTAAATTGGTGCCAGCAATGAGGTAATTCTGACCATTAGCCGTTACTCCTGCTAATGCGTTAATAACAGGATTGATGTAAGCCGATTGCGACCAAGTATTACCACCATCAGATGATTTCATAATGTAGCCAGTGTATAAGTAAACATACAAGGATCCATTGTGAAATGTTGTTGCATTAGGGAAAGTTGAAAAAGCACCTTTCTCTGTCCAGGTGTTGCCCGCATCAGATGATTGCAGAATTTTATAGGCTCCATTATCGAGTACAATATATACCAGATTATTGCCGCCTGCGTTTAAAACTGAATGCCCTTTACCTGAAAGCGGCAGATTTGATACAAGCTGAAAGGTTTGCCCATCATCAGCAGAACGCATCAGTGATGCAGAGCCCGGGTTGTTTAAACTCGCATAAAACAATTTGTTATCAGCATAAGCAAACGATTGATTGAAACCGGCTACATTGGGGCCTGAGATTCCAGTGGACTGCAACCACGTTTGTCCATTGTCGGAGCTAATATATATGCCGGAGTATTCAGCTGCTGCAGCCAATTTATTATTAAATGATTTTAATAGCCTTACCTGACTGATGGAATTTGAAATAATTGGAATACCAATATTTCTAACTTCCCAGTCACCTCCATTGTTTGAACTTGCATACAAACCATCGCCGCCGTAGCCGCCTGTTGAG
This sequence comes from Flavobacteriales bacterium, assembly GCA_044238875.1. GTDB lineage: Bacteria > Bacteroidota > Bacteroidia > M30B66 > M30B66 > JAIBAI01. The sequence continues at coordinate 20,791 of JBIICM010000003.1, read as the reverse complement.
TTGTTTAAGGTTAATGTATTATAATAAATCATTGTACCTGCATATACCTCATTGTTATGCTTTTCAAGCGTAGTAACATTAGATACCGCAAAACCAGCGTCCGACTTTGTCCATAAATTTCCATTTTTATTCGATTTGTATATCCCGGCATTGATCGTTAATAACAACAAACTGCCATCGCCTGCTGGAAGAAAGCCGCGATGATAAACATCAGGCAGGCCTATTGAACTAGGAGCCCATGTATTGCTGGTTTGATTGAACCTGAAAACACCATCGTTAGGATTCATGACAAACAAAGTATCTCCTTTGAATAAAATCTGACCATAATAGGTTACTGAACTGCTGATTGCAGGGAGTGCAGTATAATTTTCGCCCTGATCCTCCGTGTAGAAAACATCTTTACCATTGAGACTGATATACAATCTGTTACCCTTCGCTGCAAGTGATGTTGTCCACCAGTTAGCGATGGCTGTAGGCACTTTAACCGGATTCCACGTCAAACCGTCATCTTCAGTGCTGTATAACATTCCTGTAGAGTTGTAGTAAAATCCGATGTAGTATTTGCCACCAAAAGCAAGTTCTGAAACGCACTCAGCGGAGGGAAGGGTAGCACCGGTATTGGACCAGCTAACACCATCATTTGTTGAAACAAAAACACCAGCATTGGTAATGGCAATCATATTAGCGCCAATCGCAATAATCTTTTGCACAGATAATGAACTCCCGGTCAGACCGCTTACAAATCGACTCCAGTTTAGCCCATTGTCAGAACTCCGGTAAATACCATCTCCAAAGGTAGAAACAAACAGAAAGGTTCCCTTGCGGGCAAATGAAGTAACATTTAATGCCGCTGCATTTGTTATTCCCATTCCCTTGTTGCGTGGCTGCCAGGTTTTTCCATTGTCATTTGACACAAAAGCCCCTGAAATCGGAGTTCCAATCCATATAGAGGATCCGTCAATAAAATAACATTTTGCAGTTCCGGCATTCGGACCTTTTGATTGATTCCATATACCTTGGGCGTAACCCGCAGATATAAAAATTCCCAATAAAGCAAGCAGATAGATTTTTTTCATGTAGAGGATTTTTTTTGTAAAAGTATCAAAATGGGTATGATTGGCCAAAATTAAATTTTCACAGAATCAAAGCGATAAATTTTAGCGTTAAAAAAACAGGCCGCTGTGATGATGTTCTGCAAATTTTGCATCCGGCGTAAAGCAGCCCAACCGCTATACAGTAATCGAAACCTTTTACCAAGATTAAAAAGCCTTGTGTAACTTTACGCTGAAATGGGAATTTTCGCCAGGGGCATTTTAGTGGTCTTACTCCTGCTCTCTACCTTAAGGGTTGAAGCAACCCATTTGATGGGCGGAGAGATCATCTGGGAATGTCAGGGCGACGGGCGGTATATCTTCACCATGAAGCTTTACCGCGATTGCAATGGCATTGCTGTTCAGCTTCCTGTGCTTTTAAGGGTACATAATCATCCCTCGGTTAGTTCAATTGCCATGAACCTGATCAGCCGAACTGATATCAGTCCGAAATGCAATGGCTCCGGCCCTACCATCTCATGCACAGGCGTAAGAGGTCCGGGCGCTGTTGAGGAATATATATTCCGGTCGAATATCGTTAATCTGCCGGGTGTTCCTCCGCCTCAGGGCTGGATTTTCACTTTCGATGAATGCTGCCGAAATGCCGCCATCAGCAATTTATTGATTACTCCCTCCTCCGGTTTTACACTGCGGGCCATCATGTACCCGTATCAGGGAAACGCTGCCAACCCCTGTTTTGATTCCTCACCCGTTTTTGCACAGGTGCCGGCCATCATTATTTGCGCGGGCAATGCCTTTACATACAATCACAATGCCTATGACCCTGATAAAGATTCGCTGGTTTACAGTTTCGGTCAACCCCTCGACTGGCTCAATGGCAGTAACTGGGGGGGTAACACCCCTGGTCCACTCCCGTTCCAGCCCGCCTATTCAGTCAACAGCCCTTTTCCCGGTCAGTCGCTAAACAACAGTGTACCGGCAAGTCTGAATAAATTCAGCGGAGAAATTGCATTCACACCCCGTTACCTCGGCAATTTTGTAACGGTGGTGAGTGTTCGCTCTTACCGGTGTGGGATATTAATCTCTGAAATTTTCAGAGAAATTCAGGTGGTGGTTTTACAATGTGGGGTTAATTCCGCGCCTCAAATTACTGCTCCATTTGTTAATACAGTTACCGGACTGCAAACTGAATTTACCGATACGGTGATTGCCGGTGATGCGGTTGACTTCACCATGACTGTTAATGATCCTGAATTCTTACCCATTGGCCTGCCACAAACGGTACGCTTGCTGGCATCGGGCGGGCAGTTTGGCAACGGATTTACAGATCCTGCTGTAGGTTGCCCTAACCCACCCTGCGCTACACTTTCACCTGTGCCACCAGTACAAATAAACAATAACGGCTCTGTCAGATTTCGCTGGCAAACCACCTGCAACCACGTGGCTGTTGAAAACGACTGCTTTGTTCCCGGAAGCACGCATACTTTTGTATTACTTTTTCAGGATGATTACTGTCCCGCTCCATCCTACCGCATAGCAACTATTACGATCGTTGTTATCGCGCAGCCGGTAATACCTCCTCCGTCTCTCCGCTGCTCAGAAGTATTGCCAAATGGCGATGTAAAACTCAGCTGGCTGCCTCCACCCGACCCTGACAACCGTTTTAACAGTTACCACCTTTATTCGGCACAGGCGCCCGGAGGGCCTTTTACCCTGATTGACAGTATTTTTAATATCAATACACTCAGTTATACACATGTGGGTGCTGGCGCGAATAACGGTTCACGCTATTACTATCTGAGAACACGGTCAGGCTGTGAAGGAAAGGTGCTCTCCACACCATCCGACACCCTCAGCACTATGTACCTGAATGTAAGCGATGGTGGCTCAGGACAGATCGGCCTTCAATGGAATCCTTTGCGCCAACCCAATCTGCCAAGCACCCAGCTACCTTACCTTATTTTCAAACAAATTGAAGCAGGAGCCTTTAATCAAAACGGCAGCTCAGCGCTAACAGCCTACGCCGACTTCATGCAGGGCTGCCTGCAAAACATTTTTTATTACGTACAGATTCCTGATGCCAGCGGTTGTTATTCCCGTTCAAACATCAGCGGAGGGCCTTTCAGCAACGATCAGCCGCCACAAATGTCAGATCCTGATTCTGTTTCCGTAAGGTTTACCAGCAACGGTATTCTTCTTGCATGGCCCCCTTCCACTTCGCCGGATACAAAGGCCTATGTAATTTACCGTTATGAAAACAACCAGATAGTTGCCACAGATACTGTTAAAGGCCTTTTGAATAATAAACTTGAAATTGCCGGACTAAACCCGGCGGTTGGTCCACTACGTTTCAGGGTGGCAGCGATTGACAGCTGCAACAACCTGAGCAGTCAGGGCCAACTGCATGCGACCATCCATTTAATTCACAATCTATCATCTTGCGAGAACAAAGTTGAACTCGACTGGACACCTTATGAAGGATGGACACCTGATGCGTATCAGGTACTCGTGAACCGTGACGGACAGGGCTATGTTTTGCAGGGAACCACAACCGGCGGAAATACTTTTTTTACTGTCAACGGACTCGTGCCCGATGCCCGGTATTGCTATATAATTAGAGCTATCAGCGGACAAAAAAGCTCCACCTCAAATGAAATTTGCTTCGATGCAGATGTGCAGGTAGTGCCTGCTTTCAATTATAACCGAAAGGCAACGGTTTTGCAGAATGGTCAGACCTTCACCGTTTGCCATTTCGATAACACCCCTGATCTGGCGTTTTTCAGGATAGACAGGGCGCTTTACCCCGGAGGCGCCTATGAACCCCGTGTGCAGTTAGCCATACCAGCCGGAAGTCAGGAGATCAATTATACAGATCCTGCAGTTAACACTATGGGACAGAGTTATGCCTACCGCTTTGTATTGATAGATAAATGCGGCAATGAAATTCTGCTTTCAAACCAGGGCCGCACCATACTGCTGCGCGGCACTGCGCTGGATGGCTTCCAGAACAGACTTAACTGGAACAGTTATGCCAGGTGGGATGCCGGTGTTGATATTTACCGAATTTACCGTTCACCAGAGGGAGACCAGCAATTTTCTCTACTCACAACTGTCGGGCAGGATACCCTTTACACTGATTTACTCACCGATATACCAGACAGTATTTTCAGGTTCTGTTATTTTATTGAAGCGATTGAAGGTTCCGGCAATCAATATGGATTTCGTGATACCAGTGTTTCAAATATTATATGTCTTGATCAGCAAACCACGATTTACATACCCAATACTTTCAGGCCCAAAAATCAAGGCGGAAACAACCTTTTTAAGGCACGCGGATTATATGAAAAGCAGGCCGTCAACCATGAGTTTATCATTTTCAATCGCTGGGGCGAGCAGATTTTTTATACTTCCGATCCTTTGCAGGCCTGGGATGGAACTTACAAATCGCAAATCGTTCCTGACGGAGTGTATGTCTACAGACTTCGGTTTAGATTGCCCAATGGCACTAAATTCGACAAAAAGGGAGCGGTGCTGGTGTTGGATTGATGAACCTTTTTTGGTTATTCGAAGCCGGAGCCACTGATTGGATATTACTTAGTGAAGCCATGCCTCATTCTGACGCTTTGAATACCTGATGTAGAACTTATCAGCTGCAACATTTTTAAAATATGTTTGCATATACAAGCTACTCTGCCCGCAATACTCATCGTATTTATTTTCAAACATTTCACTTTCCGGTAAATTTGATACTTCCTTTACAAAGAATTCATTTTCAAATTTTATCAGCGTGCCATTTTTTCCAATCGTATAAGCAATTCTATTACTAAATACCAATGGACTCTGTTCTTTTGAAAATTGAATTGATCTAACCTGTCGTGGACTTGGATACCTCAGTAAATCACAATCCCTAAAAATTTCATCAGAAATTTTGTACTCAGAGATAATTTTTGAGGTTTTTGATGGTATACATATTATTTTCTCCTCATTATAAGAAACGGAAAAACCTGAAGAAGACATGATGCCCACGGTGTTTATTGATGAAATGCGATTTGTTTGAATCAAATTTAAGTAATTAAAACCTGTTACCGATTTAGATGTGGTAGCCCCTGTAGTAGCTGTCGAACCAGTACTTGCACTGCTTGTAAATATTCTATTTTTAAAATAATTGTTAGCTATGCCATTGAGTATGAAGAAACTTTCATCCAAATTCAGGTAGATATCTTTATCCGATTTATTGTAAAATTGAAACCCCATATTTCCACCATCATCCCATAAGTCATAAGAAACTGTGCAATTTTCATCTTCAAAAACCAGAAAATTGTCTTTGGCGGTCATATCTCCTGAACTTGCGGCCCGATAAACCTGAAAATATGATGATGACATACAGGAAGTGATTAAAAATGGGATAATTGAACCAAACAGGTTTTTTATGTTTTTCATTTTAAAATGCTTATTTAAAAAATTTCAATCAGTTGTTATAAGACGCAATTATAGTAAAAAAGAAAGATTGAAATAAGCTATAGATTTTTTAATAAAAGATTTCATCGATGGAAGACACTGGCTGTTTGAACTCATAATAAATGCTTGGTTAGTAAGTTTCCTGTGGCCACATTTCTAAGCGTTGATTATTTAATGTATCCATTATCGGTGGTTTGCTCCGGAATTGCCCCCAAGCTGCCGCCACGAATAACACGGTGCGTACCTTTCAAACTTTTTCCGGTTTATACAACGCTTTAAGGTGCATAGCTTCTAAACCTATTTTTCCTAACCTTAATCAATCTCAGGGGAGCAGCTTCCCGGAAAAGGGGGGCTATGCCACCGTAATACGCACACTACCCCCCAAAAAAAACATATTTAAAAAGACGGTCAGCAATTCTTTATTGTTCTTGCAGCAATTATCGTTGGAATAGCGATTCATCAATGGTACATAGCTATAATTTCAGAACCGAAGCAGCAAAATAAGCAAAGGGAATTAGATAAATGATGTGATGTAAGGGTGGAAAAAAGGAATACATGCTCTTTTATGGGGGGATTTAGCCTTTTATGTTAAGTCATTTACCAAGCAGCCGGAGTTTATTATCCAATATTTTTGGAAGGTGGAAATATTGAGTCGGAAGCTATCCCTCTTGAACAGAATATAAAAATGTGGACTAAATATGGACTAAATGCAAAAATGAAAATCCCTTAATCGTTTATTATCAAACAATTAAGGGATGTATCAGCGGAGAGAGAGGGATTATTTCATGATCCCGGGTGGGGGGCTTCAAAGAAAACCATTGCAAGCACTACGTGCTTAGCATTTTTCATTTCAGGGATTTCGCTCAAGCAAGCTTGGCTTATCCCTGAAATGAAAAATGCCCCTGATGGGGCATTGGTTTTCTTTGGCGGAGAGAGAGGGATTCGAACCCCCGGACCTGTTACAGTCAACGGTTTTCAAGACCGCCGCAATCGACCGCTCTGCCATCTCTCCGGGGGCAAAAGTAATAATCCGAAATGAAAATTGAATAAAAATTTTAATTATCCTGTTGATTAAGAAGCACCCTAAGTTCTTCCGTCTTGATTTTCAGTAGATTAATTGCGGATAATTGTTCTTCATCCAGCCGCTCTTCCCTATAAACATCCGGCAGCCCGGGCGATTTCCCCGGAAGCTGTGAATCATTTACCAAATAAAGGGCTTGTGTAATTGGGAGATCAGCGCCGGATTTCTTATTTTTCATGATCTATTTTACCTGATCAGGCTTTAATGGTTTCAAATTACCGGGTTTGTTTCTTCCGAATTCTTACAGTCGGCAGCTGAAGCATTTTTTTCTAACTTTGCAGCCCGAATTCAGTTCATGAAAATTTTAGTTTGCATTAGTCAGGCGCCTGACACTACCTCGAAAATTTCATTCGTTGACAACGATACGCGGTTTAACGAAGACAAAGTACAATTCATTGTTAATCCTTACGACGAGTGGTATGCCCTGGTGAGGGCACTTGAAATAAAAGAAACCCTTGGCGCTCAGGTGAGCATTATAACAGTTGGCACTGCCGCTGTAGAACCTGTAATCAGAAAAGCGCTTGCCATTGGTGCTGATGATGCCATCAGGATTGATACAAACCCCGAAGATGCCTATGGGGTAGCTTCAGCCATAGCTGCCTACGCACAGGATAAAGGTTACAACCTCATCCTGACCGGCAAGGAGACAATTGACTATAATGGCTCGGAAGTAGGCGGAATGTTAGCCGAGTTGCTGCAATGGCCTTTTGTATCGCTGGCCTCCAAACTTGATATTGAACAGGGAAAAGTCCTCCTTGAAATACCCGCAGAAGGCGGTGTTGAAAAAATCACCTCTCCCCTGCCCTGCGTTATCAGTGCTGCAAAAGGAATGGCAGAAGCACGCATCCCTAATATGCGGGGTATTATGGCTGCCAGAACAAAAACAATAGAAGTCATTCAGGGCATGGCTCCCGCTCTTGTAAAAGTAAAAAAATTCAGCCTTCCGGCACCAAAATCTTCTGTTAAACTGGTTAGTCCCGACCAAGTTGAGCATCTTGTTGAACTGCTTCATACCGAAGCCAAAATCATTTAACACATCATGTCAGTACTCGTAATTGCCGAATTATCGAGAGGCAGCTATAAAAAAGCCTCACTTGAAGCCATTTCATACGGTAACCGTGTTGCTGAGCAGACACAGGGTACCACAACCGTTCTTGCCTTCGGAAGGGCAGCTGAGGCTGATTTGTCAAAGGCAGGTGCATTTGGGGCATCCAGCATAATCAATATTGATCAGCAGGCACTTGAAAAGGTAGATGCCGCCGCCTATGCCGCACTTATCGGTGACTTTGCCGAAAAAACCGGCTGCAAGGTCATTGTTTTTTCACATGATAACCTCGGAAGAGCGGTAGCTCCAAGAGTTTCGGCAAGGCTGCGCGCAGGTTTGGTTTCAGGCGCAATCAGCCTTCCCGACACAGGCAATGGATTTATCGTGCGTAAAAATGTTTTTTCGGGCAAAGCCTTTGCAGATATCGAAATAACCACCCCTGTTAAAATTATCACACTGCTGCCCAATGCCCTGGCCCCCATCAGTAAGGAAGGCATTGCCAAAGTTGAGCAGTTTCAGGATGATTCAGGTAAATATGCTCCGCTTACAAGTGTCAGCTTCAGTAAAACTGAAAAAGATGGTGAAATACCACTTACTGAAGCTGAGATGGTAGTTTCTGCCGGAAGAGGTCTCAAAGGCCCGGAAAACTGGGGGATGGTTGAAGAACTGGCCTCCGTAATCGGTGCTGCTACTGCCTGCTCTCGTCCGGTTGCCGATATCGGATGGAGACCCCACCATGAGCATGTGGGACAAACAGGTACTGCCATCCGACCCAACCTCTATATTGCCATTGGAATTTCAGGAGCCATTCAACACCTGGCTGGCGTTAATGGCTCAAAGGTGATTGTGGTGATCAATAAAGACCCTGAAGCACCCTTTTTTAAAGCAGCTGACTATGGTATTGTGGGCGATGCCTTCGAAATCGTACCGAAATTAACTGAAGCATTTAAAAAATTAAAATTAGCCCAATAATCAGGCAGAAGTAAACATTTTTTTGTACCTTCAAGGTACGCAAAGGATGAAAAAAATTAAACTTGAAATATCCGGCTTATCATATAGCCAGACCCAAAGCGGAGCCTACGCACTTGTATTGAGTGAGGCTGCAGGGCGCCGCCGATTGCCTATTATCATCGGAGGGTTTGAGGCACAGGCCATTGCCATAGAACTTGAAAAAATGCAGCCCGACCGGCCGCTCACGCATGATCTTTTCAAATCGTTCGCTGAAGCCTTTTTGATCACCGTTTCAGAGGTGATCATTTACAACCTTGTTGATGGTATTTTTCATGCCAAACTTATCTGCAGGATGGATGGTGCCAACGAGGTGGAAGTTGATGCAAGGACCAGCGATGCCATTGCCCTGGCGGTAAGATTTAAATGCCCGATTTACACCTACGAATTTATTCTCAGCGCTGCCGGTGTTTTGATTGAAGAAGAACATTCCATTGAAAAAGCACTCACTGCTGCCCAAACCAAAGAACCGGAAGAAACTGGAGCGAATGTAAATGACCTGAGCCGGCTTTCAAAAGAAGAACTCAAAGAACAGTTAAAAGCCGCCATTGAGGATGAAGCCTATGAAAGAGCCGGCAAAATCAGAGACGAACTGGCCAAACGAACCTGACAACCACATTTTTTCAGGCCACAGCAATTATAAAAAATCAATGCAGCCCGGATGGCTTCAGAAAAGCTGAAAGGCAATCAGAAAATAATCAGGGCATGGACTTTCTATGACTGGGCCAATTCTGCATTTCAGCTAAGCATTACCTCCGCAATTTTACCAGCCTACTATTCAGGCGTTACAAAAGGAAACGGGGATGGCATTGTTAACTTTATGGGTTTCAGCATGGTAAACACCAGCCTTTATGCCTGGACCGTTTCATTCGCCTTTCTTTTCGTGGCCTGCATTTCGCCCCTTCTCTCCTCCGTCGCTGATTATACAGGCAGGCGCAAACTTTTTATGCAATTTTTCACCTATCTGGGGGCAGGAGGCTGCATGCTTTTATACTTTTTCGACAAGCAGCATCTTGAACTGGGCATCTTTGCTTTCGCCATGGCAAGTATTGGCTACACAGGCGGACTGGTTTACTATAACGCATGGTTACCGGAGATCGCTCCTGATGGGCATGAAGACCGAATCTCAGCCAGAGGGTTCGCACTTGGCTATACCGGATCAATGATCCTGCTGCTGATCAATATTATTATGATGCTGCACCCCACTGCTTTTGGCATTCCTGATAAAGCAATGGCAGCACGAATCAGCTTTGTTACCGTGGGTTTATGGTGGGGACTGTTTGCCCTGATTCCCTTTAATTACCTTCCTTCGAGGCTCAATGCAAGAAAAAATATCCGCAACCCGCTGCTCAACGGATATAAAGAATTGCTGAAAGTTTGGAAAGAATTCAAAAGCATCCCTTCATTGCAGATTTTTCTGCTGGCCTTTTTCCTGATTATCATGTCAGTGCTTACCATTATGTACATGGCCGCCAATTTTGCAAAAAAGGAAATAGGGCTCAACGACCAGATTCTGATACCAACTGTACTGCTGATTCAGGTACTCGGTATTGCCGGTGCGCTTCTTTTTGCCAGAATATCAGCAAAATGGGGTAATATAACAACATTAAAAACAGCTGTTATAATCTGGATTCTTATATGCATTGCAGCTCTTGCGGTGGGCTCAGCAGCCTCATTCATTGCTTTGGCTTCGGCAGTAGGCCTGGTTATGGGAGCCGTACAGGCGCTTACCCGTTCAACCTATGCCCGCCTTTTACCGCCCACAAAAGACACAACATCTTATTTCAGCTTTTACGATGTGGTTGAAAAACTCGCAGTGGTTACCGGAACTTTCCTGTTTGGTTTGCTCGAAACACTCACCGGTTCAATGCGAATGGCTATTGTTTTACTCGGCCTGTTTTTTCTGGGCGGCTATCTCACCTTACACAAGCTTTCTAAAATGGACAGCCGGCTTTCAGGCAACACGTAATTTACGGCCGGGCCTTAAAACCGTTCTTTTACCAATACGGTTCAGTTTACAGAGTTTCGCAACGGTTGTGCGGTTTCTTTTTGCAATTCTTAGCAAAGTATCACCCCTTCGCACCTTGTAGTATTTCCTGGCAGCTATGGATGCCTTTTGTACTTCAACCTCCTTTAAATAATCAAAGCGTTTTGAGTGAATGGCAATTTCTGGATTCAGGCAGGCGTACTCCTCAAATGAAATAAGGTCGCGCGGATTTATTTGCTGCCCCAGAAAACGCACCTCAAAGTGAAGGTGCGACCCTCTTGATCTGCCTGTATTTCCGCCAAGTCCAAGCACATCACCGGCCTGCAGGTACTGCCCCGGCGCAGTAAGAATGGACGACAAATGCGCATAAAGCGTTTCAAGACCGTTGAGATGCCTTACAATCACATAATAACCGTATGTAGGACTGTATTTAGCAACACGCACTGTACCCTCAAAAGCATTCAGCACGGCATCACCCGTTTCAAGGTTGATATCAATTCCATAATGGTAACGGTGCCTTCTGAAACCAAAGTCGGAGGTTACTTCCCCGCATACCGGATGTGAATAATCGCAGTTTTTATCGGTAAAAAGCCTGATCAGGGTGGTGTCCTTTTTCTGACGCAAATCAACGCCATAGGGATTTATCCGGGTAGTATCCCAAACCGAATAAATATCGCAATTACGGATCAAACATTCAGCAACATCCTCAAGCTCGCCAAAGTCTTCTTCCGTTTCATCTGATTCATCATCAGATGCCATAAACCTGAGTGATGGCGGAATAGTATCCGGAGGATCAGTGACAAAAGCCCCTGCCGAATAAGTGTTTGCAATTAGCAACAGGCAAACAATGGCTGAAAAATGCCGTATCAAAGGCTTTTTATTTTTTTGGTGCGGATGAATGATTGCCAAAAGTAACTTTACATCCCGAATCCGACAAAGATATTACCATTTAACTTGTCAACAGTCAGCCGTGGATTATAAAACCGATCAGATACACGAAAAAGGAAAGAGAAACGATTCTGCCAACAAAAAACTGGTAAAACAGCTTAAGGTGATGAAAGATCAGATTGTTGATGAACTGCTTCATCAGGCGCATTACGAGGCATTCGAGGAAATCAACTGCCTTACCTGCGCCAACTGCTGCAAAACAACCAGTCCTGTATTCACTGAAAAAGATATCGAAAGGATTGCCGGTCTGCTTAAAATGCGTCCCGGAAATTTCAGCTCCACTTATTTGTTCCGGGATGATGAGGGCGACATGGTATTAAAAAGCAGTCCCTGTGCTTTCCTACAACCAGACAATACTTGCAGTATATATAGTCAAAGACCGGCAGCCTGCAGAAACTACCCCCATACCGACCGAAAAAAAGTCAGGCAATTGCTTGATCTCACCTTGAGAAACACCATGATATGCCCTGCCGTTCAGGAGATATTCGACAGCATCAGAAAAAGGCTGAATATTGGTTGATTTTGTTGGCCTGGCCCTGCCATTGGCACTAAGTTCATTATCTTCGCATGGATAATGAAAACGCCTCGTAATCTTGCTTTTTATCTGATAACCATTGGCACTGCACTGGGGCTGATGTATCTGATTTATGCCCGGGGAATAAAGCTCGAACCAGCCGGATTACATAAAAAGTCACTCAGTAATTTTAATGTTCAATGGCTGGACGGTCTGCATGGCGCTTTTGTTGAAAATTTCACCCATCCGCTGGCTATTCTTATCCTTCAGGTAATTGTAATCATTACCGTTTGCCGGATTTTTGGCTTTTTGTTCAGCCGGATGGGGCAACCTGCAGTAATTGGTGAAATCACCGCAGGTATTGTGCTTGGCCCCTCTATCGTTGGGTCGTATTTACCTGAATGGTCTGCTTTTTTGTTCCCGGCTTCATCAATAGGCAATCTTCAGTTTCTAAGCCAGTTTGGCCTGATACTTTTCATGTTTGTAATCGGCATGGAGCTCGATCTTAAACTGATTAAGAACAAGGCCCAGGAAGCGGTGGTAATATCTCATGCCAGCATCGTTATTCCGTTTACATTGGGAATGGGCCTTGCCTATTACCTCTACAGTTCATTTGCGCCACCCGGCGTTGATTTTTTATCGTTTGCCCTTTTTATCGGTACTGCCATGAGTATCACGGCTTTCCCCGTATTGGCCAGAATAATTCAGGAAAGGGGGCTCACCCAAACTAAACTCGGTGCCCTGGCAATAACAAGTGCCGCAACCGATGACGTTACGGCATGGTGTCTGCTGGCCTGTGTAGTGGCCATTGTAAAAGCCGGCTCACTGATCAGTTCGTTGTTTACCATAGCGTTTTCAATTATTTATGTTGTGGCTATGCTATATCTGATGCGTCCGTTTCTTCGCCGCCTGGGAAGTATTTACACCAACAAGGAAACCATTTCGAAGGGTGTGATTGCCCTGGTTTTCCTTATCATGCTCAGTTCTGCGTTTGCCACCGAGGTTATTGGTATTCATGCCTTGTTCGGAGCGTTTCTGGCAGGTGTAATCATGCCTCCCAACCTAAACTTCAGAAAAATACTGATTGAGAAGGTTGAAGATGTGGGCCTTGTTCTGCTCCTTCCGTTGTTCTTTGTTTTTACGGGTTTAAGAACTGAGATTGGCCTGATTGACTCCACTGAACTTCTGAAAGTGTGTGCCATGGTAATCATTGTTGCCATAGGTGGAAAGTTTTTCGGTTCTGCCATCGCTGCCCGCATTACCGGTCAGAACTGGAAAGAGAGCCTTTCGATTGGAGCCCTGATGAATTCACGCGGACTGATGGAACTCATTGTATTAAACATCGGATATGACCTCGGTATACTGAATCCTGAAATGTTTACCATGCTGGTGATCATGGCTTTGTTTACTACTTTCATGACAGGTCCTTCACTGAGTCTGATCAATTTTATCTGGAAGGACCGAAAAAAAAGTTTTGGCAATGCCATCCCCGGGGCATATAAAGTGCTGGTCTCTTTCGGGCTTGCCTCCAGCGGTCGTAAACTACTGCGACTTGCACACCTGATGAATGGTAAATCAGGCAGTAACAGTTATTACGCTGCCATTCACATCACAGCCAGCGCAGACATGAACCTGCTGAATGCAGCCGATTTCGAGGCTGACAGTTTCAGACCGCTGCGTGCCGAAGCTGACAGGCTGGGAATTAAGGTTGATACGCATTATAAAATGACCAATGAGATTCATCGTGAAGTTTTTCAGCTGATTGATGAACAGTATTTCGATCTTTTACTGGTTGGCGCAGGCAAATCATTGTACACCGGTTCATTACTGGGTAATCTGGTAGGTGTAACAAAAGCATTGTCGCCCGAAAAACTTATCGGCAGTCTTACTGCCGGCCGGCCGCTGTTCCCGGCCAATGACCAGATTGATGAAAAAGCAAGACAATTTGCTGAACAGGCATCAGCTGATGTGGGTATCCTGCTTGATTCAGAATTTAGTGGTGCTTCAAAAATATTCCTTCCTCTGTTTGAAGAATGGGACCTGTTTCTGCTTGATTACGCAAAACGTTTCATTGTGAATGCCAGTTCACGGGTAAGCGTAATGGATCCAGAAGGCATACTGAGCCGTGCCCCTCGCATCAAATCTGAAATTGCCGAAACCAACTACCGCTACACCAACGCCATCACGATTATGCATGACAAAGCAATTGGCAAGGACTTTTTGGCCCGGCAAGATCTTATGCTGATCAGTTACGAAGGCTGGAAAGGACTCATTAATTCAAAAAGCAGTTGGATTCAAGGCTTACCGGGCACGCTGATATTGAAGAAAAACCGTTAAAGCATTGGCACGTTTGTCAAACACCATTGTATGGAGCAGAATAAAACCCGAAAAGCGCCTGAGGCAGCAGCCGGTATCAGTCGATCTACCCTAATCTTTCCCGAATGCCTGTAATGACTGGAAGTACTTCAAGGTTGCAACTGATAGCAGCCTATGCCACAGTTTACATTGTTTGGGGGTCAACCTATTATTTTATTCAGAAAGCAGTTGACGAATTTCCGGCTGCAATATTAGGTGCCACAAGATTTCTGCTATCCGGAATAATCATGCTTGGCTGGGTAGCCCTGAAAAAAGAACAGATCTTTCACCGGGTTACAATCATCAGGGCAGCAATCAGCGGTATGTTGCTCCTTTTCTTCGGAAACGGAATTGTAATTTATATTGAACAGCATATTCCGAGCGGGATTGTGGCTATTGTTGTTTGTGCCACGCCTATCTGGTTTGTGTTGTTTGACCACAAAGCATGGAAAGTAAACCTGAAAAGTCCGCTGGTAATTTTGGGTACATTATCAGGCTTTTTAGGCGTAGTTCTGTTGGTGAACGGGAACATTACGCACAGGGTTGCAGGCACTGACGTAGCTATGAGCGATATCTTACTGTTGTTGCTTGCTCCGGCCTTGTGGTCAGCCGGATCCATTTATTCAAAATATTATCCAGGTAAATCTTCGGTGAGTGTTACCGCTGCATGGCAAATGCTGATCGCGGGTCTGTTGTTTTTATTGGTTGCCATCAACCACAATAAATCTTATGAATTCAACCCCGCAGCGATTAGTACTGAAGGATGGTTTGCCCTGTTCTACCTTGTAATTTTCGGATCCATTATTGGGTATAGTGCCTATGTATGGCTTCTGCAGGTTGAGCCAACAGCGCGGGCAAGTACTTATGCATACGTAAATCCGGTGGTAGCAGTACTGATGGGGGTGCTATTTGCGGGCGAAGACATCGGACTGAATCAATTGCTTGGTTTCGGCATAATCCTTACCAGTGTATTACTGATTAATCTGCAGAAATACAGATCAGGCCCAGCAAATTAAGCATCAGGCCAGCGGCGCACCAATTTGTTTGACCCATTCATCCAATGGAAGCTCCTGCACAACAACGTCAAAAGAATCGTAAAAAAGTTTGATTAACGCCTGATTGAAAAGTTCTTCGTAAGCTTCGTTTACCTGCTTCTCATTTTTCAACATACCGGTGGCTACCTGTCTGGCACGCTCGCGCAGATCATCATTATCATCCGCTTGAGAGATACCCATATAACCCAGGAAATCATCCGTTAGTTTATTCAAAACATCTTCCTGCGTAAAGGAGATTTTATTGTCTCTTAATATCTTCCCCTCGATCAGTTGCCAGCGAATGGCTTTTGCATAATTTTCATAGTTCTGCTCAACATCTTCAGGTTTAACCTTGCCTTCGCTATTAGATACCAGCCACTTTTTCATAAAGTTATCAGGTAAGTTTACGCGGGTATTATTAACCAGGTGTTCAACAACCTCATTAAAAAAACGTATATCCGACTGTTTGCGATAATTTTTCACCATTTCGTCAGAAATAAACTGACGCGCCTCCTCTAAGCTGCTTACCTTACCTATCCCAAACATTTTATCAAAGAGTTCCTGATTAAGTTCAGCCGGCACTATCCGATGGATGTTTTCGACTGTAAACCTGAAGTTTGAATCAAAAACTGCTGTTTCATCAATATCTGAACCGGTTTCATTCGCAAGTTCAGTTAAATCCTTAAACACAGCAGAAGGTTTAATAACGATCATAGATCCAGCCTTCAAACCGGTAAACTGTAGAAAAAGATCAGGTTCAATCAGTTTTTTCTCCTCAATGTCAACATGGGCAGAAAGACCAGCCTCGGCAATCTCGCCCTGCTCATCCAGCTGCTCAAGAATTCCATGCAACATATCACCCGCAGCAGCTGTTTCAACCGGTTCAGATGTACCAAACCTGAGCCGGTAATTACTGATGATCTCCTCAATTTCGCTCATGTCAGGTTTGGGCAGATAGAAATTAAAGCGATGATTTACTGAAAGGTCAGTTTCAAATACAGGAGCAAGGCCTATTTCGAAAGCAAGCTGCATTTCACCCGGCTCATCAAAATTGATTGACTCATCATTTTCCTCGAGGGGTAGCGGGTTACCCAGTATATTCAGACCGTTTTCACGGATGTACTGCAGCACCGAATTGCTGGTGAGCCTGTTAAGTTCTTCAGCCAAGGCTGATTTTCCATACATCTTCCTGATCATACCAAACGGAACCTTACCCGGCCTGAAACCCGGCATGCTGGCACGTTTGCCATATTCTCGCAACTGCTTATCAACACCCGGCTGATAATCTTCCGGACTGATATTAATGCGTATGATGGCGTTTAACTGATCTACGTTTTCCTGACTAATTTGCATTTGATTGCATTGATTTGAATGAATAAAAAAAGCCTTCCTCCTGGGAAAGCTCTGTGCGGATGAAGGGACTCGAACCCCCACGCCTCGCGGCGCCAGATCCTAAGTCTGGTGCGGCTACCAATTACGCCACATCCGCAGGATCCCGAAAAAGGAGCGCAAAGATACCTTTATTTTCCTGATTAAAAAAAAATATCGGTGCTTGTAATAAATTATCCGGTGTTCAGCCATTCATTTATGTGTAAAGAGACGTTATCGGGTGTTTTGTTTTCTTTACATAATGCTGTATCTTCACGCGGTATGAATCGAAGGTCACTGCTAAAGAATTTTGCCTGGGCTGCCCCGGGTATTTTTTTGGTTCCATCACTATTTGAAGCATGTCGTAAAAATCTCATCATTCCAGAGAATCCCTATAATGGTGATATTATTATTGTAGGAGCCGGAGCAGCAGGAATATATGCTGCAAATCTTCTGCGCAGTCAGGGTATTCAGGTGCGTATCCTTGAAGCTGCAGCTAAACCGGGCGGGCGTATTCAGGCTAACACCAATCTTGCTGATTACCCTGTTGAACTTGGAGCAGGCAAACTCATCGGGCAGCGCAGCATTGCTTACGATCTGGCTGCGTACCATACACCCGGTTCAATCAAGCCTTATACAGGTACGAATTTTTTTCTGCTTGATGGCCTTCTCCGCACTGAGTTTTACCTTAAAGAAAATGCCGGGCTACAGGGACAAGGTGCCACTCTTTTTCAGGCCATAGAGAGCTTCGCCAGCTATCCCGGAAAGGAAATGAGCGTTTCTGAATACCTTGAATCAGCCCAGGAGTTAAATATTGAAGACCGCTTTCTGAATATTGCCAATGCCTTGATTGGGAATGAGCTGGGTGCCGATAATAATTCATTAAGTATGTTGGCCATGAAGGAGCGGGCTTCAGCAGAGTCAGCCGGAAAGAAAGCCTTTTACCTGAATGACCGAAGTATCTGGAGTCTTTTTGAAAAAGCTTTTCCGGAAGAAATTGCTCTCGTGCAGAGCGGTAAAACAGTAAACAGTATCGCATACAATAATCAGGGCGTGACAGTTAAAATGACTGACGGATCAGAATACACCGCAGGCAGGGTATTATTAACTGTTCCCCTCGGTATCCTGAAAAAGCAGTCCATTCAGTTTAACCCGCCTTTGCCGGTATCAAAATCTTCGGCCATTGATGCCATAGGTTTCGGCAGTGGAATCCGCATCGCATTGTTATTTTCACAGCCTTTCTGGACCGAAGGGACTGATCTTGTAATGGGTGGAACCACCTTTCCTCAGTATGAAATTAATTCTGCAAACAGGTCGGCCGGTTCGCATATTGTTACAGCAACAGCGATGGGTGAAGCCGCAATGGCTCTGACAGGGCTTAGCGATGCTGAAATTGCCGCCCGGGCTATCTCCGAATTGGGCAAATTCTATCCCGCAGGCGGTGTGGCACTAAAATTCACCCAAAAATCGGTTGTTAAAAACTGGACTGATGACCCGTTTACCCTAGGTTCCATCTCTTACCCATCACCCGGAAGCATGGGCATGCGCGAGGACCTTGCAGCACCGGTCGGGAATAAACTGTTTTTTGCAGGAGAAGCTACTAATTACAATGGACACTCAGGCTCTGTGCATGGTGCAATGGAAACCGCATACAGAGCCGTTGAAGAAATTCTTCGCTCATGAAACAAACGGTTATAATATTGTTGGCTATCTGTCTGACCAAGGGCAATAAAGTCAACGCTCAAAATTATATCAATCTTGGCGCAGGTCTTTCAGATATAAACGTGAAAGAATGGAATAAAAGCATTGATGCATTCAATTACGCCAGACCCTGGCTGAATACCCCCTTAAATAACC
The DNA here is from genome assembly GCA_044238875.1 of Flavobacteriales bacterium. GTDB lineage: Bacteria > Bacteroidota > Bacteroidia > M30B66 > M30B66 > JAIBAI01. Next base: position 2,084 of record JBIICM010000003.1, on the reverse strand, counting down.
TCCGTTCAGGGCAGCTCTATCAGGCAAGTCTTACAGCCATTCTTGGCAAAGCTTTCTTTGTATCGCCCCAACTGGCCTATATGCAGATAGCACGGTCAGCATCCACCGGTTCATTTGCTACAAAGTTGAATATCCGTCGGTTTTCGGGTGGTCTTAATTTTGATATTTATCCGCGAGAGTTCGGACTCGATACCGTTTATTTTGAAGTTCGCCCATTTGTAAGACTGGGAGGTGCTGCCTCGGCCTTTCTGCCGCGCATTCGCTTCAATGATGAGAGGGCAACGGTAAACGACCAGGTATATGAGCCGATCATCTGGACCTATCAGGTACATGCCGGATTGGGTTGCCGGTTCTCACTCAGCAGGTGGTTTGATATAATGCCTGTAATTCAGCTGAATTACTTTCCGAACGTTCAACTTGAGAACTTTTCGCAGGCGCTCCATGGCACCAATGTTCCGGGTTTAAACAACAATGCCCGGCTGCTGAAAACTGAAGCCACCGTATTTTTTTGTTTTCGGATAGGCCAGAACAAATAAATTTTTCATGTAATGAAATTATTGTTAATTTAGCTCTCCGTTGTTACAATCTTTAATACCATTTTCAATGAAAAAAAGGATATATCTTTCGATTGTTTGCTCAATGTTTACCGTGGTTTCTGCCTACGCTCAGTTATCAGAAGAAAAGGTCACTCCAACAGGGGTAAATCGCTCTGAAGCAGATGCCAAACAAGTTGGTGATGCACCTAAGGCCATTAAAACCAGTATTTCACCTGTTGTTGGTGGAGAACCCACCACCATATACGGAACCGAAAAAGTCAGTCAATCTTCTGAAAATGTCGGTGAGCCTTCTGAATCTGGTAATATTTCAGAACAGGAAAACATAAGGCGCGAAGCTGCTACAAAAGCGGAACCTTCAGATTTACAAAAAGTTGCCACCCCTTTAATCAGGGTTAATAGCCAAAAAGCTAATCCCAACAATTAGCCGCAATGAAAAAAATCTGTTTAGCATCCGCATCTTTTCTGCTTTTCACATCCATTTCTATAGCGCAGATTCAGGCTCCGGAAAAGCATCCGGGAAAACGCAATTCATCGCGTGACGATGCTTCAGGCATTAATCCTTCGTCCCAAAGAGTGGCCAGCAGCACCAAAACCAAAGGAAAGCCAAGTACGAGTGAATTAAAGCAAGCAAACCCACCTTCAACAGTTGTTCGTCAGACGAATCAACAGCAGCCCGATTCTGAAATTAAAATCAATCCTGTAAGGATTAAAGATAAAGAACAGCCGGCTAACCCAACCCCGTAAGCTTTTTCATTCATGCTGATTTGGGCAGAAATAAATTTCCACCCTTCTTTATTTTATAAATAAAGATCCGGGAACAAGCAGTCTGTCGAGTTGAAAGTATTGAACCAGCACGAAATCCGTATCATTTATTAATGCGTAAATACGTTCAGGATCAAATGGTGATTCTCCATCAGTAGCGTTATTCAGCGTAGCACCTGGAAGCAGCCGGTAATAACCTTTCATGGTGTTTCTCTCACCCTTGCGGGTTGTTACACTGATTTCGACAAATGGTCCTGAATTTAAAATGGAATCTTTCCTGGCTGCCGGAAATGATTCTTCAGTCACGATATATTCAAAAGTAAATTTCCTGTACTGTGCAATATATTTATTGATCAGCAAAGTATCTGCCTGATTGCCGCCAGCAAAACCAATGAGTTGAGGACTGCCTGAGTCGGGTATTCGAATCGAATAACTTTTTGAGGGGTCTTTGAAAAAACGCAGGTTAATTTCACGAATATCGCTTTTCTCGTAAGCAAAGATGGTTTGATCGCGCCAGATTCTTTCATCGGTGATAAATCGGGTTTGAAGAAAACCCCTGTGCCCTTGAACATGCACCTCGAAGGGCACACTTGAATTTTCAAGCAGCATAAATGTACCCAATTTATCAATGGTTTCACCTCCTATATATATGGTTTTAATCCTACTGCCGGCGGCATATACCTCAACCTTGCGCTGCAAAGGTCCGGCGAGATCTTTAAGCACATTTGCCTCCATTGATTTGGCAACAGGTGCTTTCACCTTCAA
>JBIICM010000061.1:0-12836 GCA_044238875.1 Flavobacteriales bacterium | reverse complement strand
CGAATTTGAAGGGTTATATACCTCCCATTTTGTCCCGTCAAAGATGGCAAGCCCTCCGCCATTGACTGTAAAAACGCCATTCGTACCAATCCAGAGTTTACCGTCCAAATCAACCATCAGGCGTTTTACAATATTTGCCGGAAGGCCGGAGTTACCCATCTTGTAGGTTGTCCAGCTTGCACCATCGAACCTTGAAAGGCCATTATTAGTACCAATCCAGCTGATATCAGGATCCTGAAAAGCGGTATGAAAAACAACATTGTCGGCAAGCCCTGAATTAGAAACATTAAAAATCTGCCATTGGTTAGTTTGGGCGTAAATTCCAATGGTTTTATAAATGATTAAAGCCAATAATAGAAAAGTATTTAATGGCAATCCAAAGATAATAGCGTTGCTGGTTTTCATTTCCAAAGTCAATTGATGATTTATATTTTACCAATGCCTTTTGGCAGTGGGGTTAAACTAGCAAATTTTTATACTGGATTGAATAAAGGGGATGCCTTTGCCTCCCCTTTAAACGCAACCACAGGTTCAATTAAACCCTTCAGGAAACCTGTATTTCCTTTGCCGCTTTTAATACGCTTACCTCTTTCTTGGGGAGCACAATGCTCAGAATACCATTCTGATAGCTGGCATTGATTTTCTCAGGCAAAGAGTTTTCAGGCAAAGTGAACGAACGGCTGAAACTGTTAAACGAATATTCCCTACGGGTGTAATTCTTTTTTTCTTCAGTAGTTTCCTCTTCTTTCTCTGAACTGATGCAAAGAAGACCATTTTCAACCTCCACCTTGAAGTCTTTTTTGTCAAGACCGGGTGCGGCCATTTCAATCCTGAATTCCTTGTCGTTTTCAGTAATGTTTACTGATGGTACTCTTTTGGCAAGATTAAAGGCCTCGCCATCCAAGTCAAATAAACGTGAATTCAGTAGCTTTCCGGTGTCAAACAATTCACCTGTCCATGCCGGAAAGAAATTTTCAGCTTTGATTATTGTTGCCATTTTTTTAAGTTTTAGGGTTAAACAAAATTTGAATTACATTACAAATCTCCATTCAATACCCCAGCACATCAATGACCATCATCAGTAGCTTTTATGATTTTTGTCATTCTTTAAAACGAATGATTTTTTAAGCTATTGCCTTTGCAAATATTTTAATTCATTAAGTTTTGGGTGCAGCCTAATCAAAAAACATCCAGCTGATGCCAAGCTTAAGATTAAAGTCATGGAGCGGATAGCCCGGTACGGGAATCACACGATAAGCAGCCCAACCGGCATTGAAGTGTTCTGCTTTTATAAAAGCAAGTGCCCTTCTGATTTTTGCTGAAACATAAAAATCCGCTTGAAACAAGCTATTGTTAATGCGCTCATTCTGTAAATAAAACATTCCGCTATAAACCTGATAGGCATTCGGCCGATATGACGTTACCGCAAAAAGGTCAATTCCGATCCGCCAGCTTGTTTTACCCCCGATTTTACCTTCCCTGAAAAAACTTTCCTGCAGCTGAATGAGTGGCAAACGCATCAGCTCATTCCGGTTATTTTGCTGTAACAGCAAACGTGTGTATAAATGCCACTTACCAAAGTGCAGCCGGTGATTCGCTAAGGCTGTAAACAGGGTAATTGCTTTTGTGAGCTGCACAGGCAAACCATTCTGATCCATTAAGGTAAAACCGTTAATTTGCCTGACATTCAGGTCAACGGTAAGTTGTCTGCCGACAGTGATAAGCCGGCCATAAAGCCTGAGTTCAGCCTGTTTATTTTGCTGTTGATCCCACGCAGAGAAGTTCGAAACAAAACGTTGTAGCTGATAATTGTTCTCCTGCCTAAAACCCAGAAATCCACCCTCAAACCGATGCCCCTTTTTGGTTACATACCAGTGTTCAAGTTCTATGTTCGCATCTCCTGCGTTAAATCCTGATACAAACGCTTCTGCCTTTATTCTCATGCCCCATTCAGGTCTGAATTTGATGGTAATAAAACCGCCGGCACTTTGATTGATGCTTTGCAGATTGAAATGGTTTTCTGGAAGTTCAATGGATGATTCCAATTTTACAAACTGCTGCCGGTAATAAAGTTTTGCTTCGAAGGCGCCTTTATTTTCGCCGTTCAAAAGCCGCAGAAGCGCCAGTTCATTATCCCAGAACCGCAATGAATAATTGACTGCCGATAATGAAGAATCAAAAACAGAAGGATAATAACCGGGGTTGCTCAGGTTGTCTTCAAAATAAAATTTTCTAAACTGGTAGCGTAAACTATGCTGAAGGCGAAAAAATGCCCGCGGGATGCTGTCAGCCCGCTGCTGCAGGTCATAGGTTTGCCTGACAAAAAAGCCGTTACCAAAAATCCTGTTCCTGGCATTGTCAAGATTTACCGGAATAAGCAATCGGTTGCCTTCAGTACCTCGACTGAAAAGGGTGTCGCCTGCCGGAGTAATTCCGCCGTTTTCCTGACATACGCCATTGTTATACTCAACGGCTATCAGCGCCTGATAAGGCATGCTGTCGGGCCTGATCCAGCTGTGCAACAACAGCGACTGATGGCTGAGTGCCTGTCGCTGGTAATGTCCTTGTGCAGCTATCCGCTGAAATCGAAGTCCGAGGTTAAATTGCTTTCTTATATTCTGGGTATGTATGAGACCAAAATTGGCTTCTTCTTTAGGCCCTTGCATGTAAGTAGCGTGCGTAAATGGCGACTCACAGTCGTACCATTTAGTATCAGTCAAACGCAGGTAATAAATATCATAGGTATGAAATCCAGGATCGAAGCCCCTGCTGAATGTGTTTCGGTAAACAAGATCCTGCCACGGTGTGCCATTGTTTGAAAGGTTGGTGTTAAAAAATGAATACTTGAAAACCGGCTGATAAAGCTGAAACCTGTCGAGCGTGTTGCTCAAAGTGCTAAGACCGGTTTTGGCCGACTCAGTCATTTCAAATGTTCCCTGCCATATCCGGCTGGTATCTTTCCCGATAGCAGAAGAGTCAGCTGAATTGCCGGTTTGGGCGCAGAGCGCCACCGGACTCATCAGGAGCAACAAGAGCAGAAGCCTTTTCACGTCGGGCAAAAGTAGTTAAACCCCGAATTAGAAATTCACTGGTCGAAGGTCACCGGTCAGGCTTAACACATTGAGTTGTTGAAAACAATTGTTAAAACATTCGGCGGAGATTGGATGATATGGCAGAACTTTGTAAACAAAAATGATGATGAAAGGTATAGGTTTACTGTTTGGCTTTTTACTGCCACTTTTTCTTTCGGCGCAGCAATCGCGAATCGAAAAGCTTGATCCACAGGCCTTTGATGCCAAGATGAAACACATCAGGCATAAGTTGCTTGACCTGCGCAACAGGGAAGCTTATGAACTCGGATGTATTGAGGGTGCTGAACGTATAATCTGGCCGGGAAAAGACGCCGAACGCCGGGTGGATCAGCTAAAACGCTATGAGCCTGTTTACATTTACTGTAATGACGGATCTCATTCTGAAAATTTCGCTACATACTTAAATACTGCAGGCTTTAGCACGGTCGTTATACTTACCGGCGGATTTGAAAGCTGGAAAAAAGCAGGCCTCCGTATTGTTTTGCCTAAAAATGAATAACATGTTGGTTTGAATAATGTTGTTTATAAATGACTGCAAGGTTAAAAAGGCACTCCTGAAAATTTTACATTTTTGTGATCAGCATGCGTAAATACCTGCACCTTTTCCTTAAGGGCTCTCTGATAACTTACAAAGCATTAATGATCAAGGTTTTCACCCTTGCTTGCATGATGCTTGCGGGTTTAAATTTCGCAAGGTCGCAGGATCTTAAGATTACGGCCATTGATTCAAGCCGTTTTCCGGAGATCAAACTATCTGTAGTTTACACCGGTAAAAAAAAGTTCGACAAGGCTGATTTAAAATTAAGTCAACTGCAGCAGCCGGTTGAATTCAGTATTAGCGAAAGTGCACCCGGTTCGGCTCCTGAGAAAGGTAGGAGTTTATTCTTCATGATTGAATCGTCAGGCAATACTTATGGCAAAGCCTTGAAAGATTTGCGGGAAGGGCTCTCAGCTTCGATAGATAATCTGGATGCTGAAGATTTATTGAACATCGCTTGGTTCGGTAGTGATGAGGCCGACAGTAGCGGAGGAGGTTTACATTTATTGGCTGAGTCGTTTAGTAGCCGCCATGAAAGGTTTAAGAGCGAAATGATGACAAAAATCAGCTCGCGGGCAGATACGTCGCATCGTGTTGATCTTTACAAAAACATTCTTGAAGCCCTTAAATACTTAGAAGCACAGCAATCACTGCCAAGAAACAGGCTTTTTGTGGTACTTTCAACCGGAAAAAACAATAGCCGGTCAGCCATTTCATCCTCTGATTGTGTGAACAAGGCCAAAGATCTTGGCATTCCTGTTTATGCCGTTACCTACCTGCCTTCGGATACGGCCTATGCTGCAGGAATGATGATGAACAGAGTTTGTATCCGCACTGGCGGAAAAAATATACACGCCCGTTCACAGGTCGAAATCATAAACGCATTGTCTGATTTCTTCAGCACCCCTTTCCCTGCATATCTTGATGAGGCGGCGTATGATATTGTATTTACCGTGCAGCCCGAAAATGGCATCAATAAGGCAACCATTGAACTGGACTTCAGGGGTGCACGGCAATTCATTACCGCTTCTGATGGAAGTAATGAAAATCTGATCCCCGACGATTACAAGGCTTATCTATGGATATCTATCGGTATTCTGGGATTGATTGTTGTCATAATGATTCTTGTAAATGTGCTTTCGGGCAAGGGTAAAAAGAAACAGGTTGCAGCCGGTGATGAGGAGCCCCAATTAGCACCAGCACTTAATAAATCAGAAACTGACGTTAAAAAAGTTGAACGCAAAGATATTGTGCTGCCCAAACCGCCGGCCTCTGCTCCTGTGCCCGGAGAACCGATGGTGCTGGTGAGTATCGGCGGCCGCACCCTCACCTTTCAGCTTAACAAACCTGAAGTTTCCATCGGAAGGAACGAATCAAACGATATTCAGCTCTCAGAGCAAACCGTTACCGGCAAACATGCGATCATTCACCTGCGCGGAAAAGAGATCAATATTACTGACCTTGGCAGCACGAATGGAACTTTTGTGAACGGAGAACGTATCCGCAACAAACAGATTGTGCATGGAGATAAGATCAGGCTCGGAAAGGTGGAGCTTACCCTCAAGGTTTAAGTATTATGCCGGTTGAGTTCAGTATCGGCCGGAAATCCAGTATGGATATATATGTGGGCGACAAGCTGGCTGATGATAAGCATGCCGTGCTGGAGGTTCATGATTCAGGTGAAATCTGGCTGCGTGACCTTGGCAGCCGTTTTGGAACACTTGTAAATGGCAAGCCGGCCGCATTTATTCGCCTTTTTCCCGGCGATAAGCTTCAGATTGGCTTTACACAAATCGAATGGGAGAAACTATCACAAGTTCGGCTCAAGCCAGTAATTGAAAAGCCCATTGTATCAGAACCTCTGGTTAAACCAGTGCGGGATGATTCTCCCAAACAGGATAAAAATAAAGAAGCTACCTCCCCAGAAAACAGCCCGGTAATGTTGCCTTCGGCGATTATTCAAAAAAAAGAACCGCTGCTGAGCAGGCTGGTCGCTAATCCGTTTACCCTGCTTTTTCTGATCCTGGTAGCGATGTTAATCGCTGGTTGGCTGATTGCAGATTTTATCCACTGAATTGTTCATAATTTAATTCCAGTAAAATACGCCCCGGCTGCAATGAAATGATTATTTTTGTAATCATATTTAAATCAAAAGCATGGCAATGGATATTCAGGGCAAACTGATCAAAATACTTGCCCCAGTTACCGGTGAAGGGCGCAATGGCGCATGGACCAAACAAGAATTCGTAATTGAGACCGCTGAGCAATACCCTAAAAAGATATGTGTTGCCGCTTGGTCTGAGAAAATAAATCAGTTGCAGCGTTTTCAGCTGGGAGATGATATCCGGGTCAGTGTAAACGCTGAATCCCGCGAATACAATGACCGCTGGTATACCGAACTGCGGGCATGGAAAATTGATCCTGCAGGGGCTGCTGCAGCCACTCCCGGTTCTTACCAGCAGCAACCTTCAGCATCCTATCAGCAGTCAGCCCCCGGATATCAGCAGGCTCCGGCTTATGAAGCAAAAGCTGCCGGCCGTCAGTTTGAAACAGCACCCGCTCAGGGCGAAGATACTTTCCTGGGTGCAGATCAGGAGGATGACCTGCCTTTCTGAGGTAACAAGTGAATACCATCCTTCCTTTTCTCCGCAGGCTGGAGAAAAATAATAACCGCGAATGGTTCAATGAACATAAAGCTGACTATGAAGTTGCAAAAGCTGAAATAATCGGTTTTACAGAACATCTGATCGCAAAATGTTCAAGCTTTTCGCCAGAGTTGAATGGTGTGAAAGCCAAAGATTGTGTTTTCAGAATCTACAGAGATACCCGTTTCTCGAAAAACAAAGCCCCCTACAAAAACAACATGGGAGCCTATCTTTCTAAAGGTGGGAAAAAATCGGTTTTTGCAGGTTATTATATTCATCTGCAGCCGGGGGCCTCATTTGTGGCTGGCGGCCTCTGGATGCCTGAACCCAAAGAGCTTCAACTGGTGCGTCAGGAAATTTATTTCAGGTACGCACAACTGCTGCAAATCGTCAGTAAAAAGACATTCAAAACCTTGTTTGCCGAAATTGAAGGAGAAAAGCTTAAACAGATTCCCAAAGGATTTGACAAGGATCATCCAGCCGCAGCATATCTGAAAATGAAAAGTTTCATTGTGAGCCGCTCTTTTGATGATAATATGGTAAAAGAGCCGGATCTGCTTCAGGAGGTTCTGTCAACTTTTAAAGCAATGTCTCCACTTGTAAATTTCATCAACGAAGCCCTCGACATGAAGGAATAACCGGGCCACAATGACCTTGTTTGAAATAGCTCAGGCAATTCAGATCAAATTATTACTTTTGCGGCGTTAAAATCAAGCGCTATGGCAACAACCCAGGATGTAAACGTTGGCACTTTCATCAGATTCAATGGTGAATTATGTGTAATTCTTGAATGGCAGCACAGAACCCCCGGCAACCTGCGCGCCTTTTATCAGGCCAAAATGCGGAACATCAAAAGCGGTAAGCTGGCCGAAAACCGTTTCCGTTCAGGTGAAGAAATAGAAGTGGTAAGGGTTGAAATGAAACCGCTTCAATACCTGTTTAAAGATGGGAATAGCCTTGTTTGTATGGACAATGAAACCTATGAGCAGATTTACATTGAATCATCGTTTTTCGGAGAAGGTGTAAAATTCATGAAAGAAGGTATGGAAGTAAATGCCGCTTTTGAAGGAGATCAGGTTATCTATGCCGAACCGCCCAAAACAGTTGAACTCGAAGTTACCTATACCGAGCCCGGAGTTAGAGGTGATACAGCCACAAAAACCCTTAAACCGGCTACGGTTGAAACAGGCGCAACGGTTTCTATTCCGCTGTTTATCAATACGGGAGAGAAAATTAAGATAGATACCCGCTCGGGTGAATACATGGAAAGGGTTAAATAACCCAAACAATTTCTCCGGTCTGAAAATACTTCATCTCCCCGCCCTCTAAAACCAACAGTCGCCCCTGCCTGTCAACTTCAAGAAGTAGCCCGCTGTGTTCACTTCCGCCGTGCAGGTACCTGATCACCTCTCCCCGCTTCCAGAGTGCATCATTAAACTGATTATCAATACTTTCAAAATCCATTCGTTTCAGCATCAGATAGTAAGCCTCTAAGCGACTGCAAATGGCTGCAAGCAACGCATCAGCATCTGGTTGATGTTCACTTAGCATTTTAACCGATACCGGTTCCGGGTTAATTCCCGGAAAAGATTCCTGCAGTAAATTTATGCCAACACCTGCCACATAACTGACAATATGACCTGCCGACCATTGTATCTCAGTCAGAATGCCTGCCAGTTTGCGGTCAGCAGCAAACAAGTCATTCGGCCATTTTATCGCCATTTCATGCTGGGGCAGATAAATCTTCAGCGACTGCAATAGGGCCAGCGCTATGGCCTTATTTAGACTGATAAGCCTTTCTGGGCTTAGAAAATAGGGCTTAAGCACGATGCTGAATAACAAATTCTTACCGGGCTCGCTTTGCCAATCTTTTCCGCGCTGACCTTTACCCTTTGTCTGGTAAAGCGCCCTGATAACAGTTCCCTCAGGCAAACCGGAATTATGCAGGGCATAATTGTTGGTTGAATCAACCTCCGACAGGTTTATCATGTTTCTGCCAATGAATAAAGTGTTCATAGCGATGGAATCATTAAATTTGTGCACTTATTACTTACCGGATGAAGAAAAAACCTGGCAAACCTATTCAAAACAATGCAACGGCTGAACTATTGGAAGCAGTGGTGAAGGGCATTGAAGAAAAAAAAGGACAAAACATACAGGTTTTTGATCTGAGGCAAACAGGACATGCTGTTTGTGATTTTTTCGTAATCTGCAATGCTGACTCCGGGACTCAGGTTGATGCCATTGCATACGCTGTTGAAGATGAAGTAAAAAAAGCCACCGGAAGGTCTCCATGGCACAGCGAAGGATTTGAAAACAGGGAATGGATTTTGGTAGATTATGCAGATGTAGTGGTGCATATATTTCAGACGCCCATCCGTGAATTTTATAAACTTGAAAAATTATGGGCAGATGCCAAGGTTGTAGAAATACCTGAAACTGCTGTCTGAATCGGAAACAAACCACCAGTGCAGGTGTTAATACCTGCTCATTGAAACAACAATCGCATCATGGCGGAAAAAAATAAAGAGCAAAAAACCGGAAAACCCAAAAATTCCGGAAAAAATATATTCTCAGGCAATCAGCGGCCCAAGATTCCTTCCGGCAGTAATGGCGGTAATTTTTACTGGCTTTATATCGTAATTACGCTGTTGTTTATTGGCAGTTATTTTTACAATTCTGGGGGCCCCAGCCGTGAAATCCATACTGATAAATTTAAGCAGATGCTACAGACAGGTGATATACAGGAAATCACCGTTGTTAACAAAGAATTTGCTGAAATCACATTGCGAAAGGAAAGTCTTTCAAAACCTGAATACCGCGATCTGAAAAGTAATTCAGCGCTGAGCAGCAACACTGGTCCGCATTACGTTTACAACATCGGTTCGGTTGAAGAATTAAACAAATTAATCGAAAAGAGCCAGACGACACTTCAGCCTGAAAAACAAATCAACCCGAATTATGAATCAAGGCGCAACTGGAGCGGTGAAATATTGAACTGGATCATTCTTTTTGCCGTGGTATTTTTTTTCTGGATGTTCTTAATTCGCCGGATGGGCGGTGCCGGAGGCGGAGGACAAATTTTCAACATCGGAAAGAGCCGGGCACAGCTGTTCGACAAAGACACGCATGTTTCTGTAACTTTCGACAATGTGGCAGGTCTGGATGAAGCCAAGGTTGAAATCAGGGAAATCGTTGACTTCCTTAAAAACCCAAAGAAATATACGGTACTGGGCGGAAAAATTCCTCGCGGAGCACTATTGGTTGGCCCTCCCGGAACTGGCAAAACTCTGCTGGCAAAAGCTGTGGCCGGAGAAGCTCAGGTGCCGTTCTTTTCGCTTTCAGGGTCAGACTTTGTTGAAATGTTTGTTGGTGTGGGCGCCAGCAGGGTGCGCGATCTTTTCAAACAGGCCAAGGAAAAAGCGCCTGCCATCATTTTCATTGATGAAATTGATGCCATTGGCAGGGCACGTGGTAAGAACCCCATAGCCGGCGCCAATGATGAACGTGAAAATACCCTCAACCAGCTGTTGACAGAGATGGATGGCTTCGGAACCAATAACGGAGTGATTATTCTTGCAGCAACAAACAGGGCTGACATACTCGACCGGGCACTGATGCGCCCGGGTCGTTTCGACCGGCAGATTTATGTGGAATTGCCTGATTTGAATGGTCGGAAAGAGATTTTCAAGGTACACCTTAAACCGATTAAAACTGATCAGTCGCTTGACATTGAATTTCTCGCACGGCAAACACCCGGGTTTTCAGGGGCTGATATTGCAAATGTTTGTAATGAGGCGGCATTGATTGCTGCCCGAAAAAATAAAGAAACAGTAGGCAAACAAGATTTCCTGGATGCAGTTGACCGAATTATCGGTGGACTGGAAAAGAAAAACAAAATTATTTCTCTGCATGAAAAAAAGGTGATTGCCTTTCACGAAGCAGGTCACGCCACAGTAAGCTGGTTGCTTGAACACGCCTCACCGCTGGTCAAGGTAACCATTGTTCCAAGAGGGCAATCACTTGGCGCTGCCTGGTATTTGCCGGAAGAACGTCAGATTACAACGTTTGAGCAGCTGTTCGACGAGATTTGCGCCGCCTTGGGTGGCCGGGCTGCAGAAGACATTGTTTTCGGTAAAATTTCAACCGGAGCACTCAGTGATCTTGAAAAAATCACCAAACAGGCCTACGCAATGGTTACCATTTACGGACTGAATGAGCGGATTGGAAATATCAGCTTTTATGATTCATCCGGACAATCAGAATATTCTCTGAGCAAGCCTTACAGTGATAAAACTGCCCAAACAATTGACGAAGAGGTAAAAAAACTTATTGATGCTGCTTATGCCCGCACAAGAGGCATACTGCTTGAGAACAAAGACAAATTGGGTGTATTGGCAGCCAAACTGCTTGAAAGTGAAGTGATTTTCAGGGAAGACCTGGAGGAAATTTTTGGCAAACGACCTTTTGAGAAAGATCAGCAGGATGATGTGGCCGCCTCCATATCTGAATCATATAAAGAAAAGCAGGCCGGCAGCAACGGAAGCAGTGCCGGGCATCAAGAGGCAACGCCTCCTTCTGAAGTTTCAGAAAATCCTGCAGTACCTGAGCGGCCTGCGGGGGAGTCCTGAAAAGGATCGCTCCATTGGTATGAGTGTTTCAGGAAAAGCCTTTGATTTTTCTTTACTCAGAAGAGTTACACATTACGTAAAGCCCTGGCGTAAATTACTCGTTTACTCAATTGGCCTGACTGTGCTTATGGCCTTTATTTCGCCAATCAGGCCCTTAATGATTCAATATGCGGTTGATCATTACATCATGATTCCTCAGCCGTTAAAACTGGGGCTGATCTGCATAGTAATGGTTGGAGTGCTGCTAATGGAGGCGGCAGGTCAATTTTTCAGCGCCTACGTAACCAACCAGCTGGGTCAAAATGTAATCAGGGAGTTGCGCAATGATGTTTTCGCGCATATCTCGCGCTTAAAAACAGCCTATTTTGATAAAAACCCGATCGGCGCCCTTGTTACCCGTGTAGTAAGCGATATTGAAACAATAGCCAGTATTTTTACCGAGGGAGTTGTAATTGTTTTTGGAGATTTACTCCAACTGGCGGCAATACTGGCCGTTATGTTTATTACCGACTGGAAACTGGCCCTCATCAGTATTTCAACCATACCCCTGTTAATCATTGCCACCAATGTTTTCAAAAATGGCATCAAGCATTCATTTCAGGAAGTTCGCACCCAGGTAGCCAATATCAATACATTCGTGCAGGAGCATATCACCGGAATGAATGTGGTACAGATCTTCAACAGGGAAGAAGAGGAAATGCGCCGCTTCAGAAAAATAAACAGGGAGCATGCCAATGCTCATATCCGCTCAGTGTGGCATTATTCTGTTTTCCTGCCGATTGTAGAAATACTCAGCGCATGTTCACTGGGTCTGCTCATCTGGCTAGGTGCAAGGGGGGTAATGGATGGTAGTTTCAGCATAGGCAATCTGGTGGCATTCACCATGTATGTGGGGATGTTGTTTCGTCCGATTCGCACCCTTGCCGACCGTTTTAATACGCTGCAGATGGGCATGGTAAGTTCTGAAAGGGTGTTTAAAGTGTTGGATACTCATGAAGAAATACCTGACAATGGCACTCTGACACCCGAATCGCTCAATGGCAGCATTGAATTTAAAAATGTATCCATGTTTTACACCACCGGCAACCCGGTACTGAATAACCTTTCATTCAGTGTAAAACCAGGTACTACTGTTGCGATTGTTGGTGCAACAGGTTCGGGCAAATCAAGTATCATTAACCTTATTAACCGCAGCTATGATTTTCAGGAGGGAGAAATTCTGATTGATAATTATGATATCAGGGCTTACAAGATTCGGAACCTGCGCCGGCACATTGCAATTGTGTTGCAGGATGTTTTTCTTTTCTCGGATACCATTGCCAATAACATATCACTGAATGATCCATCTATCAGCCGCGCTGATATTGAAGCCGCTGCCCGGCAGGTTGGCGCAGATGAATTTATCAGAAAACTGCCCGGTGGCTATGATTTCAATGTGATGGAAAGAGGCGGTATGCTCAGCGCCGGTCAGCGTCAACTGATCGCCTTTATCAGGGCTTATCTCTACAATCCAGAAATATTGGTGCTAGATGAAGCCACATCTTCGGTAGATACAGAAACTGAACAACTGATTCAGCAGGCCATTGATACATTAACCCGCAACCGTACCTCAATCGTGATCGCGCACAGGCTTGCAACCATTCAAAAAGCCACACAGATTCTGGTGATGGAAAAGGGGCATCTGATTGAGGCCGGAACCCATCAGGAACTTTTGCGTAAAAACGGTCAATACAAGCGCCTTTTTGAATTACAGTTTGGTGGTGAACTCACCACCGGTGCCTTTTGAAGCAGAAATGCTGATGTAAGGTCAAGGCGCTTTTTTTCATAACGACAAACGGCTGCATTCCGTAACAGGTAACCAATTACCTGAAACATCATGAATAAATTTATTACACGCATTTTTGTAGTTGAAGACAATGCGTTCTTCGCT
>JBIICM010000208.1:0-3789 GCA_044238875.1 Flavobacteriales bacterium | reverse complement strand
CTGGCTGCCGGGTGATGAAAAAATCAGCTTTATCGGAAACGGTGTTGCCAAAAGCCAGGCGGTGCTTTCAGGGTTATGTGGCAATCCGGTTTTTGAGCCGGGTATATTTCCATTAGCCGCCAACATGGCTTCTTTGGCACTCAGCAGCTATGAGCAAGGCAAAAAGGAGGACCTTGCCTGGTTTGAACCTTACTATCTGAAGCCCTTTCAGGGCAAAACTCCGTCATGATCGCAATTCGGTAAAGCCGGTTCAGGAAATCGCGCTTAATTCAGCCGACTTAATTGGTGCGTTTTTGCAGCTGATGTAACAGTTGTATCAGTGATGCCTTTGCCTCCGCTTCAAAAGGAAGCGTATTGATCAGCTCGCTACTCTTTTCAAGGTAGTTCGCGGCAATTCGTTCTGTTTCTTCCCTTACTCCGAGTGACTCAAAAATAGCGGTCACCTCTGTAATCTTTTCAGCGGGATCTTCAGGGAAAATTGTGTACAATTCTTTTAGTCTGTTTTTTTCAGGTATTGCAGCTTTCTCAAGGGCCTTGATCTTGAGAACAGTTTTTTTATTGCTAACAATATCACCTCCGGGTCTTTTTCCCACCTCTGCCGGATCACCAAATACATCAAGCAGGTCATCCTGCAATTGAAAAGCTATTCCGGCAAAGCAACCTGCCCTGTATAGCTGATCGGCGGCATCTGCTCCGGCTCCTCCGCATATTGCACCGATTTGCAGTGAAGCGCCAAGTAATACAGCCGTTTTAAGCCTTATCATTTCCAGGTACTGTTCCATGCTCACATCTTCCTGCTGTTCAAAGTTCATGTCTAACTGCTGGCCTTCACATACAGCCGCAGCATTGCGATGAAAAACATCAAGTACAGGTCGCAGTAAATGATCGGGAACATTGTTCATCAGCCGGCAGGCAAGGGTGTACATTACATCTCCGGACAAAATGGCGATATTGGTATTCCAGCGCATATGCACTGTTGGCTGGTTTCGGCGAACAGGTGCATGATCCATAATATCATCATGCAGCAGCGTGAAATTATGAAAAACCTCTATCCCCAGTGCCGGCCCCAGCACATCTTCATTCCGGCCGCCAGCCATCTGGCAGGCCATTAATGCAAGTGACGGTCTGAGCCGCTTTCCGCCAAGGGCAAGAATATAGCGCACCGGATCATACAGAGCGGCAGGCTCGGCCGGTATGTCAAGCCTGACAAGCGCTGTTTCGATCAGGTTGCGAAACCCGGTAATATTCATACCTGAATCAGGCTATGATGTATTTTGTATTATTCACCACCCTGAGCAGCCCCTCCTCAAAACCCAGCAGGGGGCGGTTCAGCAGCGTTTTCATTTTTGTGGTATCCGGCTTTCTGCGGGTCATATCACCTTCCTCCAGTGGAGGCAAAAACTGAATTTCTGATTTTGAGCCTGTGAGCCGGATGATGGTCTGCGCTACTTCTAAAATGGGTATTTCGGTATCTCCGCCCACGTTCACCACATCATTGATGAACCTATCCTCGAAAAAGGCATTGGTCGTGGCGGCAATGTTATCATCAATAAAACAAAACGTTCTGGTTTGCGAACCGTCGCCGTAGATGGTTATAGGCCGGTCGTTCAAAGCCGCCCTGATGAAACGGGAAATCACAAAATCCTTGCTTTGCTTAGGCCCGTAGGTATTGAAAAATCTGAAAATGGTGTAGTCCAAACCGAATTCTTTCTGATAAGAGCGCAGGTAAGCCTCTCCAACATTTTTTACAATCGCATAGGGCAATCTGGAATTCAAGGGCGTTGTTGTTTCATTTTGAGGGAACTCAACTGGTTCGCCGTAAACCTCTGATGAAGAGGAGAAATAAACCCGTTGTACCCCTGTATTTTTTGATAGTTTCAGGATATGCTCTATGCCCGCGATATCATTCAGCACCGCTACCGGATTGCGTAATGTGCGCTGAACACCCACCAGTGCAGCGTAATGAAAAACATATTCGAATCGATGCGCAAAGAACACGGCCGAAATATCATGATAATCATTCGTATCGCATTTGATGAACCTGATATTCCGGTGGTGTGACTGCGGAACTTTTCGGAGTTCACCGGTACGCAGGTTATCAATAATTACAACAAAGTTTTCAGGATCTTCCGCCAGTTTTTCTGCCAGCGCACTGCCTATAAATCCGGCTCCGCCGGTGACCAAAATGTTTCTCATCGTTTGAGCAAATTTAACAAGTATATTCCATATCCGCTTTTCACCAGCGGCCTTGCCTGTTCCTCCAGCTGGTTATCATCAATGAATCCCTTCCGCCAGGCCACCTCTTCAATACAACCAATTTTTAAACCCTGACGCTGTTCAATTACCTGAACAAATTGTCCGGCCTGCATCAGTGAATCAAAGGTGCCGGTATCAAGCCATGCTGTACCTCTGTCGAGTAAACCAACCTGCAGTTTTCCGGCTTCCAGGTAATGTTTGTTCACATCAGTAATTTCATACTCCCCTCTTGCACTTGGCCTTAAATTTTTTGCCACCTCTACCACTGAGTTATCATAAAAGTAAAGGCCGGGTACCGCATAATTCGACTTTGGGTCAGCAGGTTTTTCCTCAATGGAAATGGCTATTTTATTGTGATCAAATTCAACGACGCCGTATCTTTCAGGATCAGAAACGTGATAGGCAAAAACAACGCCTCCTTCTGGGTCATTCACCCTTTGCAGCAATCCGCTCATTCCAGCACCGTAAAAAATATTGTCGCCCAAAATAAGTGCACATTTATCCTGCCCAATAAATGGCGCGCCGATCACAAAAGCCTGAGCCAGTCCGTTGGGCTGCGGCTGTTCGGCATAAGAGAAATTCATCCCCAGCCGTTCACCGTCACCCAATAGCTTTTTAAAGTGAGGCAGGTCATGTGGCGTTGAGATAATGAGAACATCGCGGATGCCGGCGAGCATGAGGGTTGAAAGCGGATAATAAATCATCGGCTTATCATATACAGGCATCAGCTGCTTACTCACAGCGAGTGTCAAAGGGTGGAGCCGAGTTCCGGATCCTCCGGCCAGAATAATTCCCTTCATCATGATTCAGTTTGTGTTTCGGATTGGTTTCGTTGAATGGTCAGTTGCTTCAGATTTATGTCTTCCTCTTCGTCATAAACCATGATCAGCGGCTCCTTATAAACTTTAATTTTGAAAGCCCGGTCAATGGAAAGCAGGAGTGAAGGCAGTAAAAGTAAATTGGTGAAAAGGCCAAGAAAAATAGTTACTGAGATAAGAAATCCAAGTGCTATTGTTCCGCCAAAGGTTGAAAACATAAATATGCAAAAACCCAAGAGCAGGATTATAGATGTGTAAATGATGCTGATGCCTGTATCTTCCATGGCTGCATAAACAGCTGGTCTGATTCTGTAATGGTTTGCCTTCAGATCAAGGCCATACCGCGAAAAAAAGTGGATGGCACTGTCAACCGTAATACCGTAAGCAATATTAAACACAAGAATGGTGGACGATTTAAGGGAGATTCCAGCAAATCCCATCAGACCTGCCGTAAACAGCAAGGGAATTACATTGGGGATGACAGAGATGAGCAACATCTTCCATGAATAAAACATGAAATACATAAGGCCTGAAATCAGGATGATCGCAGCAAGAAGGCTTAACAAAAGGTTTTCAACCAGGTAATCTGTACCCTTTAAAAATACGATACTCGACCCGGTGAGTATGACGTTGAATTTATCGGGCGGAAAGATTGAATCAGCCACAGGTCTTATCTGATCAGTAATTCTTTGCATTTCGGTGGTGCCGATATCGG
>JBIICM010000060.1:0-12949 GCA_044238875.1 Flavobacteriales bacterium | reverse complement strand
GCGCATGAAGGTTACCATTACTGGCAGCTAACAGGAAAACAATCAAAAGTGACCTGAAGATTTTCATGGTTCAAATATAAGTTTTGTGAGGAATATATATTTAACAACCAACAGCCCAAACTGTTTAAATCAGGATGGATAGTATGGTGAGATCATGATGTACACCAACACCCCGGTAAAGGTAACATATAGCCAAAGTGGCCAGGTGATACGGGCAATTTTTCGATGCCTGTCATAAGCGCCGGCATGCCCTCTGATAAAGGTTACAAGCACCATGGGTACGATTACAGCCGACAAAACAATATGGCTGATTAGAACAAAGTAATACAGCGCACGCATAAAACCTTCACCTCCGTAGCGGGTTTCCTGCACTGCTGCATGATAAAGTACATAGAAAACAAGGAATAGAACCGAAAGAGCAATGGCTATTGTGGTGAGACGGCGATGCAATTGCACCTTTTTTCTACGAATCGCAAAATAGGCAAGCAGCAGAATTACAAAGGTGGAACCATTCAAAATGGCATTCAGCAAAGGTAAAATGTGGTAATTGAAATCGCCCAGCAGACGAGCTCCGGGAATATAGGCCAAAATAGAAACCACTACCGGTATGAGCACAGCAACAGCTATAATAGCGGGTGTGTATTTCTTTTCAATATTTTCTCTCGCTTCCATGCTATTTCACGGGGTTGGTATTGCTTTTTTTAGAGGCATTGTAACCGGCAATTAATACCTTAATTTCATCAATCAGCCGTTTAACATCTCTGAGATCAGTACCCTGGTAAATTCCACGAATATGCTTCTCCCTGTCGACAAGCACCAGCAGATCACTGTGCAGAAAGCCACCAGGCGCAAGACTATCCTGCATCGCGTTGGCCAAAAAGCCTTTCAATGCAAGGTCATAAATCTTTTCCTTTTCCCCGGTCAGAAATTGCCATCGGCCGGGTGTAGCGTGCACCTGCTCTCGGAAAGCCCTGAGTTTTTCAGGTGTATCTCTTTCCGGATCAACCGTAAATGACACAAGTCTGAAATCCTGCAGGCGCTCAAAATCATCCTCATCATGCACTTTCTTCATCAATGTTTGCATCTCTTTGCAAATTGACGGGCAAGTAGTGAAGAAGAAATTGGCTACATAGATCTTACCCTCAAGATCTTTGCTGCCATAAGGTTTTCCGTCCTGATCGGTTAGTTCAAATGGAGGTATTTCATGGTAAATAGTATCCCCTGGTGCAACACCCGGAACTTTGTTTCCGAAATAAGGCAGGTCTCTGAACTTGTGCTTGCCAGTGGTGAGTATCAGATACGCTGCAGTCGGCAGAACAAGAATGAGCAGCAGCAGGATGCCTTTTTTCACCCTTTATTTAAGCAGATTCTGGAGATACTGAAGGATTGATGCTCCTTCAACCAGCGCAATCCAAATAAGGTAAACAACCAACAGCATTGGCAATAAAATTGTCAGGCGCAGGTTTTTACGTTCATCACCAAGATGCATAAACACCATCACAATATAACCGGCTTTGATCATGGTTAACACTATGTAGGTGTACTTAATGATCTGCCATGTCGAAGAAGTGGCTCCAACATGCGATTTTGACCAGATGATACCCACAACCACTTCAAAAATTGTGATGGCAGATAACAAAAGTGTTACCATCAGGATTTTTTTTCTGACTGCGCGTGACTCCTCCGGGGTGCGTGAATGAGGGCGGCTGTATTCGAGGGATTGATCAATTTCCTGAATCATAACAATTGATTAGAGGAGATAAAAGAAGGTGAAAACAAAAACCCATACCAGGTCAACGAAGTGCCAGTATAAACCGGCTTTTTCAACCATTTCGTAATGGCCACGGCGCTCCAGAACACCATTATAAGCCTGAATCCAGATGATGGCATTGATAACTACGCCTGAAAACACATGAAAACCATGAAAACCTGTTATAAAGAAGAAAAAGTTTGCAAACAAGGTGTGTCCGTATTCATTATACTGAAGATTGGCTCCATGAATGGTGGCCATTACTGTTTGACCCTCATCGTTAACAATCTGCATCAGTTTACCTTCGGGATTTCCAACAATAAAAGTGTACCATTCCCAGGCCTGAGAGCCCAGAAAAATCAAACCTCCTATAATTGTTAAACCGAGCCAAAGTAATACTCCTTTTTTGTTATTGGTATGACCGGCATCAACAGCGAGTACCATGGTAACACTTGAAATAATCAATATGAAGGTCATCAGACCTACATATAAAAGAGGCAAGTGTGTGTGGTGCAGGAAGGGGAAATGGTAAAAAACATTTTCTACTACCGGCCAGGCGGCTTCATGCACATGCCTGGCATATCCCAGGGAAATGAGCAATGATGAAAACGAGAAGGCATCAGACAAAAGGAAAAACCACATCATGAGTTTCCCGTAACTGGCGCCGAATGGTGAGGTGCCTCCTCCCCAAAGCTTCTTAGCAGGCATTTCTAAGGTTGCGTGGTGCGACATGTACCGTTAATTATTTTCCGGCTGCAAGTTTAGGCCAAAAAATTCATTCTTAAAAATTCGCCCAAAAAAATACTACCCGAATGGTGTTGAATACTTTTAGGGAATACCCCGGTTACGCATTATCTTTGCAATATGCGATTACTTGTAACCTTTTTTACCTTTCTGCTAGCTGGTGCAGTTAATGCCCAGTCATCTGAGTTTAATGCAGGAAGCAATGTTTGTTCCCGACATCAGCAGAACGGTCTTATCCCAATGGCCGCTTCAGTTAGCAAACCACACGCAAAACGGCAGCGACAGCTGGATGTTAAGTTTTATCACCTGAATCTCAACATAGAGAATACAACCAATGCCATTTCAGGCAATGTATTGATCAGGAGTGCCGCCCTTACGGAAGCTGTTGATACTGTTGCGCTTGAATTACATGCGAATCTGGCCATTGACTCGATTCATGCCGCCCTTAGCGGTGGCGCTTTTCAGCCGGCAGGGCTTAACCGCAATGGTGCTGAACTGAACATAATTTTGCCGTTTTCAGCCAATACAGGGCAAATCATTGAGACCAGGGTTTTTTACCGGGGTACCCCCCCTGTTTCAGGTTCTTTCCCAACTTCTGGTTTTTTCGCAGGCAACGGGCATAAGTTTTCGGCCACCCCGCCCTACAATGCTTACACCTGGTTTCCCTGTAAACAGGATTTAACGGATAAAGCTGATTCAAGCTGGTTTTTTATAACTACCGCCCAAAATCAGAAAGCCCTTTCAAACGGTCGATTGGAGCGGATTGTACCGTTGGATAACAACAAAGCCAGATGGGAATGGAAATCATCTTACCCGATTGCCTATTACCTGATTGCATTTGTTGTAGGCAATTACACGGAAAACAGTTTCTACTGGAAACCGACAGGCAGAACAGACTCAATGCTGGTCTCTTATTACAATTACAGTAATTCACAAACACCCCAGATACTTCAGGTATTCAGTAATCTTTTCGGGCTGTATCCATTCTATGCAGAAAAACTGGGAATGGCGGCCATAACGCTTGGCGGAGGCATAGAGAACCAAACCATCATCGGGATGGGCCCCGGAGCACCTGAATCACATGAGATTATGCATCAGTGGTTTGGAGATCATGTAACTGCTGCTTCCTGGAAAGATATCATGCTTAGCGAAGGCTTTGCCGAATGGGGTATTTCCATTTGGGAGGAATTCAAAAATGGCAGCTCTGATGCCGCAGCCCGCATTAACCGTTGTAATAGTTTTGAAAGCAATGCCCTTGGAAACAGCGGATCAGTTTACGGCAGAACCATGGACACCTCATCGGTGATCGGTGTTTTTCTCAACAAAAACATCTATTACGACAAGGGTGCCATGGTGATCAATGCATTACGTTTTGAGGTTAACAATGATGAACTGTTTTTCAGCGGATTACGGAATTACCTGACCCAATTCGGCGGAAAATCTGCATCAGCTGTTGATTTAAAGAGGGTGATGGAGCAAACAACAGGAATTGACCTCAAAGATTTTTTTGATGGCTGGTATTACGGGGAGGGCAATCCCCGCTTCAACATCACCTGGAACAACATGCAGGATTCGCTCTATCTGCGGATTAATGAGACCACGAATGCACCCAGCAATCCGCTGATTAAAACATCACTTGAACTTAAATTACAACGCACCTTGGGTGATACAGTCATCAGGGTTTACATTGATAAAAATATCTGCGATTTTAAATTGCCCGTTTCCGGAACAATTACTGGAATTGTAACAGACCCTAATCAATGGATTGTGAATGCAAAAGGATCAATTACAAAGGATGTTAATTTATCGACTGAAAAAATTCAACGCATTCCGGACTGGATTGCAGCCCCCAATCCGGCAACAAACCAACTCACGCTGATCTCCAATAAACCTTCAAAACCTCAGGCTGAACTCAGGCTGACAGATTTATCTGGCCGGCTTATATTAAAACTTAACATCAGCTTTAATGCGTCGTTTACCCTGCCTGAACTTGATCCCGGTATTTATTTGATTAGTATCGGCGATGGCCGAACAGAAAGACTGATCATTACCCGGTAGTCTGTTAAAATTTTTTATAAACAATCTGTCATAGCCGGCAGGCATGATTACATTTGCATTACATGGATAATTTCATAGTTTCAGCCAGGAAATACCGTCCGCTAACCTTCAGATCAGTTGTGGGCCAGGAGAATATCACTTCAACCCTCCAAAACAGCATCCGCAACAACCATCTGGCGCAGGCTTTTTTATTCTGCGGCCCGCGGGGAGTCGGGAAAACAACCTGTGCCAGGATCCTGGCCAAAACCATCAACTGCTTTTCTCTTTCAGCCGAAACAGAGCCCTGCAATGCTTGCGAGAGCTGCCGGTCGTTCCATGAAAATGCTTCTTTTAACATCCATGAGCTGGATGCTGCATCCAACAATTCGGTTGACGATATCCGGGCGCTGATTGATCAGGTGCGCTTTGCCCCTCAGGTAGGAAAATACAGCGTATACATCATTGATGAGGTGCACATGCTCTCCTCATCGGCTTTTAATGCTTTTCTCAAAACACTTGAGGAGCCGCCTGCCCATGCTATCTTTATTCTTGCCACCACCGAAAGGCATAAGATATTGCCCACCATTCTCTCACGTTGCCAGGTATTTACCTTCAACAGAATCAGGGTAGACGATATTGCCGGGCATCTTGAATATGTGGCCTCCTGCGAAAAAATAGAGGCTGATGCTGATGCATTGCATGTTATTGCTCAAAAGGCGGATGGCGGCTTGCGCGACGCCTTATCCATGTTTGATCAGATTGTTAGCTTTTCGGGTGGCCATTCCATTACCTATGAGGCGGTAATTGATAACCTGAACGTACTGGATTATGATTATTATTTCAGGTTGACAGAGTTGCTGCTCAAAGGAGATTACAGCGCCTGCCTGCTGCTATTCGATGAAATTCTTTCAAAAGGTTTTGACGGCGGAAACTTCCTCAGCGGACTATCTGAGCATTTACGCAACCTGCTGGTTTGTCAGGATGCCTCAACACTCCCGCTGCTGGAGGTAAGTATGGGGGTGAAAAGCAGGTACCAAAGTCAAAGTCAGCAATGCACCCCGGTGATGCTTGTGCGTGCACTTGAGCTGGTTAGTAAAACCGAGCAAGGGCTTAGAAATGGCAAGAATCAGCGGCTGAACATTGAGCTTGGCTTGTTGCAGCTGGTGATGCTGATCGCGCCTCCTGCCGGAGCCGTAACCGAATCAAAGCCGCAAAATCAGCCCGCAACAACAAACCCACCGGTTTCATCTCCACCACCAGCCCAGGAAAAGAGGCCTGTGGTGAATTTCAGAGGCTCCACCCCGGTTCGCACCGTTTCAATCCAGCAACATTTGAAGAGGAAAGACCCTTCAATCGTTCAGGAACAGGAGCCGGACCATTCTGTAAGAGAGGATCTCCCCGCTGAGCCGGTTAGCCAAACAAGTCTGCTTGCCATCTGGAAACAATATGCTACGCTGCTAAAAAAAAATGGCCGCACTGCTATGTCCGGGGCACTTACTTTGGCTGAACCGAGGCTTGAAGATGAGCATCTGATCGTTTATGATGTTCAGAACGACAGTCAGCTGCGTGAACTGGAGCTTGAAAAGCCTGACCTGATGCTGTTTCTCAGAAAAAATCTCAACAACTTCAAGCTCAGTCTGCGATTGATAAAGACCGACCTGCCGCCTGCTGACAAGCCATTTACAGTTGAAGAAAAAATCAAGGCACTGGAAGCAAAAAATCCGCATGTAGCCCATTTGCGCAAAAAACTGGGGCTTGAGCCTGAATAATCAGGCCTTCCTGGCCCTGAGCATGTGTTTCTTATACGGCGGACCGGGCAGACGTTCAACAAGCAATCCGGCTTCCTGAAGGCTTCTTCGCACTGAACCTTTGGCGCAATAAGATACCCAGATCCCGCCCGGCGAAAGCATTGAAGCCATCCTATGCATTACCGCATCTGACCATAACTCAGGCTGAACGCCGGGTGCAAAAGCATCAAAGAATATCAGGTCAAAAGTCTCGGCTGGTTTGAATTCATCAAGTTTAACAGCCAGCACATTTCCTGTGAAACGACCATCTGCCAGGCTTATTGAGCCTTCAACCGGTTTATGCAACTGTTTGAAAACATCGCGATCAATACCATCAAATCTTATATTATAAAGTATTTCAGCCTCAAGCGGAAATGGCTCAAGACCAGTGTAATGCACCTTCAATGCCTGATGGTGTGTAAGCTCCCGGTAAAGCAAGAAAGCATTTAGTCCGGTTCCGAAGCCTACCTCAAGCACCTTAACACTGCAATCAAGCGAACCAAGGGCATGGAGTCCGTTGCGTATAAAAACATGCAGCGACTCATTCAGCGCACCATGCCGTGAATGATAGGTTTCATTGAGCGCTTCATGGTAAAGGCTGGTACTTCCATCAGCAGTTTCAATCAGTCGGATCATGCCATTATTAGAGGAAAAATTTAAAAATCCGTTATCAAGCGGATTAAATCCGGTAAAATTTTATCAGGCAAAAATATCTTAGTTTACCCGTTTATATGCTTTTTGAGCGCTTACATTTAAAATCATAGCCACTGTGAATAAAAAGAATGCTACTGATCGCAGGCTTTGCTTAATTTCGCTTCATGCTTACTTATCATTCAGCCACCATCCAAAAATTAACGGTTCATTACGCCGGAAATCCGGTAAACGACGAGCCACTTACCCTTGCAGATCAGATCATTGAACCCAATGAAACCATGCAGGAAATACTGCTGGATTATCTATTGAGGAGTTTCAGGCCGGAGGCATTTTACCATTTCAATACATCCGGCAATAAAGTTTATGATGCGTGTAAAGATATTTTCAGTGAAAAGGGAGATTTCATGCAGGCATCTGCTTCGATAGCTTCTGCCCTCTACGAGGTTTCAACCCATCCGAAAATTCTGGGAGGTGATGTATTCATTGCACGCATCGGAGGGATAAATCTGCACAACGAGTTTTTCGATGCCATCGTTATTCTCAAGGCTGAGCAGGAAGATAAATTTATTCAGGTTGAATGGGACGGCTCAAAGCCTCAAATTGTTTTATCAAATGCCTATCGCACTGATCGTATTGATAAGGCCTGTCTTATAATGGCCAATGAAGAGCTGGATGGTTACCGGGTACTGGCTGTTGACAAAACCAACGGGAACGCCGGAGAAGCGCAGTACTGGATTGATGCCTTTCTTGATCTGGAAGCTGTTGAAGACAGTTACCATTTTACACGACAGTATATGCATGCCTACAAGGACTTTATCAAAGAGGAACTACCTGAGAATTTTGAAGTTAATCCGGCTGAACAGATTGCCTTGTTAAGCAGGTCGTCAAAGTACTTTAAAGAAAAAGAAAAATTCGATTTCGACAATTTTGCCACCGAAGTAATTCAACAACCCGATGTAGCCAACGCCTTTAAAAGCTATGCACGCGACTACTCAGGAAACGGAGACCACAGCATTCAGGAAGCCTTTGACATCAATCCCGCAGCGGTTAAAAAACATGCCGGCATGTTTAAGAGTATTTTAAAACTCGACAAAAATTTTCACATATACATTCATGGTAACCGGAGTCTCATTGAAAGGGGTTACGATGATCAAAAAAATATGAACTTTTACAAAGTATATTTTTCTAACGAAACAACTTCCTGATCATGAATAACTGGACATTGCTCTGCGCTGATTCTCACCAGGAACATCTGTACCTGCTGAAAGAATTTCTTGAATCCTATGAACTGAAGGTTGAGTTCATCAACAAGGCTGATTCTGTTTTTCCTTCTGTTGGCGAATCTGAACTATATGTTTTGCAGGAAGATTATGAAAAGGCATTACAGCTGATGGAAGCGTTCAACCCCGGGTCAACCCGCTGAAACCGGCATTGAAAACAAGAATCATTACCGGCCTTGTGTTCGGAATTGTGCTGATTGGAAGCATTTACTTTTCTGAATATACCTGTCTGCTGCTTTTACTGGTGATTTTAATGACCGGTATATATGAGTACCATGGTTTGGTGCGCCATATGGGAATTGAACCCCAGCCTTTGCTCATGACAGTGCTTAATCTGTTTTGCTTCATTGCATGCATTGTGGTTCCGGTTGCCTGGCAGGCGGAAGGTATTACTTTACCTGACCTTTTTTGGAGCGGCAGCATTTTCATCGGCCTACTGCTTGCTCTCATGCTTACTGAAATTTTCAGGGCTAAACCACGGCCTCTCGAAAACATGGCAGCGGCGCTGTTCTCTGTATTCTATCTTGCGCTGCCACTCGGACTGCTGCTCAACGCCTCCATTGGGCCTGATGGAGCCTACAACTGGAAGCAGGTCTTGTTTTTCTTCCTTTTCATGTGGGCTTCTGATACCGGCGCCTACTTCACCGGTAAGGCATTCGGCAAACATAAACTACTGGAGCGCTTATCGCCCAGAAAGACCATTGAAGGATTTTTCGGCGGCATGATACTTTCTATTGTAACAGGCTGGGCCGCCTTCCATTTCATCGGTCAGCATCCGCTGTTGTTATGGCTGGCAGGAGGAGCGCTGATGGCATTCACCGGAACATTGGGTGATTTATTTGAGTCAATGCTCAAACGACAAGCAGGCATAAAGGATTCAGGCAATATCCTTCCCGGGCATGGCGGTATTCTTGACCGCTTTGATTCAACATTTTTCTCTGCCCCGGTTTACTTCCTGCTCACCCATGTTTTCTGACATTTTTTAATCCAAACAACCATTCCCTGTGCTTTATCGCTTCCTGCATCTGATTTTAAGGCTATGGCTCCGGATACATTTCAGGAGAATATTTAAAAGCGGATTCAGACATATCCCCGAAACGGGCCCGGCCATACTGGCCTGTAACCATCCGAATTCCTTTCTTGATGCTATCATAGTTGCCCTTTTAACGAAACGACCCATTCATTTTCTGGTCAGATCAGATGTCTTCAGAAAAGGCTGGGCGCGCTGGATACTCGGCAAACTCAATATGATACCCATTTACCGGCTGCAGGAGGGTCTTGAAAATCTGGAGAAAAACCAGGGAACTTTCAGGATCTGTAACGATATTCTTTCGCGCGGTGAAATCCTCCTGATCTTCTCTGAAGGCAACTGTGTACTGGAAAAGCGTCTTCGTCCGCTAAAAAAAGGCACTGCCCGTATAGCTTTTGGCGCTGAAGAATTACATCAGTTTGGCCTCAACCTGAAGATTATTCCGGTTTCACTTAATTATGTGCATCCCGAAAAATTTCGAACCGAGCTGATGATCACAGTGGGTGAGCCATTTACAATTGCCGCCCTCAAAGAAGTATGGCAAAATGAACCGGCTAAAGCCATCCGGATTTTCAATGAAAAACTGAGTCCTGTACTTGAAGAAAGTTTGTTGGTAATACCGGAAAAAACAGTTGAAAATCAGGCAGAAATTATGCTTGATCTGGCCAGAAATATGTTAAAATATCCGCTGCTGAAAACATATTTTCAAGGTAGAAATCGTATTGAAAAAGAAAAAGATTGGGTGAAAAAACTCTTTGCCCTACCTGAAAATGAATGGGTAGAGAGGGCTTCCAGGTTTAAGCAGGCCTGCAGCCGGGTAGGGATTCCGGTGCATGCTTCAGCACCAGCAAGAGCTCAATCAATATTTCTGCTGATAATCGGCTGCCTGCCGGCTTTTTTCATCCTGCTCATCCATCTGCCTCCGCTTTGGCTCTCAGCCCGAATAACAAGCAAAAGCGTAAAACATGAGAAATTCAGAAGCTCGGTTCTTTTTGGAACCGGCAGTTTGCTCAGCTACCTTTGGTATTTGCTGATCATGGCCTTACTGGCGTTCCTACAGCCACTATTGATTCCACTTGTATTGCTCATGCCCTGGCTGGCAATCGTTACTTTGTTGTGGTGGGAAGCCTTACAACGCAAAAGGTGGCAGATTCAGATGATTGCTTTTGAGAAGCATTCTCCTGAGGGTTTCAGCAAATGGAAAAATGAGCGCGATGCTTTATCACAATTGATGCTTTAACCTGGTTGAGAAATACTTTAGGCAGCAACTGCAGCCGGCAAATAAACAGCCAATTAGCATATCAGTTTTCATCTTAATTTTTGATGGGTTAAACAGCTCCGGAAGCTTTGTCAAAACGTTTATAAACGCTTATTTTAGGTAGTTAACACTGATCAGTGTAGCTTCGCCCTTAGGGTAGGGGGGATAGGATTCCTGCAAATTTCAATTGAAATAATCAAGTTATAATTATCAACAAATTTGTTGAAAACAATGCTTCATTTTTTTCATCAGGTAGAATTAATCTAAGCGTAAGATTAAAGGCGCAACCACTTTAATATGCGGCGCACTATCTGTTTTTAACAATTTTGATAAACCACCGACGCTTTGAGCAAACCTTCATTTTAAAACCGAATTTTGGTTTAATTTAGTCGGCCAGCAGCAATTTTATATCTTTAGCAGAGTTCTTCTCCCATCATTTTGTTACATGACAAGAATTCAGGTTTTTAGCATTTATATTTTGCTGCTTATTGTAGGCTCAGGCTTAATGATTAACGCGCAGCAACTGCCTAATACTGGCTTTGAAAACTGGACCCATTATCCCGGCCGTTTTCTTTTTCGTTCTTATGATCAGCCTGAATTCTGGGCGACCGGAAATAGCACGCTTGAAACCATACCAGGCATTGATGCACCAACCAGCAAAACAACGGATGCACGCAGTGGAACGTATGCAGCCATGCTTGTTACATCATCTATCCTGGGACAAATTGCTCCGGGCAATCTTTATCTGGGGAGTTTTGAGCTGCGTATCAACAATCCGTTGAGCGGTGTTAAACTCGGTATTCCTTTCAGGGAGAAGCCGAGCAGCTTTTCGATTTGGTATAAATATAAGCCTGTTGACGGGGATTCATGCATCCTTGCTGTTTATTTGGTAAGACGCAACAAACAAACGGGGCTGAGAGAAACACTCGGCTCAGGTGAATTGATCAGTAAAGAGCGTAAAGATGCTTATGTGAAGGCCGAAGTAAGTATCAGGTATGACAGTATTTATGAGCCTGACTCAATCATTGCCGTGTTCAGCTCGAGTGCCGGAATGAAGGGTGAAATATCTACCGGAAATGCCGGCAGCACCTTATTCGTTGATGATTTTGAACTACAGTACGAACCGCTCTCCATCGGTTGGCCCGATCAGGAGTACAAACCGGTGTATCCGAATCCGGCGCAGGATTATTTGAGAATAGGTGATCTGTCAGACAAATTTTTAAAAGCAGAGCTCATAGATATCGGTTGTCGAAAAATACCATTGCTGCTAAGAAGGCAGAAAAACGAATGGGAAGCTGATATAAGGGAAATACCAGAAGGCAGATATGCGCTGATTGTCAGCGGTAGCGGGTTCAATATTTTTTATCAGGTGCTGATTATTCACTAGTCATTGCTAAAGTTGTTTTGACTTTATTAAGTGGAAACTGTTTCTTTGCTTCCCGAAAAAAAATCTCATGATTAGTATAAATCCGGCAGAAGTTAGCACAGCAAAGTTTCATAGCATACTGCTCGGAAGCGTGGGCCCCCGCCCTATTGCCTTTGCCAGTACGATTGACAGCAACGGGAGGCCCAACCTGAGTCCTTTCAGCTTTTTCAATGCATTTGGTGCCAATCCACCGACCCTTGTTTTTAGTCCGGCCAGACGGGTGCGCGACAATACCACCAAGCATACCCTCGAAAATGTTAGAAATATACCGGAAGTTGTCATCAATGTTGTTACCTATCCGATGGTATATCAGGCTTCGCTTGCCAGTGTTGAGTATCCTGAAGGTGTCAGTGAATTTGAAAAAGCCGGTTTTACTCCGCTGGTCTCAGAAATGGTCAGTCCTTTCCGTGTGAAAGAATCACCCGTGCAATACGAGTGCAAGGTGAAACAAATTATAGAAACGGGAGATCAGGGAGGTGCCGGAAACCTGGTGATTTGCGAAGTGGTGTTGGTACATATTAATGAAGCAGTGATGGATGCTTCGCAAAATATTGATCAACAGAAAATTGATCTTGTGGCCCGTATGGGAGGCAATTGGTATTGCCGGGCGCATGGTGCAGCGTTATTTGAAGTTGAAAAACCTGTCAGTACAGTTGGGATAGGGATTGATAACATACCTGAAGCCATACGATTTTCACCTGTGCTGACCGGCAATAATTTAGGGCAGTTGGGCAATGTTGAAAAACTGCCCGATGAGGATGAACTGAAACAATTTAAAGAAAGTGGGGCGCTTGAATTATTGCTGGAGGCAACACCCTATGCTGATTTTGCCAATCACAGACTCGCGCAGCAGTTACTATCAGACGGCAAAGTTACGCTGGCCTGGAAAGTGCTGCTTTCAAGCCTTTAATTGGCATCGTTTTCAGGGCAGTTGACACACTCGATGCGGTCCTGCCCCGGCTTCCAAAGCCATGAAGAAGTAT
>JBIICM010000059.1:0-12979 GCA_044238875.1 Flavobacteriales bacterium | reverse complement strand
GGCCCTTTACTGGCTGGAACTACAACACTGATGTTTGAAGGTATCCCTACATGGCCTGATGCCGGGCGCTTTTGGCAGATCATCGACAAACATAGCGTCAATGTTTTTTACACTGCACCAACAGCAATACGTTCACTGATGGCAGCAGGTGTTGATCATGTGCTGGCGGCCAGTCTGCATAGCCTCAGGGTGCTTGGCACTGTTGGCGAACCCATCAACGAAGAAGCCTGGAACTGGTACAACATCCATGTAGGCAAAGGAAAATGCCCAATTGCCGACACATGGTGGCAAACCGAAACCGGCGGCATCATGATTTCATCACTGGCAGGTGTTACACCCTCAAAGCCTTGCCATGCAGGTTACCCCCTGCCCGGCATTCAGCCGGTATTGCTGAACAACAACGGCGAGGTGATCGAAGAAAACGGCAAAGAGGGCTATCTGGCCATTCGCTTTCCATGGCCCTCAATGATCAGAACAACCTTTGGAGACCATGAACGCTGCCGGATTAATTATTTTGCAACCTACAAGGGATTTTATTTCACGGGCGACGGAGCCCGCAGGGATGAAGCCGGCATGTATCGAATTATTGGCCGTGTTGATGATGTGATCAACGTATCAGGTCATCGTTTCGGAACGGCCGAAATTGAAAACGCCATTAACCAGCATAAAAGTGTTGTTGAAAGCGCTGTGGTAGGTTACCCCCATGAAATTAAGGGACAGGGAATCTATGCTTTTGTAATCTGTGAAAAGCAGCCCGAAAAAACCGATTTGCTACGTGAGGAAATTTATGAAACAGTGAGTCATGAAATTGGCCGTATTGCTAAACCTGATAAAATTCAGTTTGTGAGCGGACTTCCGAAAACTCGCTCAGGCAAAATTATGCGAAGAATCCTAAGGAAAATTGCCGAAGGTGAACTATCAAACCTTGGTGATACTACAACCTTGCTTGATCCGCTTGTGGTCGGCGAAATTATCGCAGGCAGACAAGCTTAGCCTTACTCTTCAACAACTACAGCACTCCTTATCAGTACATCCACACTTATAACACCCTCCATAAGTGTATCCGCCAAAACCCCGGTGCAGATCCCCTTTAACCTGATCTGGTCACCCTGTTTGTAGTTCGCCAGTTTCACGGAATACCTGTTATCAAAACTCACCCGAATACCGGCATCGGTAGCTCCCGGAATTTCAATGACACAAACAGGTTCTTTACCGGGTTGCAATTCATTAATCTCACCCTTGAATTCAATCGTTTTGTCAAGAAATTGCTGCTCCCCTTTTAAATATACTGAACTGAATAAAGCCTCCGGTGTGGTTGGCATGGCCACCTCGTTAACCGCATCCCTGTGCGGTTTTTCCAAATAAAACCATATTGAGATAAGAGCGCCTGCTATCAAGACAAATATGACAAACAATGCTTTTTTGCTGAATACTTTCATGTTTTAAAACTTTTTTGAAAACAAATGCATGTGAAATACGCTCAGAGAAAATTATCCGTAAATTTACAAATGTTTGTAAAACAATTGTAATGAGACCAACTGTTCGGCTTTTATCAGCCCTGCTTTCGCTCCTGATGCTGGGCGCCTGCAAATACGACAATGAAGAAGATCTATATGGCAAAACAAATAACCCAGTGGCCGATTGTGATACATCACTTGTTCGTTTTTCTTCGGATATAAAAACAATTATCAATGTGGGTTGTATTGAGTGCCATGGTAAAGAACCTTTAGGTGACGCAGCACCGTATACCAATTACGATGAAATTAAAAAATACCTTGACACTAAAAAACAAGTATTTTTAGAGAGCATAACCCACACAGGCAGTGCTGATCCAATGCCTGACGGAAGAGCAAAACTCCCCGATTGCGAAATAAATAAAATTGTCAAATGGGTCAATAATGGTTACCCTAACAATTAAAAGAATGAAAAAATACTGTGTCTCTTTTTTGTTTGTATTGCTCTGTTTAATCAGCAATGCACAGCAGATTATTTATACCAAATCTGCCAATATTCGTTTTTATTCTTCTACACCACTCGAGAATATTGAAGCAATTACTAAAGAAGGAACTTCATTTATTAATACCGATAAAGGTGAAGTGATTTTTTCACTGCTGATTAAAAGTTTTCGTTTTGAAAAAGCATTAATGGAAGAACATTTTAATGAAAATTATTTAGAAAGTGACAAGTTCCCAAAGGGAAGTTTTAAAGGAAATATAATCAATAAATCTGAAATTAATTTTGCAAAAGATGGCAACTATACTGCCAGGATAAATGGAGAAATGACCATTCACGGTGTAACAAAACCTGTAAATATAATATCCGTTCTTAACATTAAGAATGGCAAGGTTTCAGGATCCTCTTCCTTTAAAATAAAACCTGCTGATTACAACATTCAGATTCCTTCTCTTGTAAAAGGAAAAATTGCAGATGTAATTGAGGTAAATGTTAATGCGAATTACGAACCTTACAAAAAATAAATCATGTTAAAATCATTTATTTTTCTTTCTTTTTTTTTAATTGTTTTTCATGGTGCAAATGCACAAAATGATGACTTGCAAAAATTGCTTGAATCGGAATCTGAAAACACCAAAAAAGAATTTACTTCAGCCACATTTAAAACAACAAGAATTGTAAACGGACATTCAATTGAGAACACTGCCGGAGGCGTACTTGATTTCAGAATCACGCATCATTTCGGCACCATTGAACGTGGCTTTTATGATATGATTGGATTGGACAGGGCAACGATGCGGATGGGACTTGAATACGGCATCAATAACCGCTGGATGATAGGCCTCGGAAGAAGTACTTTTGAAAAAACAATTGACGGATTTACAAAGCTTAAACTATTGCGTCAGGGGACTAAAGAAAACGGATTTCCGATTTCTGTTAGTTATTTTGGTTCCGTTGAATTAAAAACAATTGCATTTGAAAATCCTGAGCGTAAAAATTTATTCAGCTCGAGGCTCTCCTATAATCATCAATTATTGATTGCAAGAAAATTCAATGAACGTATTTCATTACAAGTAACTCCGGGTGTTGTACACCGCAATCTTGTGCCTGCCACCAGCGATCCCAACGACATCTTATTTATTGGCTCAGGCGGAAGATTTAAGTTAACAAAGAGAGTAAGCCTGAACATTGAATACTTCTATCAATTACCCGGTTTCAGAATCAAAAATTCTGAAGGTAAAGACTCAAAAGATGCAGTTGCAATAGGTTTAGATATAGAGACCGGCGGACATGTATTTCAGGTATTTGCAACAAATGCCGGAGCTATCACTGAAAAAGCATTTATCACGCAATCATTCAATAGTTTTACGAGTGGTAAAATCCTTTTGGGATTTTGTATATCAAGGGTATTTACACTTCGTAAACCTGACGATTTCAGATAATAAAGAAATTTTTATTCTTCTATTCTGGCATGAACCACTTTTACCGGTGAGCCAGAAAGAATTTCATCATTGGCAAACTCGGCATATTGCTTGAAATTATTAATGAATTTCTCTGCAAGTTCAACCGCCTTCCTGTCAAATGCTTCTTTATCTGCCCAGGCATTACGTGGAAATAAAAGATCTGAAGGTACACCCGGACAACTCACAGGTGTATTCAAGCCGAAGAAAGGTGTTCTTTGGTAATCAACATGATCAAGTTCACCCTTGAGCGCTGCTGAAATAAGAGCGCGGGTATAATTAAGTTTAATACGAGAACCAACGCCGTACGGCCCGCCACACCAACCGGTATTGACAAGCCATACGTTAACTTTACTTTCTTTAAGCTTTTGTCCCAGTAATTCAGCATATCTGGTAGGGTGTAATGGCAAAAATGCCTTGCCAAAACAAGCAGAAAAAGTAGCCTGCGGTTCGGTGACCCCAACTTCAGTACCGGCAACTTTGGCCGTGTATCCTGAAATAAAATGATACATGGCCTGACCTGTTGTTAATCGTGAAATAGGTGGCAAAACACCAAAAGCATCAGCAGTGAGAAAGAAAATATTTTTCGGAGATCCGCCGATAGATGGGTTTAAAAAATTATCAATCAGGTAAATCGGATATGCCGCTCTTGTATTTTCTGTTTTGCGAATATTTCCATAGTCAACGGTGCGGGATCCCTGAACATACTCTGTATTTTCAAGCAAAGCACCAAATCTGATCGCATTGAATATCTGAGGCTCTTTTTCAGCAGATAAATCAACGCATTTGGCATAACAACCACCCTCAAAATTAAATACTGTTCCGGATGCCCATCCGTGCTCATCATCACCGATCAGCTGCCTTTCCGGGTCAGCAGAAAGTGTTGTTTTTCCGGTTCCGCTCAGACCAAAGAAAATAGCGGTATCACCCTCGCTGCCAACGTTTGCCGAACAATGCATAGAAAGCACATTGCGTTCATGCGGGAGTATATAATTCAAAACAGAAAAAATACCTTTTTTCATTTCACCGGTGTAACCGGAACCCCCAATCAGAATTACTTTGCGGCTAAAGCTGATAATGGTAAAATTATGCTGACGCGTATGATCAGCTTCAGGGTCAGCCTTGAAACCAGGTGCGTTGATAATATGCCATTCAGGTTCAAAATGATCAAGTTCGGCACCGTAGGGCCGCAGAAACAAATTGTGAGCAAAAAGATTTGACCATGGCAATTCGGTCACAACACGAATATTGAGGCGATGTTCCGGATCTGCACATGCATAGGCGTCCCTCACATATAGCTCATTACAGGTATTTAAATAGGAGGTTACCTTGCTGTATAAACCGTCAAAATGTGCGGCGTCCATTGGATGATTCACATCCCCCCACCAAACCGATTGTTCGGTACCACTTTCTCTTACAACGTATTTGTCTTTTGGTGAACGGCCTGTAAATTCTCCTGTATCAATCGCCAGGGCTCCTGTGTCTGTGAGGGTTCCCTGTCCGTTCAGAACGGTCTTCTCGATTAATTCGGCCGGGGTGAGATTCCAGAATACCTGATTGGAACTACCTAAACCAATGGATGATAGAGAAGCTTTTCGCGCTTCTGCACCTGATTCATGCATAGTTAAAATGTTTAGTTCAGTTTTGGGGAGTACAAATATAGGAATTAAAAAATGTGTCCGTTATTTATTCAGTTTTTTAAGTCTCTGGTATTCAGATATCTGCATGGGTAATGCCTGTAGATGTTAACTTTAGTGGCTTTACTCAATAATTCGCGCATGGCTTTGTCAAATATTTCCTCCTCCGCCACGGTTAATCCATTCAGTTCAACACAATAATCGCGCTCTCCCTCTCTGCCCCAGTTAACCCTTAAATAAGAAATTCTGCCGGATGATTTCTGTTTTTCATTGTTCAGAAATGCCTCAAAATTTTCAGCAGCTGTAATGTCAATTCCATCTCCGGGACTATAAAACGAGACCAGATAAGCAAAGCGTACCGTATCATTTGAAGGTATCGGCAAGGTGATTTTTACAGGCTGCACATCGAGTACCTCTTCCTTTACCATCATACGGTTATCACTTCCCGTCTCTTTTCCACCATCGGTTTTCAATGTTTTACATGAAAAAAACAGCGCCGGAATCAGCGTGAAAACAGGCAGGAGTTGCCGTCTCAGAAAAAATAGTTTCATGGGTGCTGTCACAATCATTTTTTTTCAAAAACCAATAAAAACCAGGAGGCAATGAGCATTAAACCTCCAAGTGGAGTTACGGGCCAAAGTAAACTTGCCGCTTCGAAATTTATTAGATTACGTAAAGAAAGCAGATAAATGGAGCCGGAAAACAAGCTGATGCCGCATAACATAATCCATAAATTCCGGTTTCGCTGCCGCGTTATTTCATCAGTTTTCACATTGCTCAGCACCAGGATGGCAATAGCATGCATAAACTGCAATTCAGCTCCCGTTTCAAGCGATTTTATTTTTTCGGGCGACAAATGATTTTCGAGCCAGTGAGCCGCCATTGCGAGCATAATCACCGATATGCCGGCAAGCGCTGAAGCAATGCGAAACCAGCTTTTATGGCTCATCAGGAGCAATAAACTGTTACTGAAATCTCTACCCGCACGCCCCTGGGTAACCCTGCTACTGCAATTGTTTCACGGGCGGGAAATGTATCATTAAAATACGTGGCATACACCTCATTAACCGCTGCAAAATCAGACATATTAACCAGAAAAATACTGGTCTTTACCACCTGACTCCACGAAACTCCGGCAGCTTTTAAAATCCCGGCGATATTCTCCATCACCTGTTTTGCCTCCAACGAAATATCTCCGTTTACCAAATCCCCTGTTCGTGGATCCATGGGTATTTGTCCGCTTACAAAAATAAACTGGCCTGCTCTCACAGCCTGACTGTAGGGCCCAATCGGAGCAGGTGCCGCTGCAGTTAAAATCACTTGTTTTTCCATGGTAACATATCGCTGCAAAACTACAGTTTCAAATGAAATGAGAAGCTTTACGACGCAAAATTAGTATCATTGCGCATGCTGCTTTCAACCCATATTCCAGAAGCAATTACCAACATTACCATTATTCTGGGGCTGGCAATTCTTGTATTGCTGATTTGTAATCATTTTAAAATCCCTTCGCTGCTTGGTTTTATTCTTACCGGAGTTGTGGCAGGACCCAGTTTCACAAATCTGATTGGTACCGATAGTAACCTGCCCGTTTTTGCTGAGATCGGGGTGATTTTTTTATTGTTCAGCATTGGAATTGAGTTTTCACTGAAAGACCTGATCAGAATTCGGAAACAAGTCTTTGTTGGCGGGGGAATGCAAATGTTGCTGACCATTCTGGTTACCGCCGCCGTTGGCAATTTCATGAACATTGCTTTTAATGAGGCGGTATTCATCGGAATGCTCTTCTCGCTGAGCTCGACTGCAATTGTTTTGAAATTGCTTCAGGACAATGGCCGGCTGCAAAGCCCGCAGGGCAAAGGGAGCATGGCTATTCTTATCTTTCAGGACATGGCCGTAGTGCCGCTTGTTCTCTTTACTCCCTTTCTTTCATCCAATGCTGATAGTTCAATTGCAGATCTGCTGCTTACATTGCTTAAAGCTGTCATAACCATTGGTGGCGTTCTTTTGCTCGCCAGGGTTATCATGCCGAAATTTTTGTTTGCAGTGGCCAAAAGCCGCTCCAGTGAATTGTTTCTGCTGACCATAATTGTGGTTTGTATGTCGGTGGCATGGCTCACAGCACTTGCCGGTTTGTCGCTTTCGCTCGGGGCGTTCCTGGCCGGACTGATTATTTCTGAATCTGAATACAGCCATGAAGCCTTTGGTACCATATTGCCCTTCAGGGAGGTGTTCACAAGTTTTTTCTTTATCTCTATCGGCCTGCTGGTTGATATAAAATTTCTAGCCCATGAATGGGTCTGGATTGTAGTAATTACAGCAGGTGTTCTATTGGCCAAAACACTGATCACCGGTATTTCATCATACTTTACCGGAAGCAATGCACGTGTGGCTCTGATTTCTGGTTTGTACATCAGTCAGGTTGGTGAGTTCGCTTTTGTATTGGCGGATAAGGGATTAAATTTCGGTGTATTGTCGGCTTCAAACTACCAGTTGTTTCTATCGGTTTCATTGGTTAGTATGGCATTCACACCATTGATCATTCAAAAATCCGACTCCATTTCAATCTTTGTGAACAACCTGCTGATGAGTAAAGCGCTTAAAAAGCGTTTTCCCCGCTTGATAAAAAGCAGTCTGAAATATGTATCCGAAGAGGTAAAACTGAAAGATCATCTGGTGGTGATTGGGTATGGCAATACCGGAAAAAACATAGCGAAAGTGGTTAGGATGGCCCGTATCCCCTTTGCTGCGATTGATTCTGATCCGCAGGTAGTGCTCGCTTCCGGCAAGAAGAAAAACGACGTGATACTTTACGGTAATGCAACCACACAATCAGTGCTTAGTCATGCTGCAATTACCGACGCACGTGTAGCCGTTATATCAATCGGAGGTAACCGCTCAGAAGTTAAAAAGGTGGTAATGACCATAAAAAAAATGGCGCCGCATGTTTTTATCATTGCCACAACCAGAAAACTCGATGATGTAGTGAAACTTTTTGATCTGGGCGCCAATGATGTAATCAGTGAACAGTTTGAAACATCCGTTGAACTAACTACCCGCATCCTCTCACGTTACCTTGTACCCAGAACTGAAATTGAGGATTTTGTAGTCAAGCTGCGCACTTTGAATTATAATATGATGCGCACCATACGCTATGAACAGCAGGGGATTCAGGATTACAGGCTCGAAATTTCTGATACCGAAATACTCACCATGAAAGTGAAAAAGGATTCGGTCATCTGCGGAAAAATGCTCAATGAATTACAACTCAGGGCTCAGCACGGTGTGTCAGTACTTGCCGTGAAAAGAGGTGCCGATATAACGGCCAATCCGCACGGAGAAATGGAACTGAAAGAGGGTGACATACTTGTGATTTTCGGCAGCCACGAAGCAGTTGACAGGATGAGCCGCATTTAAGAATTTTAAAAAATCAATTTAACCCAACGAATGAAAAGTCGGAAGTTATAATCAATGAAATAATGTATTATTTCCTTTTTCCTGGGGCCTGATATCCCCTTTTTTTAGCCATTTCTTCAAGCCTTTTTTGAAGAGCAGATGTTTTATTTACCTGTGGCTTTTTCTTATTCTGCTGAATTTTTTCGTGGATTTTTTTATCATCCACCATCAGTCTGAATACTGCCTGCTGTCCAAAAGTAATCACATTGGCTAAAAAGTAATAGTAGTTCAGACCGGCTGCATAACTGTTCAAAACAAAAAGGAAAATAATGGGCATCACATACATCATCACCTTCATGCCTGGCATCATTTGGGTATTACCACCCGACAACTGGTTATTCATTCGGGTGTAAATGATGGTTGAAGCCGTCATGAGCAGTGCAAATAAACTCACATGATTACCATAAAACGGAATTTCAAAAGGCAGATTTAAAACAGAATCAAAAGTTGATAAATCATCCGCCCATAAAAATGATTCCTGGCGCAATTCGATTGCGGCCGGAAAAAAATTAAACATCGCAAAAAGTATAGGCATCTGAAACAGCAATGGCAAACAACCGCCCAGCGGATTCACACCGGCTCTCTTATAAAGCGCCATAACCGCCTGCTGCTTTTTCAGCGGATCTTCTTTCTCATACTGCGCATTTAATTCATCTACCTCTGGCTTGAGCACGCGCATCTTTGCCTGAGAAACATAAGACCTGAACTGAAACGGAAATAAAATCAATTTGATCACCAGGGTAAGCAGGAGTATTACAATCCCATAATTAAGGGCGTATCCGTCAAGAAAATTAAATACAGGAATGACAATTAACTTGTTAACATACCCGAAAATACCCCAGCCGAGCGGAACCAGCTTTTGCAGATCATAACCGGTTTCGCTGAGTGTACGATAATGGGTAGGTCCGAAAAAGAGACCGAACGAAAGCGATCGGTCATCGTTAAAGGGTGCGCTGAACACAGCAGAAAAAGCTTTGGTTTGCTTTTCATCAGCCAATGTTCTGGATTCAACTTCAGCTGAATTCTCAAATGACCCCTTGGCAATAATTACTGCAGTAAAAAATTGCTGTTTAAAGGCAAGCCATTCAACCCTCCCGTCGAGTTTCAACTTATCATCGGCCACCGGATTCAGGTGATCTACCTCATCCTCTGCATATTTAAAATAAACGGTTGAATTGTTCCGCTCGTTTTCAAGATTTTTCTCCTGACGACTACAATGCATATTCCATTCAAAAGACCCTGCTCCGGTCGCATTCAGGAACTGGTCGAGCCCTTTGGGTGAGAGGGAAACATCAATCAGGTAACTGTTTCCGCGTATTTTGTAGGTATACGCGACAGAGGCCCCATTTTCACCCTTCGCAACCATAACAAAGGCTGCCGAATCATTTCCACTAACTACAAGATTACCCCTGGTTTCGGGTTGAAAGTAAAGGTCGGCTGTTGAAACAAACCTGTTCCCAAAAGGCAGAATAATGTTGAACCGCGCAGAATCAGGTCTAAAAAGCGCAAGGCTGTCCATTTCCCAGGTTTTAAATCCTCGGAGCTCAACCTGATCGATGAAACCACCTTTGGCAGCAATGCGCATCCGCATTTTGTCGTTGCTGACAAAGTAGAAACTGTCGGAGCCAACAGCGGCCGGAGCCAACGGACCGAACATTGCCTGATTTTTTGATCTTAAGAGCGTATCATTCATCAATGAATCAGTCGCAACAGCAGTGCCGAGGGTATCCTTCACAGGAATATCGACGGCCACCGGATCTTTCTTAGGTGATGAAACCTGCTCACGCATTTTCTGCTGTTCCAACGCCTCTCTTTCAGGTTGATTTACATAGG
Organism: Flavobacteriales bacterium; assembly: GCA_044238875.1. Classification (GTDB taxonomy): domain Bacteria; phylum Bacteroidota; class Bacteroidia; order M30B66; family M30B66; genus JAIBAI01. Next base: position 2,640 of record JBIICM010000059.1, on the reverse strand, counting down.
TAAACACCATCAGAATCAATCCTATCAGCAATAGTCCGATGACCGAATTTCTATCCATTTTTCAGTTTTGGGTCGGCAAAGATAATGGATTTGAATTGGTTCAGGGTTAAGGTTTAAACCGGTTGTCTGCGGTTTGAAAAATCCGTTCATTAATCAGCCTGTTTTAAGGGAGTATTTGGTCCGTTACAAATTGTAAGGCTTGTGGATAACCCTTTCAAAAACATGTTAATTCACTGAATTACTGCATCTTAAACTATTGATCTTTTTTTTTCGAAAGATTTTTTTATGAAACATAAATAGATATTTTTGCTCGGATATTCCATGCAAATTGCCTGAATAACAAAAATCTAACTTCACAACGTATGACCCAAGTGTTTAGAATCATGTGCACCGCAGCTGTGTTTGCACTGACATTTTCAATTCAGCCGGCAGCCGCTCAGCATCAGCCGGAGAAAAAAACAGATGCTTCCGAGCTAAGCAATAAGCGTGAGGATGTGTTGAAAAAAAACAACAAAACGGCTTCGCCTTCTTCTGCTAACGGTATCCGAACAAAAAGCCGTAATTCAGATAAACAAACAAGGGTTCATACCATTATTGATTTACCGGGCTATCCTGCATATATTACAACAGGTAACCCAAAGGCTGATGAAAAGAGTTATCAGCAGGCTAAGGCCGCCTGGATAAAAGACAATCCAGAACTTTACAAAAACTACCTCAGAAAGGAAGCTGAAAAATCTCCACGACCTTCAGTTGCTTCAAGAAGAGCTGCCAACCCTAAAAACTGAACTAAACTCTACCAAAACAGCACAACATGAAAAAGATATATTCACTTCTAACAATTTTCACAGCAGTTCTGGTTCTTTACACTGGTAAAGTGCAGGCTCAGTGCGATAACAATAATGTTATCCTGAATACATTCGGAGCACCCACTACTGTAGGAGCTTCAGTAGGCGACGGCATTTGTATTTTCGCAGGCGAAGCCTTCAGAATCATAAATCTTCAGCCAGGCAGCACTTACAGGATTTCTGCCTGCGGCAGTGATCCCGGCCTTGATACGAGATTAACCATTTACCCATCTGCCGGGGGAGCCGCACTTGGTTTTAATGATGATTTCTGTGGATTAGCATCCAGACTTGATTTTACATCTGCAGATGGGTCTTCTATAGATGTATTACTCGATGCAACGGGTCCGGATAATACATGTATATCAAGTGAAGCCTTTTGTGGTTCAATTATAATTACCCTCATCAGCGCCGGCGGAAATCCTCAATATTGTCTTCCGCTTTATGCCTCCCCATTTGGTGGAACCGCCGAAGGTGATTATATCAACGGCGTCACCATAGGTTCTATCAACAATCAGAATACCGGTGCAGCAGGGGGATCTTCATATACTAATTATTCAAATCTTACTACCAACCTCGAGCCTAATACTCAGTACACTTTAACTGTAAATAACAATCCTGACTACGCTGAACGTTACGCTGCATGGATCGACTATAACCAGGATCTTGAATTTTCAGACAATGAACGGCTGGGCCAGATAGTTGTTGCTCCTGGTGCTTTAGGAAACATAGTATTTACAACTCCTGCTCAGGTTATAAGCGGTGAAACAAGACTGCGTGTTCGTATGATGTCAACCATTCCATTTGGAACATTTATGGATCCGTGTGGACTATCCACGTATGGTGAAACCGAAGATTATGGTGTGATATTCCCATCTGATCCAGCGGGGACTTCTGACGGATTAAACTTCTCAACCGTCTGCGGTTTGAATACCCAAATACCTGATAATGCATGTCCAAATAATGCTCAGTCGTCAATTACAGTATCAGGCCTGAGCAATCTCGGAGGAGACTATTCATTAGAATCGGTTAGCATTATCATAGAACATCCGAGGGCGGCAGACCTTGATATTTCACTCGTTGCACCAAATGGCCAGATCGTAGAACTCTCAACCGATAATGGAGGAGCAGGTGCCAATTATGGAGCCTTTTCGGCTGATAACTGCACGCAAACGGCAAAATTTATCATGAATGCGTCTTCATCTGTCAACACTGCAGCGGCGCCGATTATTGGATCATATATACCAGAAGGAAATCTTGATCTTTTGAATTCAGGTATTAATCCGAATGGCATCTGGAGACTACTGGTGTGTGATGATTTAGCAGGTGATATTGGAACCATCAGATTCTTTGGGCTTGGTTTCAAGGAGAACCCGGCGGGTACTCCCCCATCCTGCCCTGCTACATATAATATAGTAAACGGGGCAACAGGTATTGGTATAAACGATAATCTCAGCTGGACTGCCGGAACTGGCGAACCAACAGGGTATGATGTTTATTTCGGAACGAATACAAACCCGCCCCTTGTATCTGACAACCAGTCAGATACAAGCTATGAGCCGGGAACTCTTCTGGCCAATACAACCTATTATTATCAGATTGTTCCTTCAAATGATTTTGGCAGCGCAACTGATTGCGATGTAATTTCCTTCACTACTGCCGCAGAGGAAGAAGATGGCATTATCATGGCTGATGGCTCTACTTCAGCCTGTTCAGGTGTCTTCTATGATTCAGGTGGTAAGAACGGAAACTATAACGACAACGAACAGCTCACATTCACCATATTCCCTTCAACACC
>JBIICM010000207.1:0-3825 GCA_044238875.1 Flavobacteriales bacterium | reverse complement strand
CGGCCTTGAGGTAGAATGCCTTCCGGGCCCAACTGCCCTGATACCGGCACTTGTATTGTCAGGGTTCCCTTCTGACCGGTTTATCTTCGAAGGTTTTCTTCCACATAAAAAAGGCAGGCAAACACGCTTGCGTGAAATAGCAGCGCATGATTGCACGGCGATTCTGTATGAAAGCCCTCACCGGCTTGTACGATTACTCGAAGAGATCTGTTCAATTGCAGGGCCTGAGCGCCTGGTTGCCGTTGTAAGGGAAATTTCAAAGGTCCACGAAGAATGCAGACGTGGCACAGTTGAGAAGGTTGCCGGCCATTACAAAACGGCTGGTGTTAAAGGCGAGGTGGTAGTGGTGCTGGCGGCCGCCTCTTATAGCCTTGATGCAGGCTCCCCAAAAAAATAGTACGTATTTATAGTGCGGAATGTGCTGAGAAAATCAGCATTGATTGATCTTTTACAGGTTAATTAATTTCAGAAATGTTCTGGAGCCTCCCTTATTGAGTTCTATGTGATAAAAACCCTGAGGTAATGAATCGGTTTCTATTTTCAGCGTGTGTTTTCCGATTGAAAGTGGTTGAGCAGTTAATTCTTTAATTAAAATACCACTTGGGCTATAAATCCTCACAGAAACAAGTTGTTTAGCTGGCACATAAAATGACAAAGTGCTTTGCCCAACAGCAGGATTGGGATATAAAATATTCTCCTCCTCCGATTCACTTATTTCCTCCTCTACCGAAGTAACGACAGGGTTTATTATTCGCAGGAGCACAAATCGGTTTGGAGATTCGGTCATTGCATAAATCTTTCCGTCAGGCGCTTGCCTTATGTCTCGAAAACGTGCATAACCATTCATGCTTCTTGTGGAAGATACGCGCTTATTGTCTTTCATCTTGAGCCAGTGAATATGAGTACCGGCCAATGCGCCTATTAATATATCAGCTTCATTGTCTGGTTGATCGTTCCTGATAAAAGTCATTCCGCTTGGAGCAATCGAGGGAACCCAATAAGTTAGCGGAGATTCCATTCCTGGAAGCGCAGTGTCGGGAGTGATGGGACTGCCATCGTAGTTGATACCAAATGTAACCTCAGGCCAGCCATAATTGGTGTTTGGCTTAATTAAATTGAGTTCGTCTCCTCCCCTTGGTCCGTGCTCGTGGGCAAATATTTCACCTGTTGCAGGATTCATTGCCATCCCCTGAATATTTCGATTTCCCCAACAATAAATTTCAGGTTTTGTACCAGGTATCCCGAAAAGGGGGTTACTTTCAGGTACGGTTCCGTCATCATTGAACCGCAAAATTTTTCCCAAATGATTATTTTTGTTTTGCGCTTCGTCTTGCGCCCCCCGATCTCCAACCGACATATAGAGGAAATTGTTCCTGTCGAAAACAATACGACTGCCAAAGTGCTGGCCAGCATTTCTTATGGGCAAGGCCCTGAACAATTCAGTGAAATTCTGAAGTTCGTTGCCAACAAGTGTTCCTCTCCCTAACGCTGTTGTTTGCCCGCCTACAGCTGAAACTGCATAGGTGAGGTAAACGTAATTGTTGTTACTGAAATTGGGATGCAGGGCAACATCCAGTAAACCTCCCTGTCCGGTTTGTGAAACAACGGGGGCTCCACTTATTTGATTGAGCGTACCGGTAGAAATTTTATAACGATAAACCTTTCCTTGTTTTTCTGTAAATAATATTTCATCACTGCTGATAAATGTAAAACCCCAGGGGGCAGACATATTGCTGATTAATATCTTTTCCTCAAGCAATTCAGGGCTTTGTGAATAGCTAAAATCCGTAATCAATAAAAATAGGGTACTGATTATTGTAAAGCCCAAATTAATTTTGAGGCCTAAGTGAGCTAGTAAGTTTGTTGTTTTAGTTTTCATTTTTTTAACAGGAAGATTTCGAAGTATTTATGTTGAATGAGCAACTCGACTTTGAGTGAACTGATTCATAGACAAACATAACCTAAGATTACTGACCGAAAAAGTTTTAGCAGTTACGTGGTTTAAAATTGATCCGTAGTGGTGCTGGCGGCTTCGGCCGAAGGTCGTAAAAACAAAAATACCGAGTAAAAAAAGACCACAAATGTAACACCTGCCTGTGTTGTAAGCGTGTCTTCAGTAAACATGGAGATCAATGCAATAATGATAAACACGATAAACGGCGGGTAGCTTCTGATGCGTTTGTCTGAAAAGACAGGCCCCAGCAAAAACAACAAAAAAATTATAAGCCCCGGAATGCCGGCCGCTACAGCAATATACAGGTACTGGTTATGGCTTGTCATCCACCACTCTTTGCCAAGCCAGCTGTTTTCAAGCTGATAAGCTTTTCTGAACGCATCAGGAACATCGCCAATGCCCACGCCGGTTAAGGGGTGTTGCTTAATTATTTTAAGGCTGATTCTCCAGAATTCAAGCTTCATTCGAAATGTATGTCCCGAAGCATCCCGGTGACCTTGCCGGTAATGATTGACCTCCCACAACAGCTGATAAAAACGCATCCTTACACCCCATAATCCGGTGTATTTAACATTGGCCAGCCCCTGTTCAACAAAGGCAATATCCTTATCACTCAATTGTGAAACACCCCAGGCATCCTTCGGTAATCCTTTTGAATTAAGATACCTGATCAGCGTGGTGTAAAGGTTGTTGCCCTTACGGTCGAACCCTCTGAGCGGAATACTGCTGCGATTTACCCAAGTATCCGCCAGCTCCTTGTCGCAAATAAACGTTTCAATGAAATATCCGTTTTCAATTGTTCCTTTATGGTGCGAATAAGTATTGCCCAGACGCGTACGTTCAGGCAATGGGGTATTGTAGATTTCCGAAGGTGTAAAATACTGCTGATAGCTGATATAGCCGGAAATAATGGCCAGCATGATCGCAGCCACCGGAACTGCCGTGATGATAAAGGCCATCCGGTATGACAACCTTTTCCAAACCAGATAAAACCCCCAAACGATGCCGATAGCGGCCAATACAAACAAGCCGGTGAGCGATTGCAGTATAAACAGGAATACCACCAGAAACAGGGCGACAAACAACCAGCACCCCCTTTCAACGCTGCGCATAGGGGTAGGTTTAAAGAGCAGCAGCCAACTGATCAGCAAAACTGAAAAAGAAATCAGCAGCGAAAAACGAATATGTGAAATAAAAATAGATATCTGCCTGATATCACTGAAGGATCCGTTCAGCCAGCGCGGCAAACCAACAAGCAGACAGGCCGCTGTTGCTGCCGCTACCGAAAGAAGAAATATCCTGAGCAGGTTAAAATACCATTGCCTTTCAAGGGGCCCACGCTGCGACAAAATAAAGGGTAACACAAAAAAAGGCAGGTTGATCCTCACCATCTTCAAGGCATCCGACAGCTGATCCGAATAAAAAATTCCGGGCAGGTAAATCAATACGAGGCCGGTCAGTAATAATGCTTCTCGATGAATTGAAAAACGGTTGATTCTGTTAAAACGGGCTTCCAGTATCCAGTTACCGATGATCCAGAACTGCCCGAAGCTCATCAGAAAAACCGAAAATGGCAATCCTGCAGCAATCATGGCAAGGCCCGTAAAATGGAGCCATGGATGTAGAAATTGCAGTTGACGCGGTAACATAATCAGACAGCATGCTAAACGTTTAAAAATTATCCGGGCATATATGACCTGATAACTTTTAATATGCTAAGCATCAATTACTCAGCAAAACCCTATTCTTCAAAAACGCAATCCATTGATCATCATCATTCAGGCTGGGAACAAGCTGCACCTTTTCTCCTCCGGCCTGCTCAAAAAGATGCTGGTTCTCTACACTCATTTCATGTATGGTCTCAAGGCAAT
>JBIICM010000206.1:0-3826 GCA_044238875.1 Flavobacteriales bacterium | reverse complement strand
AATATGGTAAATTCTGAGCGGTACAACTCATGGAAAAACTGATAAAATTAAATCAGAACGACAATGTGTATATTGTCAGGAATTCAATTTTGGCCGGAGAAACAATTAGGTTAAACGGACAGGATTTTAGTTATGATAAAAATCTGGGTATCGGCCATAAAATAGCGGCAAAGCCGATAAAAAAAGGTGAGCAGGTTATTAAATATGGCGTCTCAATCGGATCAGCCTCAGCTGATATTGAAACGGGTGAACATGTTCACCTTCATAACCTGAAGAGTGATTACATTCCCACCTACACGATTGATCATCAAATGCCTTCACATTAAAAATTCCTGACTGTTTATGACGAATAACCTGAAGATGAATGGCTGGGTCAGAAGTGACGGACGAAAAGGAATCAGAAATACGGTTGTTGTAGCTTATCTGGTTGAATGCGCACATCATGTGGCCAGGGAAGTTGCAGCACATTTCCACAATCAGCCTGTTCACGTGATTGGTTTTGGGGGGTGTTACCCGAACGCCTATGCGGATAAAATGATGAATGCCTTGTGCACGCATCCGAATGTTGGGGCGGCTTTGCTTATATCGCTGGGTTGTGAAAGTTTCAACCGCAACAGGCTCAGGGAAAATATTGCACGCTCAGGTCGTCCGGTTGAATTAATCGGTATTCAAAATATCGGAGGTACAAAGAAAGCAATTGCGGCGGGCATTCAGTTTGTTGAATCAGCCTTGGATGAATTGCAACAACAGCCGGTGGTTGAAATGGACTTTTCAGAGCTGATTGTTGGCGGGATATGCGGAGGTAGTGATGCAACCAGCGGAATAACCGGTAATCCTGCCGTTGGTAATGCTTTTGATAAACTGGTTGCCAGGGGAGGTGTGGCTATTTTCGAGGAAACGGGTGAGATGATCGGGCTTGAAGAAATCATGTGCAAACGTGCCGTTACACCAGAACTGGCCATAGAATTGAAAAAATCTGTGGAGAAGGCGGCCCGGTATTACACCATTATGGGGCACGGCAGTTTTGCGCCTGGCAATGCCGATGGCGGCCTCACCACCATTGAGGAAAAATCAATGGGTGCCTATTGCAAAAGTGGCAACTCGCCGATTTCCGGTTTGATAAAACCCGGAGATATACCTTCGCAAAAAGGCTTATACCTGCTTGATGTAGTGCCTGACGGAGAACCGCGGTTTGGTTTCCCGAATATCAATGATAATGCTGAAATCGCTGAACTGATTGCCTGCGGTGCTCATTGTATTTTGTTTATCACCGGGCGCGGTTCGGTGGTGGGATCTGCTATTTCGCCCGTTATAAAGGTATGCGCCAACCCCGAAACCTATCAGCGGATGGCCGAGGATATGGATGTAAATGCCGGAAAAATACTTGAAGGGAAGGCTTCAATTGACGAAGTGGGAGATGAGATTCTCAGCCAGCTATTTGCATTGGGAAGGGGAGAAAAAAGTTTATCTGAGGAGCTTGGTCACAGGGAATTTATTTTGGGGTACAAATCGTTTGAGCCCATTGGTCCGTCATGCCTTCCGGCTCATTGATGCCTATTTGATGCAAAACCAATTCATTACCAATGCGTACCCGTTCAGCTGAACATTCTTCTTCATTTGCAAGGTATTTGGTCATTAGCCTGTTTTTTTTATGGGCCTTAACCTCAAATCTTTTACCTGTATTAATTCCGCATTTGAAACAGGCGGCCAGGGTGACAACATTTCAAGCCTCACTGGTTGATTCTGCCTATTGGATGGCCTATTTCTTACTGGCTGTACCAGCAGGTTTTGTCATGAAGCGTTTTGGTTACCGCAATACCATTGTTTCAGGCCTGTTACTGGCCGCTTCGGGTGCTTTTTTATTTCCCTGGGCTGCCGACGCAAAGCAATATGAATACTTTCTGATTGCCTTGTTTATAGTAGCAAGCGGAATGACATTTCTGGAGGTTTCGGCAAATCCCTACATCCGGGAATTGGGCCCGGCTGAAACATATCCGCAGCGGCTAAATTTTGCCCAGGCATTCAATGGTCTCGGTGCGGTTGTCGCCACTAATTTTTTAAATCATTTAATTCTATCCGATCAATTGGTTAAAACTGAAACTGAATTGAAGGAACTCTCGCCGGTACTGCTGGATGATTATTACACGCGATTATTTGAGAGTGTTAAATTACCTTATGTTGTGATCGGAATTGTTTTAGTGCTTGTTGCGGTTGTATTTATTGCAAATCGTTTCGGTAGCCATGCAACTAAACAAAACAACGCAGCAAGCCTTTTCAATCCTTTCAGGTATCCTGATCTGGCGTGGAGCATGCTGGCGCAGTTTTTTTATGTTGGTGCTCAGGTTTGTGTTTCCAGCTTTTTTATTCTGTATGCCCAAAATATTGCTGGCTTTTCAATGAATACCGCTAACTATCTGCTTGGTCTTTTACTGATTGCTTTCATGGCCGGTCGCTATGTTGGCGCGATACTGATGAAGCGTTTCAATGCCGTAAATCTGCTTCAGCTGTATGCACTCATCAATATTTTATTATGCGCAGTGATTGTTTTTATAAAAGGGCAGGCGGGCGTTTATGCATTTATCGGCGTTGAGTTTTTTATGTCAATAATGTATCCTACTATTTTTTCACTCGGCATTAAATCAATGAAAGATAAAACTGAAATTGCATCGTCCTATATGGTCATGATGATCATTGGCGGAGCCCTGCTACCGCCATTGCTGGGAGCAATTGCCGACAATTTCGGAAACATTGCTGCAGGCTACATTGTGCCTTTGATTTCATTTGCGATTGTATTTTTATACAGTATCATGCAACGAAGGGGCTTACGCCCAGCTTAATTTAACAAATTGTTTTCCAAAAAAATATGAATTTACAGATTCAAAAACGGGTATTCGTTGTAAGCGGCGGAGCCAAAGGTATTGGAGCAGGCATAGCAGGTTCATTGGCCGCTGAAGGTGCTATACCTGTGATCATCGGCAGAAATGAAGAGGAAAACAAATACCGCGTAGGGCAACTGAAATTACAGGGTGCGGATGCTGATTATGTAACTGCCGAATTATCAGATGCCGCCGAATGTAAAAGGGCTGCAGACCTGATCAGACAGAAATATCCTGTAATTCACGGGCTGGTAAACAACGCCGGATTAAATGATGGTGTTGGACTTGAACACGGAAATTATGATCGGTTCATCGAATCTATCAACCGAAATGTTGCGCATTATTACCTGTTGGCGCACTATCTGCTGCCTCAGCTGATCGAAAGCCGTGGTGCCATTCTTAACATCAGTTCAAAGGTTGCAGAAACCGGACAGGGCGGCACTTCAGGCTATGCAGCTGCCAATGGCGCCCGAAACGCTTTAACCAGAGAATGGGCGGTTGAATTGCTTAAATACGGTATCAGGGTAAATGCGGTGATTGTTGCCGAATGCAATACCCCCCAGTATGATAACTGGATACAAAGTCAACCCGATCCGGAAGAAAAGCGCAAAGCGATTACCGATAAAGTGCCGTTTGAAAAGCGCATGACCACGCCAAAAGAAATTGCGGATATGGTTGTTTTTCTGCTTTCACCTTTAAGCAGTCACACTACCGGGCAGCTTGTTTATGTTGACGGCGGCTATACACACCTTGACAGGGCATTATAATTTCTCTGAATGGTTTTCCGCCAGTTTAAATCAGCGTGATTGCAAACAAAACGCTGTTTTGCAAATAAGCGCATGGGCTTTGATTTATTATACCCGATAGGGAATAAAAATGATTGTAGGTCTCATTTTTACACCCGAAAGGGTATTATTTTGGTTGATTTTAGGATAATATACCCGAAAGGG
>JBIICM010000205.1:0-3830 GCA_044238875.1 Flavobacteriales bacterium | reverse complement strand
AAAGGGCAGCAGGATTCAAAAACAGCGGTTCGCTTTTTCAGAAACGACAGGGCCACTACCAATGCCTATCGCATCGATCCCAACAGAATTGCCGTGATGGGTGAAGGCACGGGAGGCTACGTAGCCATGGCACACGCTTTTTTGGATGCCCCATGGAAGATCAGCCGGTTACCGGGCATCGGTGATGATAAATTTCTCAGAACACAAAACCCGGATTCATCTGTGGTTGATACCAACAGGGTGGGTAATTTTGACGGCACCAACAATATTCCGCTCAACCTGACCGACTTTGCAGTTTCGGGTGGTGACCTGCTCAAGGTAAAAGGCAATATAGCCAACTATCCCGGATACTCGTCTGAGGTACAACTTGTTATCAATATGGGTGGGGCACTTGGCGATACCAGCTGGCTTGATCGCGGACAAATTCCCCTGATTGGTATTCATGCCGTTAGAGATCCCAACGCACCCTATCAGATTGGAAATGTAATAGTGCCGGTTACCGGAAACATCGTGATTCCTTTTGCATCAGGCAGTGGTTTTAACCTGCAGAAAGTAAATGAATTTGGCAACAATGCCTCGTTTGCGGGCAAGGTTTACAATGACCCCATTACACAGATTGTGGAATCGCGTTACAACAAGGATATTCCATTTAGCGGCGGAACAATTAACACCGGTTCGGGTGCCGGTCTTTTGCCTTTTATTCTCACAGAAGCTACTCCGAAACCATTTAATCATGGCAGCCCCTGGCAGTTCTGGAGCGCCACCCAGCCAACCGCCCTCGCAACTGTTCCGGGATCAAATCCTCCGATCACAACCCATCAGGCCAGTTCGGCCAGTAACCCGTTTATGGCGCAGAGCGATGCTGTAGGGCGCGAAAAAGCGCTGATGTATTTAGACACAATTCAGCAATTCATTAACCCACGCATTGTTTGTGCGCTCGGCCTTGCTGAATGTGCACTTTTTGGAAACGTAGGCATTGAGAAAACTTTGCAGGCCAACAGGAATCTACTTGTATTTCCCAATCCGGCAAATCAAACGGTTTTTGTTAAGTTGAATGGCAACAACGAAAAAATCAAACGTGCCGAATTGTACAATATTACCGGGAAAATAGTACCGGCATCCATTGAAAAAAATGATCAGCAGCTAGTGATTCAGCGCTCTGAATTGCCTGCCGGAATCTATCTGGTAAAGGTTTATACCGGTCGCGCAGAATACACTGCAAGAGTTATATTAGAATAAAAATTTTCAGTGAGGGGTTTGTATCCTGACAGCAACTTATCCTGAATTCAGAAGTTCAGTTGAGAATTCATAGGTCAAACCCCTCACTTTTTAAACCTTAAAAAAAATGATTCGACTTCTTATTACAGTATTTGCCTTTCTTTTCTTGATGCAAGGATGTAAAAAAGATAAAATCCGCGGCTGCACTGATAATTTGGCCCTTAATTACAAGTCAGATGCTGAATCAGATGATGGCAGCTGTATTTACCAGCGAAACAGATTTCTGGGTAATTACCGTGGCGTTCAGGTTTGCGGAGGAGTAGAAGAACCGGATTACCTTTTTTCCGTTGAGATTTCTCCTGAGAATAAAAACAGGATACAACTCTCAGGCATTCCGCTAAATGGTGCCTATACACTGGCCGATCTTAAGTCCGACCCTAATCAGTTCTTCATCCCGCCGCAATTGTTCACAAGCGGACTTGACTCTTCAAACGTTTCAGGCAGCGGTTTTATCAGGGGTGATTCTCTTTTTGTGGAGATTGTAAGGGTAAATGCATGGGGAGTTGATACCTGCTTTACCCGCGGTGTGAAGCTTTAATTGAAGTTAAAACTTTTTTGCTGAACAATATATGTCGAGGATGTTTATCTTTGTAGCATAGCATGTTAGCATGACGGTTAAAGTTCTACGATCATCAGGTTTACTCCTTGTCCTGGTTTTAATAATTATGGCCGGATGCAAAGGAAAAGAGGGATGTACAGACCCTTATTCAGAGAACTACGACGAAACAGCAGAAGTTGATAACAATACCTGCATCTCTCCCAGGGATAAATTTTCGGGAGTTTACACTGTACAATATTTATGCTCCGGCAGTCAGCCCCCCATAACGCTGATTCAGATCAAACCCTCAAATATTAATTTAACTGATATAAAAATTTCTACACTTGATATTTTTAGTATTCCAATCCGCGCGGCAGTGAGTAAATCCGCCTTTCTAATTCCTTTTCAAACTGATTATGTCTCTTACAGGTCCATTCAGGGAAACGGAACAATTGTTGGAAATAACGTAACCATCGAATACACTTTATACGAGGGCGTTAATAAAAAGAAGATAGTCAATAATTGTGTTGCTACCTTATTTAATTAGGCAACGCAACGAGAAAATTTTTTCCTGTCACCTGATTTCTGGTGCGCGGATTTCCGAAATTCATAGTCAACAACGTTACTGAGTAATTGTCTCTGGCAATCATTAGTTTGCCTTCTACTCCCCTTTCCCTGAGTTTTTTCAGGCCCTCTTCATTTGTATGAATAATAATTCTTTGACCTTTTCTTATTAGGCTATCAATTTGCTGAGCGCTGATTTCAGGTATTACGTGTTGTGCATAAAAATCCATAGAGCGCCCGCTGACACCGAAATGGTAAACATCTTTCGGATGAACGCCCAATGAGTCAAATGTTTTGGCGATTACACCGGGCGCCTGGTAACTTAGAATTGAGGGGTAAAAATGTAAAGCCATTAAAATGTTCACTGCGATTACTGATGTTACTGAAACAATCATAAACTTATTGCTTACAGCCATTGAACGCCTGAACAAGGTGTAGATGCAAACTCCCAGTGCCGCCAGCGCAACTGTAATAAGCAAAGGACTCTTAAGCGGAAAAAACCAGATAAAAATCAATCCGGCAAATAGCCAACAGCCCAACAGCAATATATGCTGAGCGATGAGTAAACCTTTCCATTCCCTTGCACGGAAAACCCGGATTAACCAGTCGGCTGTTACCACGGCCGCAAAGGGAAAAACCACATAGATGTAGTGCGGCAGTTTGTATTTCGATGTTGATAAGGCCAGGAAAGGCAGAAAAAATGCACCTGCACTGATCCATTCATTTCGTTGCGGCAATTTTAAACCGGCCTTGCTAAAAAATCCGATAATGAGACTTCCTGATGCAATAAAAAGTGGAATTGACCACGGTAGAAAAGACCAGGCAATGTTGTGCACAAAAAAGAAAGGCCCAGCATCGTTTTTCCATACGTTTTCGCCGGTAATACGTCCGAAGCTTTGTTCCCAAAAGAAAAAACGCAAGCCTGATACACCCTGCCTTCCGTTTACCCATTTTTCAGGCTGGAGATCAAATTGCTGATACGAACCTATCATCATTGGAGAAAGAACAAGCACTATTACAACAAGTGCCGCCATCCATTGCCATCTGAAAAAATGCCCCCATGAACGTGTCAGAAAAAAGTGTGTGGAAAAAGCCAAAACCGGCACCATCAGTCCGATCGGCCCTTTGGCCAGCATCGCAATGCCTGTCATCACTGCACCACCAACCCACCAAAACCAGCGGGGATTGTTTAAAAACGCAGCAAACATCCATACCGCCATTATGGTTGAATTGGTGAGATAGGAATCGGTGCGAACATCATTGTTAAAATGAAAATACCCTTGTGTTGTAGCGAGAACTGCTGCGGCAAGTGATGCTGTCTGACGGTCGTAATACAGCAACGTAAAACGATAAGTACTATAAATACCGGCCAGTGAAAACAGGATTGAAGGCATTTTAAATGCAAACTCACCGACCCCGAATATTTTATAAAAAAGGGCAGTTATCCAGA
>JBIICM010000204.1:0-3859 GCA_044238875.1 Flavobacteriales bacterium | reverse complement strand
TTCTCCCGCTGAATGGGAAAATATCCGGGCCGCGCTGACATTTCGCATTGATGTTTATGCGGCACACCTGATTCACAAGCGGATCAATCAGTGAGGCGATTTCATCGGCATTATTGCTGAACAGACTCACCTGCTGTCCATAATTACTTTCCATTATATACCTCACCGGTTCATCAATATGATCAAAAACAGCTACAGGTATCACCGGGCCGAATTGTTCTTCGTGGAATATCCGCATGGAAGCATCAACAGGGTAAAGTACTGTCGGAAAAACAAGGCTTTGCTCCTGCTTACCACCACCTTCATTTACCACTGCAGCGCCTTTTGCCAGTGCATCGCCGATAAGTTCCTGAAGGAAAGCAGGCTTTTCAGGTTCAGGCAGCGGCGTGATAAAAACATCCTTTTCCCAAGGCATACCTGTTTTGAGTGACGCTACCTTTCGGCAAAAACGACGCAGAAATTCACCGGCAATGGACCGGTGTACAAAAATAAGTTTGAGCGCTGTACAACGCTGCCCGTTGAATGCCAGTGCGCCATTTACACATTCATTCACAGAAACGTCAAGGTCAGCACCAGGCAGCAGTATGGCCGGATTCTTGGCATCCAGTCCGAGCACCGACCGCAGCCTGTTGGGATAGGGATGCCGTTGTTTCAGAATATTGGCTACCCTGCTGGATCCGATAAACGCCAGCACATCAATTTTTCCTGACGACATCAATGTACCGGCAGTATTTTCACCATCACCGTAAATCACATTGATCACGCCCGGAGGGAAAACATCCCTGAAAGCTTCAAGCAGCGGCCTGATCAGAAGAATGCCATATTTTGCGGGCCTGAAAATTACCACATTGCCCATAATCAGAGCTGGCATCAGTGTGGCAAATGTTTCGTTGAGCGGATAATTATAGGGGCCCATACAAAGAACAACACCGAGCGGGCTTCTGTTAATCCGCGCCAGGATGCCATGAGAATGATAATCATGCGTTGCAGCCTGGTTGATTCCATTTGCTGCATCAATTGTGTCCTGCAGGTATTCAACCGTGCGGTCAAATTCGGCAGCAGATTCAGCCTGATTTTTTCCGATTTCCCACATCAGCAGGCTGATGATTACCTGCCTTTTGGCAATCAGTTCATTAAGAAAATTCTCAACGGCTTTAACACGTTGATTTAAACCGGCGGTTGGCCACGTACCACGACCCATGTTATAAGCTTTCCGAGCATCTTCGAGCACAGCAAGCGCTTCAGCAGAACCCATCTCAGGATAAGATCCAAGACGGAGTTGCTGCATGATCCCGTTACGGTTGACATAAACAGGAGAGTAAACATCTGTTTGAGGTCCTTTCCATGGGTGAATCACTCCGCCGCTGAGAAAATCCCGCTGTTCCAGTAAATCAGGCTTTTCAATGTGATCAAGCAATGCTTCATCCGGAAAAATCGTATTTATTTTCTCAGTTTCCTGCATGAATTAAACAGATAAGATCGCCGCAATCCGGAGCATTTCTCTGTCGAGGTTATCAACATGCTTGGTTGCTTGACCGAACGGGGTAAATTTAATCTGATTATTTACAATACCTACCATCTGGCCGCTGATATTGTTCAGCAGACTTTCAACAGCGGCTACCCCAAGGCGACTGGCCAGCACCCTGTCGGCAACAGTTGGGGAGCCGCCTCTGAGTAAATGTCCGAGAATGGTAACCTTTGTATCATAATAGCTAAACCGTTCATTCACCTCCCTTGCAATGTCAATTGCACGGCCGGGTTTACCACCTTCTGCAATCACTACAAGGCTCGATGATTTATTGCGGCCAGCCCCGTGCTCAAGTACCTTCACCAATTCATCAATGCTCATGGGTTGTTCAGGTATCATTGTGGCTTCCGCACCTGCTGCAATTGAAGCCCTCAAGGCAATCTGGCCCGAATCACGCCCCATAACCTCAATAAAAAAAAGCCTGTTGTGTGATGAAGCCGTATCCCTCACCTTATCAATGGCTACTGCAGCAGTATTTACAGCTGTATCATAACCTATGGTGTAGTCAGTTCCGTTCAGGTCATTGTCAATTGTGCCGGGCAAGCCAACTACAGGTATATTGAATTCCGATGAAAATATTTCTGCCCCTCTGAAGGTGCCGTCTCCTCCAATGGCTACCAAAGCATCAATCTCAGCCTTTTTAAGATGCTCAAAGGCAGTTTTGCGGCCTTCGGGTGTTTTAAATTCCATACTTCTGGCAGATTTAAGTATGGTTCCGCCCCGCTGTATGATATTGCTGACTGATCGGCTGGTCAGGTCTTTAATATCGCCGCTGATCATACCATCGTAGCCTCTGTAAATACCAACCGCCTCAATCTTATAAAAAATACAGGATCGTACAACCGCCCTGATGGCTGCGTTCATACCCGGAGCGTCGCCTCCGGAAGTAAAAACACCAATTCTTTTTATTCCGGTTGTTGAATTATTCATACCTGCAAATTTAAGTGTTAAAATGACACTATGCAAGAGTGGTTTTCAATTTTTAAACAATCAATAAAACGAGCAGCAATATTCAACATTTGTTGTCGTTTTTTCAAGCCGGATAGGGTGGATTTTTTTAATAAAAAAAGTAATTTCGCGCCCGATTAACTATGTCACACACTCACAGTTGGCCCGAAAGGCCTGAAACAAATGTGCAGGAGCTTAATCCGCACGTATCGGTTGACTGCGTTATATTCGGCTTTGATGAAGGGGAGCTTAAAGTACTGCTCATAGAGCGCGACCTTGAACAAACTGATCATAAGAGCCGTAAATTTTCACTGCCGGGCAACCTTGTTAATGATAATGAGGATTTAAATACTTCTGCTACACGGGTGCTCAGGGAGTTAACCAACCTTGAAAACCTTTACCTTGAACAGTTTTACACTTTTGGAGATCCTGCAAGGGTTAAAAGTTCTGAGGATGCCCAATGGTTAAATGCTGTCAGAAATGTGCCTACAGCTAGGGTAATTACGGTGGCCTATTATTCGTTGATAAAAATTGAAGGTTTAAAGCCATCTGCTGCTTCGTTTGCAAGAAAAGCTTTTTGGAGCCCTGTTTCACAAGTTCCTGCGCTTGCTTTTGACCATAACCTGATACTCGAAAAGGCGCGGCAGAGTTTAAAACTTAAACTTCGAATGCAGCCCGTTGGCTTTGAGCTGCTACCCCAAAAATTCACCCTCGGCGAGCTTCAAAAAGTTTATGAAACAATTTTAGGAACCGCTCTTGATAAAAGAAACTTCAGAAGAAAAATCCTGAATAAAGGCTTTATAAAGCCGCTATCAGAAAAACAAAGAGGGGTTCCTCATAAACGGGCGCGACTCTATGAATTTGACAAAGAGGCCTACGACCGGCTTGCCTCAGATCAGTTCAATTTTGAATTCTGATTAGTTACTGGCCTTCAGTTTTTTCAGCAGCTCACGATTTTATCTTTTCAATTTAAAAAAACGGGCTCAGATTGTCATTTAACAATCTGAGCCCGTCTCATTTTATCGGGATTGTAATACCGGATCAGTCAATGATGCTGATTCTTCTTGAAAGGATCATGTTGCCATTGTTGTCGGTGAACTGAATAAAGTAGATACCTGCATTTTGCAGGGCACTTCGCTCAAGCACAAACTCGGGCTGGCTGATGTTGCTTTGAGCCATCAGCTGACCAGCCATGTTAAAGATACGGTAGCTGACCGCCTGGTTAAATGCCTCAGCCGATAAGCTGATGCTGATGCGTTCACGGGCGGGATTGGGATAGATCAGCACCTCCGTTTGACCGTTACTAACCGATTCATTTTCGGCTTCACGACAGGTGATGCTGATGTTTCTGCTGCGTGTGAGTCCGTTACCGCAGTTGTTTTT
>JBIICM010000058.1:0-13128 GCA_044238875.1 Flavobacteriales bacterium | reverse complement strand
CTCCTATATATATGGTTTTAATCCTACTGCCGGCGGCATATACCTCAACCTTGCGCTGCAAAGGTCCGGCGAGATCTTTAAGCACATTTGCCTCCATTGATTTGGCAACAGGTGCTTTCACCTTCAACGCGGAAAGGGTAGCCAGCAAATTATTGATGGCATCCTGTCTTGCCCGGTATTTATTGTTTACCACCCAGTACCCTATCCCCTTGCGCTCCAGGAGTGAAGTCTTGCCCAACTTATCAGCTATAAAAATTCGATCAACAGATCCGGTATCTGGTATTGAAAAATCTTTCAACTCACCGCGCAGCGTTGAACCTGAACGGTTCAAAAGTATATATGACAACGCTATTGAAATAACAATGACCAAAGCCAGCAACAACTGATTACCTCTTTTCATGCATTAATATGGTTATGCCTTGCGTATTTGCGCTTGCGGATGTATAACAAGATCAGTCCGATCAATAAAAATACAACTACAGGAGCACCGACATTGATCATGTTTAAGCTAAGTTTTTCTGATTTTATTCTTGCTTCATCCAACAGTCTGACTTCCACATTTCGTGATCTGACAGAAATCAATCCTGAATCATCGCAGAGGTAATTGATACAATTCACCAGAAAATCAAGATTTCCGAATAGCTCCCGGGTATATTTGTCATAACCAAGCGGAACAATCTGCCGCGTGGTTGTATTGTAAGTGTTTCTGATAACATCTGCATCGCCAATCACGATCATCCCGCCAGGTTTTTGCGCAACCGGCAGAAAGCCGATTCGCTTATCATTCCGCAGATCGTTTCTGAAATTCCGGAAATGCGATTCAAACCTGCCCTCCAGCAATACAGCCAGCGGAACATTTGATTTGGTGTACATTGAAGGATCCGGCTCTTCGCGTAAAATGTTTAATGAGATGCGTGCAGGGGTGTTGATCAGCTGACTTCTTTTTGAGCCGGCAAGTAGCACTGTTTTGCGGATGCCCGGTGCCATCAGGGTATCAATTGAACTTGCAAATTCAAAACGGATGGCGTTGAGATTATTCACAACCGGATGATTACTCATCGGTAAGGATAACGGAAAATAAAACCACCGGAATAAGCTCATCCGGGGCTGATTGCCGACCTGACCTGTAACTAGCGGGATACTCGCCGAGCGAAGATCCATCAGTAAATTTGCATTCACCCTCACCCCATAGCGAAGCAGCATGTCGTCAAGATTGAGTTCACGCGGGTAAACAAGCGCCGACGACTGCCTTCCCAAACTATCCATCGAGGCATTTACCCGGTCGAAAAGCCATAAAACCCGGCCGCCACGCATCAAATACTGATCAATAATAAATTTATCTTTTTCAGAAAAAGCAGAATCAGGGCCTGCAATAACAATGGCCTTGTACCGTGGATAAAACACCATAGTATCTCCTTTTTCAGCCCTGTTAACAAGACAGTTAAGCTGACTGTCAATCCTTACCCGCTCTACAATATAATACTCCCTGAGTGCATTGGTAATGTCAAAGGTTTTAAGCGTATCATATTCGCCATGGCCTTCAATAAAAGCTATCGAAGGTTTCATGGTGGTTCTTAATTTCCTGATGGTATTGGTTAGTTCATATTCAAGGTCACTTACCGAACGGCTGATCATTTCATCCTCAGTGCGGTAGGTTTTACTTTGTAGCAGCTGCAGGGGTATGGTTTTATTACGGTATGTAATTAGTGCCCCCGGCCAGATAAGTCTTTGGGTCATTCCGGCTTCCTGTTTCTCAACCGGCGTGGTATATCTCAGACCATCCTTGAGCAACTGCCGGTAAACTGCTTTTCTCTCCTTTTCATCAGTTGCTTCTGATGGATTTATGAATTCATACTCTACGTTTTTATTGTAAGCCCTGAATTCATCAAGCATTTCACGGGTGGCATTGCGCAAACGCTGGTATCCGGAAGGCAATTCACCATCAAGATAAACCTTAACATATACAATGTCGTCAAGGTCTTCAATGAGTTTGACGGTATGCTCATTCAATGTAAAACGCTTCTCAGCCGTGAGGTCGAATCGTTTAAACAGAAAGACCGACAGGCTATTTACAAGCACAGCCAATACGATGATCAGCATCAGGTTGATCAATGCTGCACGCCGTAAGTTCGGCTTTTTCGAGCCTGCTTGATTGTTTTTACCAGTTTCGTCCAAGGAGCTTAAATCTTGTAAGGGCAAGAAATATCAGGGTAAAACCTGCAAAATAAAACAGATCACGGCTATCAATAACACCTCTGCTGATGGAGGCATAATGCTCACTGATGCCGAGGTAAGCGATAAATAGGCCCGTGTGACCCCAGAATTCAAGACTTGCAATGGAATCGAAACCCGAATACAGAAAGAAACATCCGAAAAAACCAGTAATAAATGCTACCACCTGATTATCGCTGAGCGCTGAGGCAAATAATCCAACGGATACAAAGGTGCCGGCAAGCAGCATTAAGCCGATGTAAGAACCCCAGGTGCTGCCGGTATCAATATTTCCAGGAGGATTTCCGAGCATGTAAACAGAATAAAAATAAAGTAAAGTTGGTAGAACAGCGAGCCCGACAAGGATAAAGCCGGCAAGGTACTTCGACAAAACTATCTGCCATTCTGTTAGAGGTCTGGTCAGTAAAAGTTCAATTGTTCCGGTACGCTTTTCTTCTGCAAACGAACGCATGGTGATGGCAGGTATCAGGAACATAAAGATCCAGGGGGCCAGAATAAAATAGTTCTCCAGTGATGAAACACCGGCTTGTAGAACATTGAAATTTCCCGGAAATATCCATAGGAAAAGACCTACGGAGAGCAGGAATACAGATATGACAATATACCCTATCAGGGAATAAAGGAAAGTTCCTATTTCTTTTTTAAGTAATGCGAACATGGGTTTGCCCAGGTTCCAAAAGTACTTAAATGATTCGTATCAGAGCAAACCGGTTATTTCTTCGCTCATTGGCTTGATACGGGATGGAAAAAACCTGAGCAGTCGCCCGTTTTCATCAATGAGGTACTTACAGAAATTCCAGTTGGGCAACTCATCATTCCAACCATTTAGTGCTTTTGAACCAAGCCATTGATATACTGCGGACTGCTTTTCTCCTTTCACATCAGTTTTTTCAAACAACTGAAAACTAACCCCGTAGTTTTTCGAGCAAAAGGTTCTGATGTCTTCAGCCGAACCAGGCTCCTGTCCGCCAAACTGGTTACAAGGAAAGCCCAGCACAACGAGTTTATCACCAAATTTTTTATGCAGCGTTTCCAGCTCGGCATACTGTGGAGTGAAACCACATTCAGAGGCTACATTTACAATTAATACCTTTTTTCCTTTGTAACGACTGAAATTGATTGATTCTCCATCAATTGAGCGCATGCTAATCTGGTAAAAACCAGTGTCTTTTTGTTCTGTTTTCATGTTTTCAGGAATACTTTTCACCCGCGTACAGGCCAGTGATGTTATGGCCGTTAAGGCCGAAATAAAGATTTGAAGTTTGTTCATATTGAGATTAGTGATTTAAATTCCATTGCTCGATTTTTTGTTTCCATGCTTCCGGAACTGTAATACTCTGATTTTTAACGAAGTCATAGCATACCATTACAGTTTCGGCTTCGGCCCTGAGGCTAATTTTTTCTGAACCTGCTCCTGCAAGCATTCTGGTATGAATACGAACCGATTTATTGCCAATTTCCCTCACAGCCGTTTCCACATAAAGATCTTCTCCCCACAAAACCGGCGCTTTAAAATCGAGCTCCAGCCTTGCAACAATCATCCCGGTTTCATCCCATCTGTGTTTGTTTTCTGTTAACAAATCAAAAAACGACACCCTGCCAATTTCCATAAACGTTACAAACCTCGCATTATTCACATGCTTTAACATATCGAAGTCTGAAAAACGCAGTTGGATGTTTACCTTGTGATACTTCATGTTTCCGGATGATCCAACAACTGAAACACAGAATTGTTGCTGATATAATCAGGCACCAGCGTTTTCATGATTCTTACCACCTCCTGATCCTGCATGGTTGACAGCGCTTCAGAGAGGGCTTCAACACCATGCAAAACCTGATTGTAATCAACCGGTGCAATGCGGGCGCGCATTATCTGCTGATGGTGCGTTGCCAGTGTGTTCTCCTTGTCGTTGAGCAATTCTTCATATAGTTTTTCGCCCGGACGAAGCCCTGTAAACACAATTTCTATGTCCTTACCTGCAGTAAGACCTGAAAGCTGAATCATTTTATGCACCAGATCAATGATCTTCACCGACTTACCCATATCGAAGATGAAAATCTCCCCGCCCTGTCCCATAGCACCGGCCTCCAGCACAAGCCGGGCCGCTTCGCTGATGGTCATGAAGTACCGAGTGATTTCGGGGTGGGTTACTGTAACCGGCCCTCCCCGTTCGATCTGTTTTCTAAAAAGAGGAATAACAGAACCGTTCGACCCCAGCACATTACCAAAGCGCGTAGTTACAAAACGGGTTGTACAGGTATTGCCCAAAGCCTGCACGTACATTTCAGCAATGCGTTTGGAAGCGCCCATTACATTGGTGGGCCTCACCGCCTTGTCGGTTGAGACCATAATGAACTTCTCCACCTTATTTTTAACGCTCAGGTCTGCCATAAAGCGCGTGCCAATAACATTGGTGCGCACAGCTTCATAGGGGTTGTACTCCATCAGTGGCACGTGCTTGTAAGCGGCTGCATGAAACACAATCTGCGGATTGTATTTGACAAATAAATTTTCTAGCCGTTCCCTGTTGGTGATATCACCCACCAGGTAAACACAATCCGGCATTTCGCTTTCTTCTTCCAGTTCACGTTCCAGATCATACAACGCACTCTCGGCCTGATCGAGCAAAATTATTTGCCGGGGCTTAAAGCAGATCAGCTGCCTTACCAGTTCGCTGCCTATCGAACCGGCAGCTCCGCTCACAAGAATACACCGGTCGCTGAGCTGATCACTGATCAGCGCTGAATCAAGCACTATCGGGTCGCGTTCAAGCAGGTCATTGATATTAATTTTTTTAATCTGCTTAAAACTCAACTCCCCGTTAATCCAATTGGTGACAGGTGGTACTGAATATACCCTGGTTTGATTATTCAAACATTTCTCAATCAGCCATTTGCGCCGATCAGCTGCAATACCGGAGGAGGCAAGAATCAGCAGCCGGATTTTCTGCTGCCTGAAAATGTTTTCAAGCTCCGCGGTAGGTCGGACAGATACTCCCTGAAATTTTTTTCCTGCCTTTACTTTATCATCATCCAGAAAACCAATCACTCTGTATCGTGTACCGGCATCACGTTCGATGGCGCGCTTGGCGGTTAATCCTGTTTCTCCTGCTCCGTAAATCAATACCTGATAGGTTTCGCCCTTCCCGATGGATAATTCCTGATAAATTCTCCGCGCCAGAAAACGGGCTCCTGCCATCATAACAGTTGTAAACATGAGTTCAATGGCGATGATAGAGAAGGGTACAGTGTAAATACCCCGGATGCTAAATAGCAGGGGGTTTGAGAGTGCGATTATTGTCGAAGCCGAAAGGTTTGCCAGGATGATTCCGCGCAGGTCGCCTGAACCCGAAAAACGCAACATGGTACGGTGCGTGCTAAACAACAGGAAACCCAAAGCACGACATGCGGTAATCGCCGGGAAAACGACCGGAAAAGTATCCCATTCGGTGTTCGGTATACGAAATTCAAAACGCAGCAGATAGGAAATCCAGACAGAAACAAATGTAATCAGCAGATCACCGGCAAATATTATCCATACCGGTGTGCTTCCAGCTAAAAGGCGCATGGGGCAAAGGTAGCGCTTTTTTGACTGTATAACTCGCACCCCATTTTGCAAGAAATTAATTATCAACGCCTTCCGAAATTCAAAAGCTCTGCGATTTTAATTAGGTTTGCCTGAAGGAGCAGAAAGATGAAAATCCTGTTTATTGTACCTTACCCGATTGGTAAGGCAGCCAGTCAGCGGTTCAGGTTCGAACAATATTTTGGTATCCTTTCCGCACATGGGTTTCGGTATGATGTGAAACCTTTTCTGACAGAAAAAACCTGGGAAATTCTTTATCTGCCCGGGAGATTTCTGCGCAAGGCCATAGCCATACAGGCAGGTTTGCTCAGAAGATTTTTGCTCTTATTCCGGCTGGGTAAATATGACTACCTTTTCATTCACCGGGAAGCTACACCGGTGGGGCCTCCCTTTTTCGAATTTATTGCCGCCAGATTGCTCCGAAAAAAAATCATTTACGATTTTGATGATGCCATCTGGATTCCGAACTACTCAGAAGCCAACAGCCTGTTCTCCTTTTTAAAGGGTTATCCGAATGTGAAATTCATTTGTCGCTGGGCTTACCGTATTTCCTGCGGCAATGACTACTTATGCAAATTTGCCGCAACTTTCAATAAATCAGTTGTTTACAACCCTACCACCATTGATACGACGCATCACCATAACCGCATAAGAGACCAGCATGGTGATCGTCTGGTTATTGGCTGGACGGGTTCACATTCAACGATACGATACCTTGACGATATTGTGCCGGTAATTGCAGAGCTTGAGAAGCAATATGACTTTGAATTTCTTGTTATTTCAGACCTCAAACCAGGGCTTCCGCTGCAGTCACTCAGATTTATCCGCTGGAACAAGGAAAACGAGATCAGCGACCTGCTTAATATGAATATAGGCATCATGCCGCTTCGCAATGACAAGTGGGCACAGGGAAAATGTGGTTTTAAAGCGCTTCAGTACATGTCACTGGGCATTCCGGCGCTGGTTTCACCGGTGGGTGTTAATACCAGAATTGTTGACCATGGTATTAACGGTTTTATTTGCGAAAAGCCGGAAGACTGGAAAAACGCGCTTGAATTATTGCTGCAAAACAGAGATGAACTGGTTAAGCTTGCAATCAATACACGCCGAAAAATCGAAGCAGCTTATTCTGTCAACAGCAATTCTGCTAATTTTATTGGTTTATTTTCATAAGCGGGATGCAGTGAAAAAAGTTCTCATCCTTACCTATTTTTTTCCGCCATGCAATCTCACTGCTTCCCAGCGCCCACTGGGTTGGGCAAAATACCTTAACCAATATGGCTATTATCCGGTAATCATTACTCGCAACTGGGATAAACCGATTGCTTCGCCCGATGACATGCACCATGATGCTGGGGAAAAAATAATATGTCAAAAGGAAGAAGGCTATGAGGTATGGTATATACCCTTCAGGGGCAACTGGCGCGACAAACTTTACGCACGCTTTGGCAGATCGAGGTTCAACCTACTCAGGAAAGCGCTTTCCTATGGGGAACTGGTTGCACATCATTTCTTGACTTTAGCCATTCCGTTCAGGCATATTTATCATTTCGCCAGTCATTACCTGAAATCAAATAATGATGTTAAGGCACTTATTGTTACTGGTAACCCATTTGAAATTTTTCGTTTCGGTTACCTGCTCAATAAAAAATCAGGCATACCATGGATTGCTGACTATCGCGACGACTGGACCACCAGCGAGGTGAATCAGTCAAGGGGGCTGGCCGATAGCCTCCTCCGTCGGCTCGAACGTCGCAGCGAAAAACGATACATAAAAACAGCTGCCTGTATCACCACTGTATCAAATTATTACGCAAAAAAAATCGGAAAATTTGTAGGCCGACCCGGAAAAGTGATTCTGAACGGCTTTGTAACAGAAGATTTCGCAGCTTTTCAAAATGTTCCGCTTGCTGAACAATTTACCATTGTGTATAACGGGATGTTATACCCAAGTCAGCAAATCAGCATTTTTCTTTCTGCCTTTAAGCAGTTGGTTGAAAAATACCCCGAACAGCGGCGAAAAATAAAACTGAAGTTTCCCGGTATCTTGTTTCTAAAGGAAGTGGCAGAAAGTGTTACAAAAGAACTGATGGGCTATGAGGATATGATTGAAATGTCGGGAAGAATTCCGCGCCAGGAGGTTTTGCAGCAGCAGGCCTCGGCACATCTGCTGCTAATGGTTGCACATGCCGGCCGGAAGGGAATACCCTCCAGTAAGATTTACGAGTATCTCGCGCTGGGTAAGCCGGTGCTGATTTGCCCAGGGGATGATGACATACTTGATGAAACTTTTAAGTCATATAACCTTGGCTATATTGCCAATAGTCAGCAGGATGCCTTTGAAATAATTGAAAAGCTCTTCAATCAGTTTCTGGCCGGCAACTATTCGTTGAATGTACCCGACCATAATTACATTGCCGGATTCAGCCGGGATATTCAAACAAAAAATATGGCTGAAATTCTCGATGCGTTAACTTTATAAACAGGCGGCAGAGATGGCGCTTGGGCTGTTTTATTAACATCCAGACTGAATTTCTCGGGCAACTGATATACCGCGGAGAAAAATCCTCATTCCATTATTCAAACGTATTTACTTAGTCTTTTGCTTCAGTTGGATATCTTATTTTCTAGCCTAAAGAAACGGGAGACGCCTTAAAAGTGTTTACCGTTTTTTTTGCAAATTTTCAATTAATTAAAATAAACAGCAGCAGATTGGTTGATGTAATATAGTATATTTGTTTTTTTAAATATCCCTATGCCAACCAAATCAACTGAATACCAATTAACTGCTTCCCATAGCAAGCCCTTTCTGGTTGAAGATTTTGAAATTGCCTATGGAAACCAGATCAATAAGCTCGAACGCATTCGAAAAGGGGTTTCATACCATGTTCTCGAATTAATGAGCCGTGGTTCATCAATGCCCGTCAAGCAGCTGCTTGCTTTACTGGGAATGCCTCAAACAACCTACAACAAGCGAAAGCGCGAAAACGGCAACCTCAGCATCCGTGATACTGAGCTGCTGCTCATGCTCTATGAAACGCTGCGCTACGGCCAGGATGTTTTTAATCAGGAGCAGGGTCATTTTCAACGCTGGCTTCATCTGCCCAATGCAGCGCTGGGTGGCTACACTCCGCTTAGCCTCTTTGATACCATCACCGGTATTCAGGAAGTAAAACGATGCCTTCAGCGCCTTGATTTTGGCACCCTTGCCTGATGTTTGTTTACCGGATTGAACGATCAAAGTATCTCCCCGACATCCTAAGTGGAAAGGGTGCAGCAATGTGCAGTGGAAACAGATGGAATGGCCTGCATACCAAAATGGTGTATACATCCCAGAGCCGCTCACTTGCAGTTCTTGAAATTCTGGCCCATATTTCTGCCATGGATATATTACCCGGTGATCGGCTGCTGGTTGAAATTTTTATCCCTGATCATCTTCGCATGGAAGAATTAATGCCCAAAAAACTCCCTGAAAACTGGAATCTTTTTCCACCGGGTGAGCAGACACAAATACTTGGCGATGATTTCGTAAGGCAAGGAAAAGCTGCCCTTTGCAAAGTTCAAAGCAGCCTTCTAAACGGAGAATTCAATTATCTCATCAATCCATTACACCCCGAAAGCA
This sequence comes from Flavobacteriales bacterium, assembly GCA_044238875.1. GTDB lineage: Bacteria > Bacteroidota > Bacteroidia > M30B66 > M30B66 > JAIBAI01. The sequence continues at coordinate 3,688 of JBIICM010000058.1, read as the reverse complement.
GTCAGATTCACGTAACCCAAACAGAAACATTGGATTTCAGCAGATGGGCAAAAGGAGCAAGTGTTTAATTCAAAACCTTTTTACTTCAAAACAGTTACATTGCCCTGATAATTCCAGTGTATACCTGAGCGATCCTGAATAAATACCTTGTAGAAATAAACTCCGCCTTGTACCGGCTTTTCTCCGAGTCGGGTTTTCCCATCCCAGCCGTTTTCATAATCGTACGATACATATAGAAGCTCTCCCCACCGACTGTAGATTTCAATCTTTGCTTCCAGAATGCCCTCACCGTAAACCCTAAAACGATCATTTACATCGTCATCATTAGGTGTAAAAGCTGAAGGGATATACAGCCGGTAACCTAACCTGATGAGTGCATTTTGTTCAAATGTATCAAAGCACTCAAATTCATTGCTTACTATCTGTCTGATCACAAAAACTCCGGTATCCTTAAAAGCATATCTGAATTCACGTTTGGTTATAGGCTCGGCCAGTCCTTCAATTTCATATTTCCATTGCGTGGCATTGCTGGATAAATCTTCAACCTCAATGAAAGGCCTGATGATATCTGTTTCAAAAGGGAAGAGGGTAAACCCTGCCTTAGGTGTAGGGTAAATTCTAATCAAACCCGGCACCTCATAGGTATCAACACAACCCTTTTCAGTGGTTACCCTTAGACTAACCGTATAATTTCCGGGTTTATCATAAATAACTGATGGAGGATTGGACTGATTGTAAGCACGTTCATTGCCAAATTCCCAAAGCCATGTTTTTACAGACTCAAGTGATTCTGACAAATTACTGAACCTGATAACCTGTGGTGCACACCCTTTGTTAATATTAGCATCAAAATTGGCCACAGGCATCGTGTTGATTAAAACTTCAGCCGAATAGACGCTGCTCAGACACCCCTGGTCATTGATCTGTAAACGAACCGGCTGCGCTCCTGTTGAACCAAATTTAATCCCTGAAGGATTTCTCAGGGTAGAAGTTGAAGGAACAGCCCATGGACCAAAGTCCCAGCTAAAGGTTGCCAACTGTGAAAAAGTTCCGTTTGCTGTAAAGCTAAAAGAGTTACCTTCAAAACACTGGCTATTGGGTGTCGGGAAAGATGCAACAGGCTGAGCAGGTATGGTTACTGTAACCTGATCTTCGTCAGAACATCCGCCCTGCTCCACCACTAAAGTGTAAACCTCCTGCCTTGAACTATTGCCATCATTGGTAAGGCTCACTCCCGGGTTTGAAATAGCGGCATTGCTTAAACCCTGAGCAGGTGACCACAGGTAGGTTAAACCTGAAACTGTGGCCTCTCCAATGCTTGCTGAAGTCCCTGAACAAATTGTTATATCTGTTCCGGCATTGGCTACCGGACTTGGTTTGACTTCAATGTTAAAAGCAGTGATATCAGAACTGCAGCCATTTTCACTGACTTTTAGACTATAACTGCCCGTTTGAGCCACTGAAACAGAAGGTATCTGAGCTATTTTACCAGATGCACTGAAGCCTGCGGGACCGGTCCAGGTATATTGAACCGGGGCGCCCGAATTACTTTCCGGACCGGTTAAACTTACCGATTCACCTGAACAATATGGCGAGAAATGAACTACCGTTGGGATTGGAGGCTTGGGATAAACAATCGCATTGGTAGTTGCATATTTACTGTAACAACCATTTAACAATGCCCTTACGCGATAAATACCTGAATTTGAAACAGTAGTTCCCGTTAAAACAGGATTCTGCTGATTCGAACTGAAATTAAGCGGTCCCTGCCATTCATAGGTTGCAGACGGTAGCGACGGACACGTCAGTTTGAGATCTTCACCTGCACAATGAGGTCCATCATTAGCGGGCACAGGTGAGGCAGGATAAGGATTTACGACAATATTTAAAATCGCCTGACTGCTGGCACAGCCGTTTGAAACTACACGACAAGTATATTGCCCTGAATTAGCAGGTACGGCAGCATTTATACTCGGGTTTTGTAATCCCGAATTGAAACTCGCAGGCCCCGTCCATTGATAAACTGCTCCTGGTGTAGCGGAAGTTTGAGCACTAAAGTTAACAGGAGTACCTTCGCAAACCGGAGAATTAGCTGATATAACCGGGATAAGCGGTGTTTCAAAAACCTGAACATTAACCGATGCTTTGCTCTGACAGCTAAGGGCTGCATTGTTAAGGGTTACGATGTATAAGCCCGACATATTTGTGGTAGCGGGATTAAACGTTAGTTCACGGTTGGTTGAGTTGAATCCGTTAGGACCAGTCCAGCTGTAAGTTGCCCCTGCAATCGCTGATGCCGACAAGGTAAATGAAGCGCCGGTACAAGCGCTGCCGGATAGGTTTACCGTTACAGGGCAAACAGAACAGGAGGCAGGTGCTGTATAACTGGCTGAAGCTGAGCAGGAACTATTTTTCGAAAAATAGGCCGTTACCTGATTTGAGGCTCCATCAGATGCAAGATCGGTGAAGCTAAATGAGACCGGGCTAACAAAAGGAGCCGGAATATTTAAGATGCCGCCACTACTGTTTGTTATTATCAGATTACCCTCAGCAGGCGGATTTACCAATTCAAGTTCTCCGGCGAGGGTGTATGTATTCGATGCAGGATTGCAGGTACCCTGCTTTAGGCTTAGTTCAATATCACAAAAAAGCGCACAATTTGTTTGACCCGAACCCGGTGCACTCGCGTTACTTTGTCTGAAATAAATATTCGAGGGACTGTTCGAGAAATTTGTGAGCAACAACATATACCACTCATTCACCAGTGCATTGGGAATATCGCATGACTCAACTGGCTCAGGCGAATAGCTGCAATCAACAATATTTGCAGGATCATCTGCAAAATTTCTGTCATTGGCAAGATCACAGATTTCTTCCCTGGATGAAAAAGGCCCCCAGCAAATAAAATCTACATCATTGGTAGCGCTAACACCGCCGTCTTCACTGCCAATGATATTTATGTTGATAGGGCCCGAGCGAGAAACATTCATGTAATACCAGGCAGGGTTGGGCGTAGAACCCAAACAGCCAATCCGACCTGCAGTTCCCGATCCGAAGGGAGACTCCACATTGGTGCCTGCCGGAAAATCAATGGTTCCGTTATCGGTACAAAACCCTCTTGCATCCTTGCACTTACCGGTTGGTATTGGATAGGGGTCAACACAGGTATTACAGGAAATGATTGCACTGAAACCAGGTTTAACAACCGAGCCGTTGGAGGTAAATTCTAGCGTAATACAACCTCCTGACTGAACAGAACTTTCAACCGGAAGAGGTCTGTTATTACCGGAGAATACGCCAAGCAATGTTGCTGGATCAGCAGTTGGGCCATCAAAAATTTTGAGGTTATCAACACTTGTTTCGGTGTTAAAATCGGTAAATGTAAGCCTTACACATTGCGACGTACCTGAACAAATGGTTTGCACAACAGTCTGGTTATCCCCGTAGGATGAATAACCGCCGGGGTCAAGCAACGTGCCTCCGCAGGAACTTACCGTTGCCCCCCCCCTGCCCATAATTACATTCTGTGGTGGTTGAATACAGGGCACACAGTTTATTTTTGCCCTGAACCCATTATTGTAACCTGAACCGTTTGAAATGAAGGCTACTGTAAGACAGCCTCCTGAATTGGTTGAACCTGTTATTGTTGGAGGCAGGTCATCACCGGAAAATTCAATCAGCTGCTCTG
>JBIICM010000203.1:0-4000 GCA_044238875.1 Flavobacteriales bacterium | reverse complement strand
GGTCGGCAGGAATTATTTTCCAGGGAATTTCATTGCATTCATGAAAGATTCTTTCGTAGGTTTTGATGTACTGATCCCTGATTTTTAATTCCTCTAAGTCTGAAGCCTGATACTTCCATGCTTTGTCAGGGTCGGTTTTTCGTTTTTCAATTCTGCTGAGCTGTTCCTCTAAAGAAACATGGAGATAAAATTTCAGCACCACCGTTTGCTGATCGCTCAGCATCTGCTCAAAATCATTGATGGCCTTTAATCGTTTTTTGATTTCACGTGGCGTGATCAATTGGCGAATGGATGGAACAAGTATGTCTTCATAATGCGAGCGGTTGAAGATCTGAATCATCCCCTTTTCAGGACATTCTTTATGAATTCGCCATAAAAAGTCATGACGGGTCTCTTCAAGAGATGGAACTTTAAATGACTTGACCCTGCAGCCGGCAGGGTTCACACCTGAAAACACCTGTTTAACGGTTCCGTCTTTGCCTGATGCATCAAGGCCCTGCAGAATTACCAGCAATGATTTTTCGCTTTTGGCAAATAATTTATACTGCAAACCTGAAAGTTGCTCCCTGAGTGTTGCATTGGTGGCTTTAATTTCAAGTTCATTGGCTGAGCTGTCAGCCTTGGTTGAAATGGCTGATAATTTTATTTTTTTCATCCGATTACCTTTCGCTGAGCCATTTATCAATGGGTACAAACAGCATGTTTACACATAAAATGGTGATCGTTCCGATGAGTGCATGCCAGTAAAGCCCGGCTGCAGCGGTACATCCAATGGCCGAGCTGCACCAAACTGTTGCAGCGGTGGTTAAGCCGTAAACATTTAAGCCCTCCTTAAAGATGATGCCGGCTCCCAAAAAGCCTATGCCTGATACAACCTGACCGATGATGCGGGTAGGATCACCTTTTTCTTCAGTAAGGGTTAGAGAAAGCATTACATACAAGGCTGAACCTACTGCTACCAGTGTGTTTGTGCGGACTCCTGCTGATTTATGATGCCACTGCCGCTCAAAACCAATGATCAAGCCCGCTACAAGGGCACATAACAAACGTATGCAGAATTCAGATAACGACATCCTTTAAAATATAATCACAATGTTAACGATAAATTTAATTTTGCAACCAATTTACATCACGAACATTTAAAGCCGGATTTGATCTTGCTGAAACTGATTTGTTTAGAAAGGCAATTCAGCGTCAGTAAAATATTCCGCCTTCAGTTAAAATGGAGCTCAGTCAGCATCTGGAATCAATTCTAAAGGCTTTACCTGATAAGCCCGGCATTTATCAATACCTTGATTCAGAGGGGAAAATTATATATGTCGGTAAGGCAAAGAGTCTGAAAAAAAGGGTTGGCTCGTATTTCAATAAAACGCACGATGATGGCAAAACAAGGGTGATGGTTAGCCGGATCAGCGATATACAAACAATGGTGGTTGAAACAGAGCTTGATGCGCTGTTGCTGGAGAATAACCTGATTAAAAAATACCAGCCCCGTTACAATGTGTTGCTCAAGGATGACAAAACCTTTCCATGGATTTGTATCAAAAATGAACGCTTTCCGCGCGTATTTTCCACACGCAGGGTAATCCGTGATGGCTCTGCCTATTTCGGACCTTATCCCTCGGTGAAGGTGATGCGTTCGTTGCTTGATTTTATTAAAACCTTATATCCGCGCCGCACCTGTAATCTGAACCTGCAGCCTGCAGCTATTGCATCCGGAAAGTTCAGGCCCTGTCTCGAACTACACCTCGGTAATTGTAAAGGCCCTTGTATTGGCAGGGAGACCGAGGAACAGTACATGGAAAGTATCCGGCAGATACGTCATATCATTAAGGGTAATATACAGGATCTGATCAGGATGGTTAGGGCCAGAATGCAAGAGGAATCAGCCGCCTACCGTTTTGAAAACGCCCAGGAACTCAAAACCAGGCTCGAATTGCTCGAAAAGTACCGCAGCCGTTCATCCATTGTCAATCCGTCTATCAGTGAGGTTGATGTGTATTCAATTGTTTGCGAAGACCGGTATGCCTGCATTAATTATCTGCGTGTACACGAAGGCAGCATTATTCAGGGGCATACCATCGAACTGAAAAAGCGGCTCGATGAATCACCCGAAGAACTTTTGTCAATCGGTATTGCCGAAATGCGCCAGCGATTTGAAAGCGCAGCCAGCGAAATCATTGTTCCCTTTGCACCTGATTTCGAAGATCCTTCTATACAGTTTACCATACCCCAGCGGGGTGATAAAAAGAAATTGCTTGAACTCAGCGAACGCAATGTGCAGAACTACCTGCGTGAAAAGAACCGACAGGCCGAACTGATAGATCCTGAGCGTCATACTAAGCGAATACTTGAGCAGCTCAAAAACGATTTGCGCATGCCTGAATTGCCGGTCTGGATTGAGTGTTTCGATAACTCAAACTTTCAGGGTGCTTATCCGGTTTCTGCTATGGTTTGCTTTAAAAACGCAAAATCAAGTAAAAAAGATTACCGCCATTTTAATGTGCAGGGTGTTGAAGGGCCTGACGATTTCGCTACCATGCGGGAGGTGATAACACGGCGTTATTCAAGGTTACTGAAAGATGAGGCCGGTTTTCCGCAGCTGATTATTATTGACGGAGGCAAAGGACAGCTGAGTGCAGCCGTAGAGGCACTTGAGGAGCTAGGATTGCGCGGTAAGATTACCATCATTGGCATAGCCAAACGGCTGGAGGAGATCTATTTTCCGGATGATCCATTTCCCCTGTACATTGATAAAAAAAGCGAGAGCCTGAAACTGATTCAGCAGCTGCGCAATGAGGCGCATCGTTTTGGCATTACCCATCATCGTAAAAGACGGGATAAGGGAACACTGAAAACGGAATTGTCTGAAATCAGCGGAATAGGCCCTTCAACGGCCGATAAACTACTGAGCGCCTTTCGCTCTGTAAACCGCATACGCGAACTCAGCATAGAGCAGCTGGCAGCAGAAATCGGATTAGCCAAGGCCGGAAGCGTTTATGATTATTTTCACGCTGAACCTGACCGGCAGACTGCAAAAAATCAATAGGGAAACAAGCGGTGCGTATTTTGAAACGGATTGAAGATGTTGCCTCATGCCGGAGTAGAACCATGAAATAACGCGGCTTTATGGAAAAATTTATCAGCGCTGAATCAGCTTTGTTTTTTTAGCTTTGACGCTCCGATTGTATTCAGACAGTTGGTTTAAGAACCTAAAAATATTTACAATGGATATAAGCAACACAAGCTCATTATCTGACCGTTTACAAAATTGTTATACAGGGGCGGTATTTGATGTGCTTCGAAATATGGGGTATCCCAATCAGGTGCTTCCGGCTGAGATCAGACCGGTTAACCTGCATCATAAAATTGCAGGCCGGGCTTACACCATTGAAGGGCAAATTGACAAAACAATTGATAAACATACAAGTCTGCTTAAATGGTGCGAAATGCTATCATCAGCGCCGTCTGATTATGTAATGATTTGCCAGCCCAATGATAAAACCGTTGCTCACATGGGTGAGTTATCATCAGAAACGCTCACTTATAAAAAGGTGCGCGGATATATTGTAGACGGTGGTTGCAGAGACAGCGCATTCATTGAGAAAATTGGTTTCCCGGTTTTCTGTAAATATTTTACGCCACGCGATGTGGTTGCAACATGGGCGGTTACCGCGCTGGGTCAACCCATCGAAATCGGTGGAGTTAAGATTGAAACCGGTGATTACGTGCTGGCCGACCGCGATGGGGTTGTTATTGTTCCCCAGTCGTTGATTGAGCAGGTTGTGATCGCCACCGAAGAGGTTTTACAAACTGAGAATCTGGTCAGAAAGGCAATGCTGCAAGGTGTTGATCCGGTTGATGCCTATTTGAAATATGGTAAATTCTGAGCGGTACAACTCATGGAAAAACTGATAAAATTAAATCAGAACGACAATGTGTATATTGTCAGGAATTCAATTTTGGCCGGAGAAACAATTAGGTTAAACGGACAGGATTT
>JBIICM010000202.1:0-4009 GCA_044238875.1 Flavobacteriales bacterium | reverse complement strand
GTGCAGCCCGGCGACCTCTCGCTCGGACGAATTTTCTCAGTGGTATTACTACCCATGTTCGGATTTGGGGTAATCGGCTATTTTATCAATGGCATAACCGGTCCGTCAAACCCGGAGGGTAATATTTTCGGTACCGATACCAATGATGCTTTCCTATTTGGCTGTTTACCGGTCATTTTCTTTTTCGTTTACCTCTTTCTAAAGGCGTCCAAAGAAGACAAGGGTCCAATTGGTGCGCTGTTGTCGGTTTATGCTTGTATTGTGGTGTTTTGGGCAGTATTTCATCAGAATGGCGATGCGCTCACTGTCTGGGCAGAAGATTATTCTGACCGCGAAATGCCTGCATCCCTCGGGAAAATGGCCAACGAGGTAGGAATGGCCCAGCAGGTGGTGAACAGCAAAACCATGCAGCTGGATGAAAATGGATTTAAGGCCTATATTGACAGCTTAACCGCTGTGAAAGACGGCTACAAAGCGGCAGGCGATAAAACAATGGAAAAACAAGTCGCCGAAAACATTGCCCTTGAGCAACATTCACGCAAGTATTTCAGCAATTTGCCCGCTGATAAGGTTCCTGCTTCCGGTGGTGGTTTGCTTCTTTTCTCGGCTGAACTTTACCAGTCAATCAATCCATTTTGGGTGGTGTTGTTAACCCCGGTAATTGTTGGTTTCTGGGGGCTTTTGCGAAAAGGAAAAAAAGAACCCACAACAGCCAGTAAAATTGCTATCGGGCTTGTCATTACTGCGCTTTCGGCATTGGTAATGGTGGGGGCTGTGAAATCAACAAATCTCGATGCAGAAAAGGCCAGCAGTTTTTGGCTAATTGCCACCTATGGTGTCATCACCATTGGTGAACTATGTCTTAGCCCGATGGGGCTCTCGCTGGTATCAAAACTTTCGCCACCCAGAATTACGGCGCTTATGATGGGCGGTTTTTTCCTTTCTACTTCGGTCGGAAATAAATTATCCGGCGTTTTATCCGGATTGTGGGAAGGTTACAGCGATAAGGCCAATTTCTTCTATACCAATTTCGCGTTGGTAATGGCTGCCGCCCTGATCATGTTTTTCTTGCTTGGCTGGCTGAACAGGGTAATGCGTGAAAAAAATATATTCTAAAATATGACCCAGACACTGCACGAAATTCAGGATTTTAAAGGGAAATACCCCAAACAACTCTGGTATCTTTTTTTATCTGAGATGTGGGAGCGTTTCTGCTTCTATGGCATGCGCGGCATGTTGACCATTTTTATGGTTGACCGCCTGATGATGGATGACAAAACTGCAAATCTGAAGTATGGAGCCATTCAGGCATTTGTTTACGCTTTTACGTTTGTGGGAGGACTGTTTGCCGATAAAATTTTAGGTTTCAGAAAATCGCTTTTCTGGGGCGGATTAATGATGATACTCGGTAATTTCATTATTGCATTCAGTCCAAACGAAACATCCTTTTACATAGGAATTTGCTTTACCATTATCGGGACTGGTTTTTTCAAGCCCAATATCTCAACCATGGTGGGCAAGCTCTATAAAGAGGGCGATAGCAGAAGGGATGCCGGTTTTGGCCTTTTTTATTCCGGCATTAATGCAGGTGCTTTGTTTGGCGGGATACTCATGGTTTATGTCGGTAAATTTCATTCATGGAGCATTGCTTTTGCCCTGGCAGGCATTGTGATGATCATCAGCCTGCTGATTTTTCTCTTCACACAAAAAACACTTGGCCCTATCGGTTTATCGCCGCTTGATGGTAAAATACCGGTAAATCGCCGGCGGATCTACGAATTCCTCACCTATGCCGGAACCCTTGTCGCGATACCATTTATTCTGATGCTGCTGAAAAACACCCGGTACACCGATTTATTTATGTACATCATCGGTCCGGTAACACTGCTCTATCTCTTTTTTGAGATATCACGTTCTACACCCCAAGACCGTAAAAAACTATGGGCCGGACTTATCTTCATCATCTTTTCAGTTTTTTTCTGGGCTTTCTTTGAGCAAAGCGGTGGTTCGCTGAGTTTGTTCGCTTTGAATAACCTGCACAACAATCTGCTCGGTTTGCAAATTGACCCCAACGTGGTCAACAACTCCTCAAACTCGGTGTTTGTGATCCTTTTCAGTCCACTCATCGGCTTACTTTGGGTATGGCTCAGCCGGCGTAAACGCGAACCCAATTCAGGCCTTAAATTCGGACTGGGTTTTCTGTTTCTGGCTGCTGCATTTTATATTTTTTATGCTACTGTTTTTTTCGCAGATCAATCCGGAAAAACTTCCCTCAATATTTTTACCCTGGCCTACCTGGTGATAACAATAGGTGAATTGTGCCTTTCACCCATCGGCCTCTCCCTTATGACCAAGCTGGCGCCCGATCGCATGCAGGGGCTGATGATGGGCATGTGGTTTTTGGCCAGCGCCTACGGACAGTACGCAGCAGGTTTGTTTGGCGCTGAAATGAGCATTGGCAAAGATGCAGCCGCTATGGATAAATTGATCTCCTATACAAACGGTTACAAAGAACTGGGCTTGTATGCATTGCTCGCCGGTATTGCACTGATCGCCCTCTCACCCCTCTTGAAAAAACTGATGGGCCAGGTTAAATAAAATGAGAAAATCTCCAGCAATAAGGTACAAGCAAATCGCTGGTCATGTATGAGCCCAGGTCGCTTTCAGATTCCCAGACCCTTGCTCGTTTTTTATATCCTGGTGATTTATGTTTTTTTTCAATTCACCTGGTGGTCGTATTTGCTATTTGATCTGAATGACCAGGTAATATTTCTGAATGCCCGCATTGACGAAGCCACCGGAAATAAGCCGGATCAATCGTTAATCACAAGTCTGTTAAGTCAAAAGCGCTGGATGATTCTCGGAGAATCACTGGTGTTTCTTTGTTTACTTACCCTTGGTGTACTGCAAACCCGTAAATCATTCAGACGGGAATCAAATTTAGTCAGACAGCAACAAAACTTTCTGCTTTCGGTAACCCATGAACTTAAAACACCCCTGGCTTCAATCCGTTTATTTCTTCAAACCTTATTTAAACGAGACCTCCCGCGTAACAAACAGATTGAACTTGCCGCTAAAGCATTAGATGAATCAAACAGGCTCGATAACCTCATAAATAATATTTTGCTGATCAACAGGATGGAAAGTCCTGAGTTTTCATTGCACATCGAAGACGCTGATATTTCAAAGCTCACCGACGAAGTAACCGGCTATTTCATCAACAACCGGATGCCTTCCGGTATCGAACTCCTCGTTTCAGCAGGGCAGGCTGTTAGGGCTAAGGTTGATAGCCTGGCTTTTCGCTCCATACTTGAAAATCTGCTGGAAAACGCAATTAAATATGCCGCATCAGGAAAAAGTATTCAGGTTGAGGTAATCAATGATCGTACTGAAGCATTGCTGCGGGTGACCGATCAGGGGCCTGGCATTGCAGATGCTGAAAAATCAGCCGTGTTCAGCCGTTTTTACCGTTCTGGTCGGGAGGAAACACGCAATACCAAAGGCACAGGCCTAGGTCTTTTTATCATCCGTAATCTTACCAATGCAATGGGCGGAAGAATTTTTCTGAAAGACAATCAGCCATCCGGTTGTATTTTTGAAGTGCATTTTAAAAAAGCAGTATGAACGATAAAAAAGTAGCCCTGTTAATTCTCGACGGCTGGGGCCTGGGAGATTGCAGCCGGTCTGATGCCATTGCAAATGCAAACACACCTGTAATGGATGCATTGTTAAAAGAACATCCGCATGCTACCCTTGGCACCAGCGGACTGGATGTAGGCCTGCCTGAAGGTCAGATGGGGAACTCAGAAGTAGGTCATCTTAACATTGGCGCCGGAAGGGTCATCTTTCAGGAACTCGTAAAAATCAACAAGGCAATTGAGGATCATTCAATGGATAACAATCCTACATTGAAAGCCTGTTTTGACTATGTTAAACAAACAGGTAAAAAGCTGCACATCATGGGCCTTTTGTCGGATGGTTGCATTCATTCGTCAGAAAAACACCTGTA
>JBIICM010000211.1:0-3700 GCA_044238875.1 Flavobacteriales bacterium | reverse complement strand
CCTTCGCATTGGTTTTCAAAGGTGCGCTCCGCGCGGTTTTGACAAGATGTTTCCCTCAGACGCAGGATACCCGGAATCAGTTGGGTTTGGACATTTAAATTGAATCGCACCTTACGGTTCTTAAGTTGATTATTCCGGAAACCATTGACCTTGACCCCTTATTCCGGAAAGCTGACACCTTAATAATTAAAATATTATTCCGGGAAGCAGACCTCATGGTTGTCGCAGCGATTCCGGGAAGCTTACCCCTGTAGCCATATGCTTCCGCCTTGTCTCCCCCAGGTAACAGGGGTTAATCCGTCCTTCCTTTTAAGCTAAATGCGCTTTGCCAAAAGGGAGGGGAGTTAATTTGATTGCTACGATACCGATAATTTTTTTGAAAACAGTATTCGGATAAATAACTTGCTATTTTTGAACATTATTTCTGATAAACATTTTAACGGTCCATGGAGATTTTAATCTTTATTGTTTTACTTGCTTTTGTTATCGGATTAATTGCAAGAAGAAAAGGTAGCGGATTTCTGGATACCCTAAGCTCAGGTTGCAGTACCATCGTTATTCTGATCATACTTGCAATCGTGGTAATTGTAGCCTTAGTTATGGCTGCCTGAAATTATTTAATCAGTATGTAATGGTGTATTAGGTAAGCACAACATGAGTGGCAATGGCTTTGAATATTGTTCTGATGGGTTCGGAAAATATTTGGTCTCTGATCAAACCAATCCACAAGGGCTTTCATCTTTTTCTAATCGCTTGTGCTTTGGATGTTGTGAAATCTTTACCAAAGGCAAACTCGTTCAGAATCCCTTGCCTGTTTTCCAATTCCGCTTTGATGAGGGTAATATTTTTGCAGAATTCAGGTTTATCGTTCCAATGTTTTCTGAATATGTTTTCAAAATCTGTGCATCTTGCTGAAAAAGCTATATCAATTTCAGTAAATGTGCGCCGAAGGATGGCATCAGAAATTAATTTCTGATATACCTCCGGCTCGCATTCTTTGGTATAAGTGAGATACCATGCTATAAACAGCTTAAACTCATAATATGCCAGGCATGAACTATTTAGATCTTTTAAATGCGAATAATTATATTTTTCAAAGAGACTATCTGCTCTTTCATACAGCATCAAAGTGGCATTGAAGCCATGAAAATAAGCAGAAAACTCATTTAACAAACCATATATACCCTTAACATTTGCAGAAACATATTTATCAGTTAAATATGAAATCATACGCGGACTGATGGGATCATTTATTTCTTTTTTGAATCCCTTATATAAAAATGTATCTCGGCGAAATATAAATTCATCAGGTATTACATAATAGATGAATTCGCTCTTGGGTATATCTGCGCGATCAATCTTGTTAAATTTGAATTGAGGACTTAATATAAATTCAACTACAGTATCGGTTTTGTTTTCTTTTTTAGCGATTTCTTTATGTTTAACTAAGTATTCATAATTTGCCTTATGAACACTTTCATGAATGGTGGTCTCCAATAAATCCATTCTTGTAATTTCCAAATTCCAACGTGTCCATGAGAATATGCTGTCCAAACCTTGGTGATAGATATACAAATTATCTCTTTTCTCAAAGTAACCCGGGCCACAATAATACTTTGTAAGGATCTCAGTATATTCAGGCAAGTAATCAGCAACCATCTGTAAATACGAATGTTTGGTTTCACTTATGGTGATCAACTCCTCTTTCCGTTCTTTCCTTTTACGCTCCATATCAGCCAATGCCTGCAGGCGATTTTCCTCCTTTTTTCTTTTTTGGGCACGGGTATATTTGACATAAACCATTCGCGTGCCGCTTTTATAGTAGTTATCATTGCTTAATGTATCACCTGTAACAGGATTGTAGTTTCGGTCAATGGTTAAATCATTCAGCTTTTCCCAAACAGGTTCATTGGATTTAACTAAATGAAAACGACTTTCATGTAATCCGGCTCTTGATTTATAGAGCTGAAAGGTTTGATAGGAGGGAATTATACCTCCTTTAAGGGAGGAACTTAGTGCAATTGATTGTTTTTTAATTTTTACAGCGCCGGAGTCAAATGTTATTTTATTTCTTTCATAAAGCGCCATTACGAAATAACCTTGTTCGTAAAGCCATAGCCTGTAAATTATTCCCGCTGCTGACTTTTTCTGATAAACACCCTCAATGTCACTATCTGTTGCGAGTAATGGCTCAGTCAGCCAGAACATTGAGAAAACAAGTACCAATTGAACCCTTATTTTCATAACACAGGAATTTTGAAAATTTCAGGTATGTGTTTTTCATAAGAGGCAGGAGATTTAGGTAAATACCAATCTCATTATCACTTGCTGTGTTCGTTTTACTATTAACGCCGGAAGTAAAGTCTTAGTGTATGAAAATATTCACTTTCTAACTTTTTGTTAAATGAACTGGCTCAGTCTATTAGAGATTATTCCTGAAACCATTGACCCCCATTCCGGCAAGCTGACCCCACCCTGCTTTGCCATAAAAGGCTTTTAATGCAACCTGATCAGGCGCAAAGAAATTTTGGCCCGGTTTGCTCCGTTATGGTTGGCCCGGTTTGGTCCGGAATTGCCTCACCGGTGGTAAAGTAGCGCATATGATGAGGCCTGTGCAGGTTTCAATACGCATGAGCGCTATATCAAGCGACGAACAGCCCGAACTTGCAGTGTATGTATAGGTAACTACCCGGAACCCCGGTCTGAGCAATGAAGGGTTTATACGGTTGTTGCTGATGCCCTCGCCAGAATAAGAGCCCCCTACCGGCAGGCCGCCGCTTAGCAGAAATTCGGTGTTGGATGTGCAAAAAACAGGGGTAGGTAAATTGAAAGGCAAAAAGCTTTGGTTATTTACTGATAGTTGCATAAGCGTCTTTTACAACTTGTGCTATTCGTTTTCTACGCTCAACCAAAAAATCTTCAAAATTCATTTGCTCCCATTTTTCTGGTAAGGCGTGCCAATAATACATTCTTTGTTTTTCTTCTGATGAAAGCCTATTAAGATAGCCAGGCAAATAGTCTGCTGGTGCAGAATCTGAGATAGAAATATTATCACTCCATTCTACCAGGGCATAATTGGCAATCTGATTGGTTTCCCGTTGTTCGGTGACTCCATTTCGTTGTAGCCAAGCCTTTGGAAACAGATGATGGCGTTCTAATGCCGATTTTTTGCTTCTCAATCCTTCCTGAAGCAAATCGGACACCTTGAGTTTGGATTCCAGCTCCTTTTCTATCAATAGATCCTTCAGACGCTGGTTCTCCTTGCGCAATCTTCTTATTTCTTTCAACTGATCAGGTGTCATTCCATGAGTAAATCCATCCTCACCCATGGATTCATACTTGGTCTTCCAGTTATAATATGTTGCCGGATAAATGCCGTACTTCTGACAGGTAGCAGTTACTCCCAGTTCTGTGGCCTCATTCAGAATGGCCAGCTTTTCTTCTTTGGTTTTGCGTTCTGTTCGCTCCTTCATGATTAGTCAAATTTATGACTAACCTTGTCCGATTATTTAGAAGGGCAAAACAACATGCTGTTTCCCGCTGGTTTATTCTTTGATTCGGAAACAGACAATTATCGAACTCCGGAAATAAATTCAGTAATCGGCTATATCTCAGATTTAGCAAGGGGTTTGGAGAATGAAAAAAGCCGTGATTTCGGGAAAAACTCCAAAAATCACGGCTCAGTACCCGGAGCCGGGGT
>JBIICM010000201.1:0-4028 GCA_044238875.1 Flavobacteriales bacterium | reverse complement strand
GACACATAATCAATTGCAGCAAGCTGTTGCACCTGCTGCACCTGCGCCTCAGAAAAGATAAAACATTCACGTTTGGCTGCACCTGAATTGGGTAGCACCGCGCTGAAGGTGCCCGACTGATTTATAACAACTATACGGCGGTTTGCACTAAGGTCGTACAACCATACCGGGGAACTGCCGGCGGCAAAGGCGGTAATGTTTAGCAGATACTTGTCTGAGGAAGGATTGTCAGGAATAATCATCCTGAAAACCGACTTATTTTCAAGGGCGAAATTATGCGCGTACGACCATAGATAATGGGAGAAAACCGCATTTGAAGTAATGCCCACCCCACTTTGGTCAGTCAGTTTGGGGTAATTGTATTTAAAGGGTGTTGTAGATGCACCCAAGCCTGCAAGTGGCATTTTTAAAGTGAAGCTTCGGCTACCGTGCCCTTCAAGTAAAGTATCGTGCTTCAGTTCATTGTTCAGGTAAAGCTGAAGCTTATGATCTCCGCTAACAGCGGTTACATTTGAGATAGTTTTAAAGCAAACGCGAAGGGTAGCTTCGGGGCCTGCTGCAGCTTTATTCAAACTGGGCAGGTTCAGGGTCTGATTCAGGCGCGGTGCAGCAAATACAGGACCTGACCAACCCTCTCCATTGGTATATTCACAGTCAGTAGAATTGTTAAAATCAGTTTTCCCGAAATAATAGGAGGATGTTAGCTGATTCAGCACTTCCTGAATAAAATAAGGTGCTGGTGTGAGTCCGCTGAAATTCTGATCATTCAGTTGCTCTAACCTTTTGTTTTCAGCAGTGTTTGACCAGGTCAGAAAATATGCGGCCGTATCAGTGAACAGCGAAAAATAGGGGTTTGACTGGTCGGCGGGATCAGGGTAAAGTTTTGTATCAAGCCAGCCATCATTTTTTCTTCCGAAAAATTCGATATAGTCACCCTGATTCCAGACACCGTCCTGGCCCTGCTCTATGTGAATGAATTGCTCTTCTCCTCTTGAAAAAATCTGTATCTGGGCCGGGTCAACCGATTCAAGTTCTGGCGCTGCTGAAACAATCAGGGCATAAGGTATTCGGTAAACCCCATCGTTCCAGATTTTGAATTTGTAATACTTCTGATCGTAGTTAATCCAATCGTTTGCCGATTGCTGCCCCTGTGCAACAAAACCCCAAAGGGCCAAAAAAACAAAGAGTATCTTTTTGATCATGATGTGCAATTACTGACTGGCTTTCGCCTGCTGAATATCAAAACGCAAGGAGAAGACATTTGAATAAAAAACAGATGCGCCAATATTGGTTAGCGCATAGTCAATCATAAAATTCCTGATTTTGATGCCGAGACCCATGTTGGGACTGAAGGTTGTGATTCGGCCATTTCCCTGATCATTGAGCTGGGTGGTAAAGTTGCCTACACCTGCTCTGACAAAAATAAGCTTGCGGTAGGAAGCCTCAATACCAATAACCGGGCTCATTGAAAACACCTTGTCTCTGATCAGCGTATTACGCATACCATCAAAGGTTGTTTGAAGGTCAGCTTCAGCAAGCAGTTCAAACTTTTCTCCGAACGAAAAATTTCGGGCGGCTCCAACAATCAGCGAAGGGGTTGTGCGCTCCAGCGAATTTTCAGGAATTTGGTTACCTGTTGCGTTAAATGCATTACGCTGTGACTCGCTCAGGTTGAAACTCCATGCGTTGAAGGTAGAACTGGCATCGCGCAATTGTGAAGCAAACAGCCATTTTCCGCGCGTATAGCGAACCCCCGCATCGATGCCGAAACCCCAGGCTTTTGCAAAATCTCCCACCTTACGGTGAATTACCTTAAAACTTCCACCCACCTGCAAATTATCCTTCAAACTGCGTGAATATGACAGCATAAAGGCATTGTCAATTGCTGAAAACGAGGTAATTCTGTCATAATTGATATTTCCGTTGGCGTCAATAAGCTCTGATGTTTCCGGAATATCATCAACCCCGAAGCGAATCACGGTAAGTCCGATCACGCTTTTATTGTCAAGCCGGGCAGCCAGTGCCCCGAAATCATACTTGGCGATGCCTGCAAAATATTCAGCATGCATCAGGTTGACCTGAAATCTTGAAGTAACTCCGCTCAAACCCGCCGGATTCCAGTAACCGGCAGTGGCGTCTGAGGCTGCTGCCACATAAGCTCCTGACATGCCGAGCGCCCTTGCACCCAACCCGATGGCGAGAAACTCATTGCTGTATTTGGGGGCATTGCCCTGCGCTGAAATAAGCCCAGGAAACATCAAGCCTATGAATGTGATAATTTTTTTAAGTGGCATGTAGTTGAAAATCTTTTTATTTGCAGACTCCGGAGCCGCAGGAGCTGTTAAGCCATTATGAAAAGACTGATCAGAAAATCGCATTTCGACAATATTTACGCGATAAGATTTATGGCTTTTCTTGCTATTTTCTTTTCTCATGGTTTTATCACTTCCAATCAGCAGCTGAATGTTTCAACACTGTTTTTAGACCTGAGGCAATTTACCGGAAATCTTAACAACGCAGCATACAGTTTGGTTTTTATTCTAACAGGTTTTTTAAACACCTGGGGAGTTTTCGAAGAACGTTTTATCTATAAGAAAATGAATGTGTTGCGCTATTATATGCGACGCATTCTTACCCTGCTTCCGCTTTATTGGGTAATTCTTTTCATCGGATATTACATAGCCCCCCAAATGACTACCGGGCTTGAATCTGAAATTGGCCATGCAATTCCATTTTGGGCCTATCTGGGCTTTTTTACCAATTTCTTTTACAATGGCCATAACGGGCCCATGAATCTTGTCATCGGCAATATGTGGTCAATTGCTGTGACCTTTCAGTTCATCATCATCTGGCCCCTGCTGATGAATTTTTTCAGGCGCAATGAAAAATGGCTGTTTCTGATTTGTCTGCTGGTATTTGCAGGTTCAGCAGCACTTCAGGATTCATCTGCGCTTAACGGCAGTAAAGCTTTATTCCGCTTCAATACCCTGAACATCTTGTGCGATTTTGTGGCAGGAGCCTACCTTGCCTATTTCAGTTTTTTTAAATATTCACTTTACAACAATCTAAAAAGCAACACCCGCAGAACAAATGCTGCTGTTTACATTTTCTTTTTCCTTTACATCATCTTCAGGGATAAAGTATTGGAACGTTTTGCGGAAGTACCCCAGCAAATCATTTTTATTACCGAAAGACTGGCAATGGCTGCAACACTTGCCTATTTTGTATTTGAACAGAATTTTGGTTCAAACTCCTTTCTGAAACTGGCTAAACTTAAGATTTTTAACGAACCGGGAAAACGAATCTATGGTCTGTACGCCTATCATGCGATAGGCCTCATTGCCGGATATTACCTCATGAACTTTATGATTGATAAACAGGGCGCTGCTTCTGTTCTGCTGCTGGAACCTTTGCTTGGCCTGATTGTCACATCCGCCTTAACGGTGATCAGTCATGAATTCTTCGAAAAGAAATTCCTGCGCAGAAAGAAGAATTATCAGCCCTCAAGGGAATATAACCCAGTTGATCTGCAAGATGTTACGAAAAAATCTCCCTAACCTGATAACGCTGGGCAATCTGGCATCCGGCTGCATCGGTATTCAGCTGATTCTGTCAGGCCGGCCTGAATGGGTGCCCTGGTGTATTATCATTTCGGCGGTGTTTGATTTTTTCGACGGTGCTGCAGCACGCCTGCTCAATGCACATTCTGCTATCGGTAAAGACCTCGATTCACTGGCCGATATGGTCAGCTTTGGTGTGCTGCCCGGACTGCTGGCATGGGAACTCACCCTCAGTGCCGCAGCCGATAACTCATCTCTTACCGGTGAAGAGCCCCTGATGTTCATCTTCAGGTATGTTCACCTGCTGATCCCCCTTTTATCAGCGTGGCGGCTCGCCAGGTTTAATAATGACCCTGCTCAGGCTCAAACTTTCAGCGGACTGCCTACGCCGGCCAATGCATTGTTTTGGGCCGGGCTTGCCTTTGGCATTTACGGAGGGCAGTATGAAATTCTTTATCTTCCATTGTT
>JBIICM010000200.1:0-4109 GCA_044238875.1 Flavobacteriales bacterium | reverse complement strand
AGGAAAAAGTACTGGTACAGGGAGGAAGAGGAGGTTTGGGTAACAATCATTTTAAGTCATCCACCCTTCAAACGCCCCGCTTTGCCCAACCCGGCGAACCTGGACGTGAAGATTGGATCATTCTTGAGCTGAAAGTGTTGGCTGATGTGGGCCTTGTTGGCTTTCCCAATGCCGGGAAATCAACACTGCTTTCAAAACTTTCAGCAGCCAAACCAGAGATTGCAAATTATCCCTTTACCACCCTGGTTCCCAACCTGGGCATAGTGGCAGGGCGTGATTACAACTCTTTTGTTATGGCCGATATACCCGGCATTATCGAAGGTGCTCATACAGGCCGCGGTCTCGGACTGCGATTTCTTCGGCATATTGAGCGCAATTCGCTGCTGCTTTTTATGGTACCTGCTGACAGCCCCGATATACATAAAGAGTTCAAGGTACTGCTGCATGAACTTCAGCAATACAATCCCGAGCTGCTGCTGAAAAGAAGGGTGCTGGCCATCACAAAAAGTGATTTGCTTGATGAGGAACTGAAAGCCGGTTTCGCCAAAGATTTGCCTGAAATACCTTATATATTTATTTCTTCGCATACCGGGGAGGGGCTGCAAAGGCTTAAAGACCTGCTCTGGCAGCAATTGAACCAGCCGTGAAAGCATTGGCATTTGACTCTTCAATTTTCAGACTGATCAACGGAGCGCATACGCCATGGGCCGATGATATAATGTGGATCATTTCGACCCGCTGGTTTTTTATTCCTCTATATGTCTTTCTGCTTTGGCTGGTTTACAGAAAATACAGGAGACAAACCGTTCCGATTTTAATATCAGTAGCCCTGATGATACTGGTAAGCGACCAGCTCAGCGTTGCTGTTAAAAATTTGGTTTCCA
Organism: Flavobacteriales bacterium; assembly: GCA_044238875.1. GTDB lineage: Bacteria > Bacteroidota > Bacteroidia > M30B66 > M30B66 > JAIBAI01. The sequence continues at coordinate 3,225 of JBIICM010000200.1, read as the reverse complement.
GGCCCAGACCCTGCCATAACAGCACCCTTTCGGCGGATGTTCATCTGGTAAACAATAAATGCGGCGGCTTGTATGGGTTTTATTCCTCCCATGCTTCCAATACCGCTGCGCTGAGCATGTTTCTTGGCCTGTTGCTTCGCAATGGGTTGCTAACCACAACGCTTGGTATTTGGACATTCCTGGTGGGGTACAGCAGAATTTACCTCGGAAACCACTATCCGGCAGATATTCTAGCAGGCTGGATAGGCGGTGCCGGGATCGCCTGGGTCGCATTCAGCTTATATCAGCGCTATTCAAAAAGGTCAAAATAAATCGCATGCAGCCCGGCTGGATATTCGCAGTTATGGTAGGGGGAGCACTGGGTTCCCTGACACGCCTGCTCTTGTCGCTTGCCATTCAGAAACAGGCGGTACTAAGTTTCCCGCTTGCCACCTTTCTAGCCAATGCAGCATCATGTCTGCTGATGGGCCTGTTTTTCAGGACGAGCCTGGCAAACGGTGCGGCCGACACCATGAGAATCTTTGCCGTTACAGGCTTCTGCGGAGGTCTGAGCACCTTTTCTGCATTCAGCTATGAAACCCTCATGCTGGCCAGAAGCGGACATTGGTCCTGGGCATTTTCGAACATCCTACTCAATGTTTCGTTTTGTCTGGTCATCCTTTTCATGCTCCTTAAAAAACATCCATGAGTTTTACCAGATTGGTAAATACCGGGGCAGTTTTGGTTGTGATCATCACCGGATGGTTCATCTGGGCTTCGCGGAACCTCTCATTTGATTACAACTTCGAGCATTTTTTTCCTGTTGAAAGTGACGATGTTGCTTTTTATTATCAGTACCGCGAAAAATTCGGTGCCGACAATGATTTCCTGCTCATCGGTTTTCGTAATTCCCGCTCAGTGTTTGATACGGCATTCCTGCAAAAAGTTGATGCCGTTACAGGGGCCATTCGTGAACTGCCGCTGGTAAAATCAGTAAGTGGTCTCACCAACCTTAAAACCCCGGTGATTAATGATTTTGGGTACACGGGTATTCCGCTTGTTGATACAAAAGATGCCAGCCAACTTAGGGAAGACTCGGCAAGGATTGTAAAGGACGGACTGTACACCGGGCGTTTATTGTCGGCCGATATGAAATCAACTGTTCTGATTGTTAAACACAGCGATCAGCCGGATAAGGTCAGTGCCGACAGTCTTCTGCAGCAAATCGACAGGATTATTGCCCGCTCAGATCTTGAAGATGTTTTTATTACCGGCAAGATCAGGTGGGAGAAAACATACCTTGAAACAACACGCAGCGAAATGCAACTGTTCATCAGCATCTCGCTGGTGTTTGTGGTACTTTTTCTGTGGTTCACATTCAGGAGTTTCTGGGGTGTGATGGTGCCGTTGCTGGTGGTGATCCTTTCCATCGTTTGGACCATTGGCCTGATGGTGGCAACCGGTAAGGCCATTGACCTGATGGTGATTCTGGTGCCCTGCATTCTTTTTGTGGTGGGCATGTCTGATGTAATTCACATTACCAGTCAGTTTCATGAGAAAATTGTGGGAGGCTCCGACCGGTTGACGGCCATCAGAGCAGCCATCAGGGAGGTTGGTTTTGCTACACTACTTACCTGTGTGGCTACAGCTTTTGCCTTTCTCACACTACGAACCACCGCCGTGCAGCCCATCAGAGATTTTGGCACTTACACAGCGTTTGGGGTAGTGGCTGCTTACCTGCTCAGCATTACCATTCTACCATGGATGCTGCTGCGGGTTAAAAATCCATCCCGCTTAAAGATACACACCCTCAATGCCCGCTGGGATCGTCAGCTGAAATCTATGCTGAGGTGGGTATTCCGAAATCCAACACGTATTTTTCTGATAAGTTTGGCCATCCTGGTTATCGCCGGATGGGGCATCAGTCAAATCCGCATAAACAATGCAGTGCTGGATGACCTGGATGAATCACATCCCGTAAAAAACGAACTCAGCTTTTTCGATACCCATTTTTCAGGCGTACGAGGCTTTGAGCTTTATGTGTCATCAAACGGCGAAAGCCTTATTTCATGGGACAATCTGCAGTCACTCGCCAAAGTAAATCACTTTTTGTACGATTCATTGCACGTTGGAAATTTGGTTTCCCCGGTTCAGGTAATATCCGGGTTCAGACAGGCTGTGCATGACGGAGACCCTGCATGGTATGGTTTGCCGGAAACCAGATTGGAATACGACACACTGCTGAACAGGATAAAACCGTTTCTTAAAACCAGCGCTGTCAGGGCCTACCTTGATACCAGCGGAAAAGCGGCCAGGTTCAGCGGTCAGATGAAAGACAAGGGTAGTTTTGCAGTCGGATTAAAGAACGATCGCCTGCTTGCGTTTCTGCAAACCCTGCCTGATCGGCTCAATTTCAGAATCACCGGAAGTTCCGATCTGATTGACAAGAGCAATAATTACATGACATCCAATATGCTTGAAGGGCTGAGCATGGATCTAATTGTGCTGATGTTGATTATCTTTCTGATTTTCCGTTCATGGCGCATGATGCTGATATCAGTGCTCCCCAATCTGATTCCGCTTTTGGCAGTAGCAGGGCTGATGGGCTTTGCCGGGATTGAAATGAAAGTAACCATCTCAATTATTTTTTCAATTGCCTTCGGTATTGCCATTGATGATACGCTCCATCTGCTGAGCCGACTGAAAGTTGAACTCGACAAGGGCAGCACCCTGCCGCATGCTTTGCGGGTTACCTACCTTTCAACCGGCAAGGCCATGATACTTACCGCACTGATTATTTCATCGGGTTTTGCCATCTTAATGCTGAGTGCGTTTAAAAGCACCTTTTATATCGGCCTGATGATTTCACTCACCCTGCTGGTTGCACTTGTTGCTGAACTTTTTCTGATGCCCATACTGATTCTTTATTTTTATGGCAGGCATTACAAGAAAAAAGCAAAACATAATTAATCTGTGACTCGCGCCCAGCCCCTTTCGCCAAGGAGGAGTTAGGGGCTGATGGATTAATCTATATGGAGCTTTATCTTTTCAATGAAATCTTCTACTTTTTCAATTAAAGGCTGCGAAAGCAGCCTGAAGAGCGAAAGACGGAATTCGAATCCCGGATTAGTAGCCGGCTTTGCCGACTTTACTAATCCGTGGACTCACGGTTGGATCGCTGAAGCATAGCTTCAGTCCAACCGGAGCCCGCGTTAAGTTTTTCCAGTCCCGGATTAGTAGCCGGCT
>JBIICM010000199.1:0-4130 GCA_044238875.1 Flavobacteriales bacterium | reverse complement strand
TGGGTTCGGTGGTCACTCCTGATGATCCCGCTATAGGAGACAGTGAACTGATACTGATTGCTGTAAAGCCGCAGGATTTTGCTGATCTGGCTATGGGTCTGAAAAATCACCTCCGGCCAGGCATTGTAGTGCTTTCAATCATGGCTGGCATTACCCTCGCTTACCTTGAAAAGCTGCTTATACATAAAACCCTGGTGCGCGCGATGCCAAACTCGCCGGCCGGATTGGGCATGGGGGTTACGGCGCTGATTGCCCATCCTGAAACTACGGCTGCACAAATGCGCAAGGCGGAGCATGTGTTGTCAACTACCGGACGAACCGTTTTTATCGAACAGGAATCACAGCTCGATGCAGTAACTGCTCTTAGCGGCAGTGGTCCGGCCTATTTTTTCTACCTGGTTAAACACATGATTGAAGCCGGCAAAGCAATGGGTATTGAAGAAGGCGTATCGGCCATGCTGGTGAAGCAAACCATGCTGGGGTCGTTTCACCTGATCAATCAGGCTGAACAAAGTCTGGATGAACTGATCAGGGCAGTAACGTCAAGGGGAGGTACTACAGAAGCTGCATTTTCTGTTTTCAATCTGACCGGATTGGGGGAAAATCTGCAGGAGGCTATTTTCAAAGCGGAACAAAGAGCAAAGGAATTATCAAAAAGCTAACTGAAAGCCAATTTAACTATTAAAAATGTAAATTATTTATACCTTTGTATAACAATTAATTAGATGAGCAAAGGCGCCGAAATTGATCTGCTGGATCGGAAAATCTTAACCATTCTGATGAATGATGCGGTGGTACCCTACACTGAAATTGCCAAACAACTTGATGTTTCAGCGGGCACTATCCATGTACGCATGAAAAAACTCCTGGAGATTGGTGTTGTGGTGGGCTCTCAGCTGATTGTAAACCCAACGGTAATCGGCTACGATATTTGTGCATTCATCGGCATTTTTCTCGACAAAGGCTCTGCCTATGCTGATGTGCGCGAAATGATGCGAAAAATACCTGAAATCGTTGAACTGCACTATACTACCGGCGTTTACAGCATCTTTGCAAAGGTGTTATGCCGTGATACGAATCACCTGCGCGAGGTGCTCAACGAGAAGGTGCAGCCAATACCGGGCATACAGCGTACGGAAACATTCATTACGCTTGAGCAGGGCTTTTCACGGCAAATCAACATACTCTAAAGAATAACATAAGAGAGCTGTCCGGCGAGTTCTCGCTTGGCGTTTTCGAGACTCACATACTGCTCAAGTGCTTCGCTAATATCATCATCAGGTTTTGCAGTTCCGATTTGCTGCCGAAGTTCATTGAGCATCACCTGAACCCTGCGCAGTTTAAAGGCATAAACGGCTTCCATTACTGTTTTACGCAGCATCTCCTCCTCGGCACTTACATAGATGCCGTGTATTTCGCGCCAATGTTCGCTCAGGGTATGTTGCACGCTTGTGAGGTTAATCGCAGTTACTGAAATTTCAGGATCGGAGTGTTGTAAATACCAGCTTTCTTCGGGGAAGGCGGCCTCGCCGCTTTCGATAATAATATCAAATATGCGATGGTAAGCCGGCTTTACCGGTTCAAGATTATCGGTAATCAGCTCGTGTAAAATAAAATCACCTGTTCGCACCTGAACATCAATGGCTTCGCCCTGTTCGTTGCGGCCATGAAAAACAAATTCACGGTTGGCGTATTTGATAAGAATGCGGACGATGTCGGCTTCCTGGGCTTCAGCAAGATAGCCGGTTTCAGGGGCCGGAGCATCTGATTCCGGTATTTCGGGCGGGGCAGTCCGCTCATCCTGCCGGACTATTTGCTCATCAGCCTTTTGCCGGCGATTTTTTACCAGGCGGTTTAATTCACCGATCAGGGTTTGTTCGGGCAGTTCAAGCAGCCTTGAACACTCCCGTACATAAACAGAGCGGATGATAGGGTCGGGCACGAGCGAAAGCGACTGAATTATATCGCGTATTACCTCAGCCTTTCGGATGGGATCGCCGCCCGCATCCTTCAGCAGAACAGAAGCCTTGAAATTGATAAAATCAACGGCCTGATCACGGATGAAATCCTGTACATAAACCGGCGGGTTGTTTCGCGCAAATGAGTCGGGGTCTTCTCCGTCGGGAAATTGTACTATGCGTATTTGCATGCCCTGCTCAAGCACCATGTCAATACCACGGAAGGCCGCTTTAAGTCCGGCCGCATCACCGTCGAAAAGAAAAGTAATGTTTTTTGTGTACCGCTGAATGATGCGTATCTGATCAGCGGTAAGGGAAGTGCCTGAAGAAGACACAACGTTTTCGATACCGGTCTGATGTAGGGAAATCACATCTGTATAACCTTCTACCAAAAGACACTCATCCTTTGTAACGATGGCTTTCCGGGCGAGGTTGATTCCATAAAGCACCTGACTTTTGTGGTACACATCAGATTCAGGAGAGTTCAGGTACTTGGCGATCTTTTTATCGCTTGTAAGAATTCGACCGCCAAAACCGGTAACCTTACCCGAAACCTGGTGGATTGGAAACATAACCCGCCCCCTGAAACGGTCGAAAGTACCGCCGTCCTCCCGTTCAATGGTGAGGCCGGAGCGCACCATAAAAGCCTTGTTGTAACCCGCTTTTAAAGCTGCTTCGGTAAACTCAGAACGCCCTTCGGGGTGAAAACCCAGCTGAAACTTCCGGATCGTTTCATCAGTGAACCCCCTTTCCCTGAAATAACTCAGTGCAATGGCCTGTCCATTTTCAGTATGCCACAACTGATCAGCGAAGTATTCTGCAGCAAACTGATTCAGCAGGAACATGGATTCTCTATCCATTACTTCCTGCCGGATCTCATCATTGCTGCCCTCTTCAATAACATCAATATGATACCGCTTGGCCAGATAACGAATGGCATCGGGGTAACTGAACTTTTCATGTTCCATGATAAAGCCCACGGCATTACCCGCCTGTCCGCAACCAAAACATTTGAAAATACCCCTTGCCGGAGAAACATTAAACGAAGGGGTTTTTTCATTGTGAAAAGGACAAAGCCCCAACAGGCTCGCCCCGCGTTTTTTCAATGCCACAAAATCACCGACCACCTCCTCAATCCGGGCGGTGTCCATAACCTGCTGAATGGTTTTTGGAGAAATCACCATACAAAGGTAAGCTTAGATTTGAACTCATAACCGAAGTTTTACCAACAGGCTTGGATAAACAAATTAAAACGCGCAGGGGCTGCCGCATCATTTTAATGAATCGCTAATTTTGATGAATGAAATTGTTTTTACTGGGGTTAAATTTTTTCTTTTTCATCAGTGCCTTTGCACAGACGGCAGATACTGCATTTTTCGGCATGCACAATGGTGAATTCCTCAACCAAGATCAGAAAATCATATTTCCGGCCATGCGTCTCTGGGATATTGGCCTTTGCTGGAACCAGCTGGAGCCGCAGGAAGGCAAGTGGGACTTTGAACGCTTCGACAAAATTGTGGCTACAGCGCAATTGAAGCATATTGAGCTGGTATATGTGCTTGGACAAACCCCGACGTGGGCTAGTTTAAAGCCTGAAGATACTACGGGTGTATATGGCAGAGGCGCCAATTATCCGCCAAAATCAATTACCCTTTGGGAAAATTATTTGAAAACTGTAGGCAACCGGTATAAGGGAAAAATTAAATATTATGAAATCTGGAACGAGCCCAATTTCCCCATATTCTTCAACGGGCAGGTGGCAGATATGTCGGCACTTACAATTTCCGCAGCGCGGATACTGAAATCAATAGATTCTGACATTAAAATAATTTCACCGGGTATTGTTGCCGGGACATTCGATTGGTTGCCGGCGGAAAAAAACGGCACCTTGTGGATGAATGCTTATTTAAAAATCACGCCGCAGCAGTATTTTGACATTGCAGGTGCCCATTTCTACACACCTGAAAAAGCTTCGCCTGAAAAAGAGTTGATACCGCTGATCAGAAACTTCAGGAAATTGCTGAATGAAAATGGTATCGTTAAACCGATCTGGAATACGGAACAGGGGTATGGAGCGATGGAGGCCGCAAGAAGAAAAAGCTATACAGGAGATACAGCCACCGGCATTGCAGTGAGAACCTTGCTGATCAACCGGATGGAAGGTGTGGAGCG